>DATJWJ010000198.1:0-71109 GCA_035501355.1 Bryobacteraceae bacterium | reverse complement strand
GTGAGTTCTCGGTGCTTCCGAGTCTTTTTGTCCGCGACGTTGCAGGGCGATTGGGGCTGATTCGAGTTCAATTAGTGCGACGGACAGCACATTGGCTGCGTGGGTACAGCTTACTGGTAGCAGGCCAAAATGGCCAAAAGATAACTAGCCTGTCCAACCGGCAGACCTCTAGCCTAGAAAAATGCCCGTGGAGGAACTTCGGGCACGCAAAGAGGATCTATGGCAAGTGCTGTTCACAGAGCCGCCAGACTGCTAACCGCGTTATTGGTGATTGGAGCTCCGATCGTCCGGGCGCAAGGATTAGGCGCGGTGCGCGGAAGGGTAAAAGACCCAAGCGGCGCCGCAGTTCCCGCCGCCAAAGTGACTTTGAAGGAGACGCACACTGATTGGATGCAGAGCGCCCAAAGCGACTCGACTGGAGCGTTTGTTATAAACGGGGTTCCACTGGGAGAGTATACGCTAACCGTCGAGCATGACGGCTTCGTACCCACCAAGCAGGCTGTGCAGGTTCTAGTGGGTAGCGCTCCGACGCTCGACATCACTTTGAAGATCGGTACGGCTACAAGCGAAGTGACGGTAGCAGAGACGCTCAGCGAAGTAGTGGCAGCCGAGGCCTCTTCTGCTCCGACGGTAGTCTCCGGCGAACAAATTCGGGAAGGACTTCCCGGGGCGGAGCAAATGAGCAGCCTGCGATTCATCACTGAGACTGCGCCAGGCGCCTTCGTGTTGCACGACCATCTCCACGTCCGAGGAGGCCATCAAATCGATTGGATCCTCAATGGCGTGCCGATTCCCAACACCAACATGTCCAGCAACGTCGGCCGAACTCTCGACCCGAAGGACATCGAGGAAGTCCAAGTCAGCGAAGGTGGCTACGGGGCCCAAAGCGGAGATCGAACCTTCGCGCAAATCAACATCTTCACGCGGTCCGGTTTTGAATATAACAACGATGGCGATCTAACCCTGACCTATGGAAGCTTCCATCAGACTAACGATCAGCTCAATTTCGGCGCGCATAGCACGAAGTTCGCCTACTACGTCAGCGCAACAGGCAATCGAACCGACCTGGGTCTGGAACCGCCCGTCCGGGAGATCGAGCATGCGGTGGGAAGCGGCGAAGGGCTCTTTACCGCGATGAACTATCGCCTGAATGATGCTAACCAGTTCGCCTGGACCGCGAGTTTTCGGAATGATCGCTTTCAGATTCCAGTGGATCCCAACGATATAGATCCCACGTCGGACACCTATTTCGGCATTCGCGATATCGATCAGGAGAGGGATACTTTTGCTACGTTTTCTTGGGTGCACACATTCAATCCAAGCACCCTGTTAACGGTTTCTCCGTTCTACCGCAATAACAACGCCCAATACATCGGCAACAAAACCGATCCGCTTGTCGCTAACTCTCGCAACACGTCGAACTACGCCGGCGCTCAGGTCGAGTTGAAGTACGTGCATGGCCGGCACAATCTGACTGCGGGAGTCTATTCCTTCTACCAGCACAACAATTTGCTCTTCAGCTTGAGGGACAACACGCAGGCTCTGCCGCAGTTTGCGTCCGTGGACGCGATTCCTACCGGTGGGCTCGCCGCCGAATACGTGAACGACCAGTTCAAGGCTACGAAGTGGCTTACTCTCAACGCTGGAGTGCGGGTGACGCACTTCGCGGGTGTGGTGAGTGAGGACGCTGTCAGCCCGAGAGTGGGCGCCACCATCGAAATCCCGAATATACATTGGGTTCTGCGAGGCTTCTACGGCACGTACTATCAAGCTCCGCCGTTGTACACCGTGGGAGGCGCCGTGTTTAAGCTTGCGGCGGCTACCGGCGACTTCGGCTTCACCCCGCTGAGGGGCGAGCGCGACATTCAAAGGGAGTTCGGAGTAACCATACCGTTCCGCGGCTGGGTCCTGGATACCACGCATTTCCAGACCAGCGCCCGAAATTTCCTGGATCACGATGTGTTAGGCGCTTCGAATATCCTGCTTCCCCTGACCACTCCACAGGCTCGTATCTGGGGGATTCAGGCCAGCCTTCGTTCGCCTCTGATCGCCCGGCGGCTCCGCCTCCACGCGGCGTTTGCGGATATGACCGCCGAGTATCGAGGACAGCCGGTGGGAGGGCTGTTGGAAAGCGCCGGACAGCCCGACGACGGGACGGACTGTACAGTGTCGTATTGCTATCTCGATCATGACCAGCGAGTCACCCTCACGACTGGCTTTCAGCTCACCCTGCCTCGCCAAATGAATCTTTCCGGGAATATGGTTTACGGTTCCGGCGTGCTGCTGGGTGATGGCCCCAATCACCTTCCCTCGCACACGACCGGCGACCTGTACCTCAGCAAGTCCTTCGCAGAGCGCTGGCAAGTCGGCCTCACCGTCTTGAATATTTCGAATTCCCGCTTCCCGTTCGATATCAACAGCAGCTTTGCGGGTAGCCATTTCAACAACCCGCGCGAAATCTACGGTTCCTTACGGTATCACTTCCACTTCTGAGATCAAGTCGGATCAGGCAAGGCAATCTCGCGTTCCAGAAATTCAGCGCGTCACGAAAGATCCGGCGATGCTGGGTAAAGGCGCTGTGGTTTCCGAAAATGGTGCGCCTGTCGCCATGAGACTGTCATTATGGCGACTCCAATACAACCGTTCGACCTAGCGCTTAGCTGGACCCTTCACTTGAGCTTGACGTCCGAGTCGCTGGCGAGTTGGGCAATGCAAATGGTCTCCATAAGTCCGAAAATGTCAGAAGGTTCCGATGATCGAGACTTCAGATGATGCATGGCGACGCTATGCCCGAAGGATTGCTCAGGCGGAGCATAACTTCAATCGAGAATTCAATCTGCGCGTTCATCGAGCGCAGAGCCTTTTTGGTTCGATTGCCCCATCCTTGGAAGCCGGATGATATTAACGTAATGTGGTGGATCCAACAACAGCTCAGATGGCTGAAGTGCTGGCGCCAATCGCTGACGAAGCAGCGCTCAAGGTAGTTTCCGGACATCTCGACTTTGCGCCTGCGGCGTGCGTGGCGAACGTGCCAGTCGTCCATACCGAAGCGCGTGGTGCGGATGATGAGATCGCCCGGCTCGAAGCGGCTACGGGGTAGCCATTCCTGTTCGGCCAGCGGAAGACCGGAGGGATCGTTAAAGAGGGCGTCGGAAGAGACAAAGCCGTTGGGAAATCGTCGGGTCAGAAGGACAGTCAGGATGCTACGCAACGCGGCTTCGTCGCGGCCCTGGAAGGGCTTGCCGCAGTTCCGCAACGACAGCCTCTGCCGGAAATGGATCAGACAACACACGGTCTTGACCTCCTTCGATCCGCTCTCAAGCGTTGGCAGCTAGAGCGTCCCTGGCGAGTTTGGGGTCTACATCGATTGTTGCGCTACCGGCGGCCAATTCGGCACCGCCTTTCACATTGGTGCTTCGGGGCACAATCTCCAAATGCAGATGACCGGCCCCCAATCCCCGAGCTAGGATTTTGTAGGCCGGCTGGCCGCCGAGGCTCACTACCAAGCGCTGAATGGCGGTGCCTAGCGCAAGGGCGACTTCCCGTGGATCGGCGTCGGCTAGACGCTCCGAAGGTGCGCGAGAGACGATCAGCGTCGTGTAATTGAATTCCGGCGCGGGGTGTGCGAGCACGGCCAGGTTCTTGACACCCGCCAAATCGATCTCTAGATCTCTTTCGGCGAGAACCCCTCTGAACCAGGAGCCACTATCGCTGAGCCGGCGATAGATGAGGTGACCGGGGATAATTGTTCTGGTGGGTCATCAACGCGCTCATGTTAAGACTCACGGCCGCTCTTGTGCCTGGTTTCAAGATAAAGGGCTTTCTTCCGGATGGGCGCGCTCGTGCTGAGTCTTGCGAATCTCTTACTGCGGACGTTTCTGCAAGTTTGATCCGAGCCGTCCCGACCGAGATTTTCCGATCCGTAGCCGATCAAAGAGACATAGTGTGCCTGCTGGCGGCCTATCCGTCAGTTACTTTTTCAGGTTCGGGTTCGGAAGTGCCGGGCGATCAAAAAAAGTTTTGGAAGAGTGCCGGACAAAACGGAACGACTGCGGATTATCCGCAATACACCCCGAACAGCATTTTCCCCGGTTCGCCGATTAACGCCATGATGGAATTCCAGATACGATATTGAACCCGGGCGGCCTGTTTAATGACACACAAGACGCGCGCCGCTCACCAACTAATCCGTGCAACGTTCACCCGCGGAAGCTCATTCTGCTTTGTGGTCCAGACAGCGACTACGCTCCGGTTCCCGTCCGCGATCCATTTTGGAAGCCGCGAATGCCTAGGTGAAGCGCCGAGCGAGACTGCTGGCGACATGCTACCTGCGGCTGTTACGTATCTGGCCCAAGTCTGACCTTCTTCGAGAAATCCTACGATGGCAGCTTTCCCGTCCTGCAAGAGAGCAAGCGTGACTTGCCCCTCTCCCTTTCCGGAATCTACCCGGACGGCTTGACCGAATGTGTCCCCGGAGTCCTTCGAGAACGCGACCTGAACTTTGGGATCGTCATTCGAGCGCGTCCACCAGGCGACCGCAAGATGATTCGCGATCGCGTCAACCGCCGGCCCGTTGTCGGGACAAGCATTGATCACCCAGTTGTCGTTATGAACGACGTGGGGTTTCGTCCATCCGTTCGCATCCAGGCGTGTAAGATAAATGTCGCGCACAGTCGGCTTGTCCGACCGCACTTCGGAGGGCCGCATTCCAGGCGGCTCCTGGCGACCGCGATACACCACGACGGGTCCCTGCGCCGTCACTGCCGCACTGGTGGGGCAACACTCACAGGTGATCGGATCAACAAATGCTTCGCGAGTAACCTCGCCTTTCAGATTCAACGCCGCGTAACGCAGTCCGATCGAACCCAAGTTCGAATCGGCTTTCGGCGATCCGCTCGCTACGGATGCATAACGGGCTTTGGACCGTTCATTCGCATCCAGCCATAGCAGGCCGATACCGTCCTTCGAAGGAAACCAGGAAAGAAAGCTATGCTGGCCGGAGAACGCTTCGCCATAGGGTTGCGTCGCTTTGCTCCACGTTCTTCCTTCGTCCGTTGATATCGCGGTTTGAATCGTGGTCGCATAGGGATCGCCATCGCGCGCATCCTTCAACTCCCAATACGCGAGAAGACTGCCGCCTGGCAGCTCAGCAACGGCCGGCAAATCCGCTGTGAACATGCTTAGATTTGGGCCGCTAGAGATTGTGCGGGTGCCCGACCATTCACTCGCTTCTCGAACGGCCATTTCAAACGAATAGCCGCCGGCCGGCAACGGCTTTTGCCAGCTCAGCAAAATTCGCCCATCGTGAAGCCGAGTTAGCTGCGGAACAACGCCCGCACCCGCCACGGGAGAGCGTTCAACCTGTACGCTGATGGACAATGGCGACTGACGGCATGCGGCAAGGGACAAGACGGCGGCCAGCCATGCGGCCTTTGACAGCATCCGAATGCGCGCGTAGTTCACCGCCATGTCCACCTTAGACCGGCCAATGCGGCTAGAGGCGACCCGGGCCTGATCTGATCCGCCCCCCCATTGCTGGCAAGATAATACGTTCTGTCCAGCGCGTTCTGGATGTTGAAACTCAGCCGCATCCTCTGTCGATCACCCTTACTGAAATCATAGTATGCGCCGACATCCAGGCGCGCGTAGCCAGGTAGTAAAGCCGTATTGTAGAAGTTTTCCTCCCGAGCGGTTGTCGCGACGACGCCAGCGCTCACGCCGAAGTGCCGCAACATCCCTTCGGGGGCCTGATAATTCGCCCACATAGCCCCGCTGTTTCGTGGCGCGTTGGGAAGCCCCGCTCCAACCGGGTATTCCGTCGACTGCGTTACTTGTGCCTGAATAAAAGCGTACGACGTCAGCAGGTTTAACCCGCGGACGGGGCTGCCCTGAAACTCGAACTCCACACCTTTGCTTCGTTCCTGCCCATTCTGCACGGAGAAGATCGGATTATTCGGGTCTGTCGCAACTACATTATTCTTCTGTATATCGAAAAACGCAAGCGTAGCGCTCATTCTTCCTGAGCCGGGAGCGACCTTAACGCCGGCCTCCCATTGACGGTCGTGCTCTGGCGAAAACTGCCTGCCGGCTGCGCTGATGGCGCCCGGAGGGGATGGAATGAAGGACCGGATATAGCTGCCGTAAATCGAAATCCAGGTTGTCGGCTCGTAGACCAGGCCAGCTCGCGGAGTCACGGGGACGTCCGTCCTGGTCTGGTGTGTATTGGTCGATTGCGTGATAGAGTCCTGGAAGTAGCGCTCTGTACGAAACCCTACGATCGCTTTCCAGTGTCGTCCAAGATCCACCTGATCCTGCGCATATCCCGACTGATTGCGGTAGACGGATTGATAGTCGAGAGAGAAGTAGGGGTTCTTCAGGGCTGCGGCGGCGCTCGCTTCGGTAAAATCCGTGCCGACTATCGGGTTCAGCACGCTGACATTCGGGGCGTACCCGCCTGGCCCTTCGGATGACTGGGTCACCCAACCGGCTTCAAAGCCAATGGCGATGTGGTGCGTGATGGCGCCGGTCTTGATAATTCCCAGAAGGTTGGTTTGGGAGTACCTGTAGAGCGTCGGAAAATAGAACGCATCTGAGAGGCGGGTCAATTGAGTGGGGTCGGCGGCATCGGGGCCAGTCGTGTAGACCTCAAAATAGCGGGCGTTGGTACGTGAGACTTGAAAGCCGTTGTTTAGCGTCCAGTTCGCGTTAAAAGCATGACTGAATCGGTAACCGGCCTGGCGATCGCGGTCTTGTTCGTTGTTCCACGGTTCGGTGTAGTTGGTTGAGACCGAAACAGGGGCAGGGCGATCGCCCAACAGCACGGTGCCGTAATCGGAAACCCGGTTTACATTGATGAACTCGCCTAGAAATGCCAAGCTGGTGGAGGCATTCGGTTTCCACAGGAAATAAGGTGCAATGAAGTATTCGGCCGAGTTGACATACTTGCGGAAGCTATCCGCGTTCTGGTAGACGCCATTCAGGCGGTAGAAGAAAGTCTTGTGCGCGTTCATGGGGCCGGAAACATCGAAGTCCGGTCTGAGGTATTGATAGCTGCCGCCGGTCATGGACAGCGAGACGAAGGGCGTATCGGTCGGCTTCTTGGTGATGAGATTCACGATCCCTCCCGCCTCCGCGGTTCCATAGAGCGCTGAAGCCGGTCCTTTCACCACCTCCACCTGCTCGATATCCGCCGTATCCGAGAGCGACAGGCCATAATATTTGAAGCCATCGCGGAGATAATTATTGTTGAAATCGAGGTTGAATCCGCGCATCGCAACCTCGTTGCCGACCGCGCCCGCGATCGCGGTGTAAGCTCGCTGCACACCTGTCAGATAGGTGATAGCGTCTGCGTATTGAAAAGTCTTTTGTTCGTCGAGCAGTTCGCGGTTTACTACCTGCACGGACTGCGGCAGGTCCATAATCGAGATGGGCGTCAGGCTGCCCGCACTGGAAGTTGGCACGACAATCCCTTCCTGCTCGCCATGCACAGTTACCGTCGATTGCACCGGGGCCACGTCCAGCCTGAAGTCCAGCTCAGAGTTGGCTTCGTGGGTGACATCGACAGCTTTTGTCAGTCTCTGGAATCCGTTGGCTGAGGCGACCACGTTATAATGTCCGGGCTGAAGGTTGGCGAACGTGAAATGGCCAGCCGCGTCGGTCGCGGATTCCGTTGAGCCAGACGACCCTTCTTTCGTAAAGGACACAACCGCCATACCAATCCCGCGCCCTTGTGCATCAACTACTGTCCCAGTGAGAGACCGAAGACTGGAAGTGGATTGAGCGCCGGCAAGCTGCGCGATGACGAGAGTTAAAGTCAGAAGAAGATGTTCTTTCACAGGTTCCTTTTGGTTTTGTTATTGGCGTCTACGCCCGGGTGAGGTCAAGTATAGAAGTCGATTAGCTGAGGACGGATGCGGTAAATTGCCGCATTCTGCCGGTGAGAGATGCGGCATTTTGTCGCAGGCTAGTCCGCGTATCTACTACGCTTTTAGCTGGGCCGACCATGTTCTGTGACTTTGTGAGGGCGTATTCGCGCTAGCGCTTCGCGACTTCGAAAATCAGAAAGTTCTGTCGGGGCAGAAATTCGTGCTGGGCCGATAGACGATAACCCGCTTTGCTCATCTCGGCCTTGAACTTTTCCACTGGGAAACGAAATTCCTTGGGGGGACCTTGCGGTGAGTCGGGTTTGAAATCGATGATTGCTACTCTTCCGCCTGGCTTGAGCGATTTGGCGAGCTTTCGGAAATAAATCTCACGGTTTCCGATGTGATGATACGTGTCTACGATCAAAACCACATCCACCGGCTCCGGAAGATTCGGCGTATCCGCCGCCGCTTGGACCGCGACCACGTTTTTCAGTCCTTCTTTCGCCGCGCGATCTCGAAGATATTCCACCATTGAGGGCTCAATGTCCGCCGCATAGACCGTGGGGGCGGACGGCGATTTTGCCAGGCGTACCGAGAAATATCCGGTCCCTGCACCGATGTCGGCTACGCTCTGCCCAGGCTTGAGGCTTAGAGCCGCGATGACGCGATCTGGCATCTGCCACGTGTCGCGCGCGGGATCGTCGAAACTCTTTGCCGATTCTTTTGGATCGAAGTGATGCTCCATGTGATCGGCATGCGATTTCTCTCGCTCTTGGGACTGGCCGGCAACTATCGCGGCGACAGCCAGGAAGACAACCGTCAGATTGTATTTCACGCTCACAGGGCACCTCTCATTGCAATTGTTTCACTTCTTTCGGGGCGAGCCGCTTAACCTACGGCAGATTCGGAGAATCCATCACCATTTCGGACAGACTCCCCATTTCCTGGGCCGGCGTTCGCTGGTGCAAGCAGGCCAGGCACACCACAAGCGCAATTCCCAGGACTTTGCCCATCGCACCATTAAACTCGAGGCGGGTCCGCTTGACAATGCGGCAAATTGTCGCAGCTGGGATTGATGGGCGCAGGGGGACAAGCATGGAATTTATCCGACCTCGCGTCTAGGCTTACGGTGTGCTCTTGGTGCTATCTTTAGCGGTCAGGGGCCAGTGTGGATTGACGCAGTCGGCACAGTTGGATTACATCAGAGATAGCCCAATTCACAGCCAAGGAGGCTCGTATGAAACGTAGAGAACTCGTCGCCGCTCTTGGAGCCGCTGCCGTAATCGGCGCCAGCAAAGAAAGCGATGCTCAGCCGTCCGGCGAAATGCATCCGCCGAAGTACAAAGCTCTTGAAGAATCGAGCGCCAAATGCGTGTCCACTGGCCAAGACTGTCTGCGGCATTGTCTCGGCATGATGGCGATGAAGGACACGAGCATGGCGGCCTGCGCGGATTCCATCGTGCAATTAATCGCCGCATGCAGTGCATTGCAGAGTCTCGCCGCCATCAACTCGAAGTTCACACCAGCATTCGCAAAGACTGTCGCGGACGTATGCATGAACTGCGAAGGCGAGTGCCGCAAATTTTACGACAAGTACAGCGTTTGCAAAGCCTGTGGCGACGCTTGCAAGGCCTGCGCAGCCGATTGCCGGAAGACCTCAGCGTGATGCCAGCTAGGCCGCGAGATGTGGTTGGCAGCACCTGATCTCGTTCGCATTAGCGTAGTGCGTCAGACATACTAACGCGTGATGACTGAGTCGGTCTTCATACGGGAACGCTGTTCGCCGCTCTCGATGTGCCGGATGGCAGCGTGATCTCAGTGCGCGATGGCCGCCAGGGGCATCAGTGTAGTGCGTCAGGAATTGGCTGTGGTTTCTGGGAGTGATCGATTGCCTGACGCCGGCCGATGCACCTGATTGTTGACTACTGCGCTACCCACGAGCGACTGAAGGTGCGGAGGTGGCTGAAACTGCATCGGCGCTTCCGGGTGCACCTCCGGCGGCTCCTAACGGAATATGGCGAACGCTTCTTCGGCTATCTCGTCCAGAAATGTTTGCGGCGCGGTGTCCTCGGGAACGACGAGGAACTGATGATCGCCATCGGACCAACCAGCGACATCCTCGAAAAGGCTAAGCGCCCCCGCGCCGCCCTGCCTTAGAATCCTCATTCTGCTTGGCCCACAACTACATTGAAGCGCTGGTTCGTTCGATGCCAGTGCGACAATTTGACGCAGTCGGAACATACCCTGCTGGCGCTCGATCTGCATAGAGCGATCGCCGAGGCATCAGCTAATGGTTGGTTTTTCTGGAGAATTCTTGCCGAGTTGTTGGGCCGGCGGGGCAAATTGCGCACAAATTGTGCGCGATCCCGCGCACGACTTGTGGCGCGCTCCGATCTACCGCGGTCACATCCGGCCTCGTGCGTATGCTCCCACACGGCGCGTGCACGGCGTGAGGGTCAAGATCTGGAGTTGACTACGAAGGAGTCGACTATGAAAAGCAGTCATTGTTCGCTTCCCACCACTGCTAGCAACCCTTTCAGCGGACCAAGCGACGTTAGTGACTCCGCCGCTAAAACGTGTTTCACTCTCGCGCTGCGGTTCTTCTGTTTGGTCGCGATCCTAATCGGGGCCTGTGCTGCACTGTTCGCTGCTTCCGGGACCGGCCGGGTCGCTGGCACTGTGGTTGATCCGAGCGAAGGAGTTGTGGCGGGTGCACAAATCCGCCTTCGAGCGCTTCCCACCGGGATCGTCTCCGATACCACTACTGACGAGAGCGGACGATATCAATTCGACCTCGTTCCGGCTGGCCACTACGAGGTTTCCGCGATCGCCTCCCACTTTGCAGCCGTTACCCGCAAGGACATAGAGGTCAACGCGGGAGCAGAGACAACCGTCTCATTCCGTTTGAGCATAACCGAGGTCAAAACCGTGGTGAACGTGGTGGCCGAATCCGACATCGTCGCGGGTCAAGAAATTCTGAGCCCGAATGTAGCTAGATCAAGTGATACCGCGTCGCTGCTCGCCGGCATTCCCGGATTGAGCCTGTACGGCAACGGTGGCGTCTCCAGCTTGCCCGTGATTCACGGAATGGAAGACGACCGTATTCGGATTTTGGTCAATGGTATGGATCTGGTCTCGGCTTGCGCCAATCATATGAACCCTCCGCTTTCTTATATCGACCCAACCAACGTAGGCGCTATCAAGGTGTTCGCTGGCATTACACCGGTCAGCGCCGGCGGCGACAGCGTCGGCGGCACGATTGCGGTTGACTCGCCGGCTCCCGAGTTTGCCGGGACCGGCAGCAGAACCTTCCTGGGGGGTGAAGCGGGGACCTTTTACCGCTCCAATGGCGGCGCGTTTGGCGCCCACCTCAGCTTCTCCATCGCCAGCGAAGCACTAAGCCTGAGGTACGCCGGCTCTGTGTCGCGCTCAGGCGACTATAGCGCTGCTGCGAACTTTGAGGCTCCGGGACTGGCAGCAGTCGACCGAGGCTGGCTGCCAGGAAATGTCGTCGGGTCTTCCAGATATGAATCGCAGAACCATGCCCTCGATCTGGCTATGCGACACAAGAACCAATTGCTGGCGCTCGATTTGGGGTTCCAGAATATTCCCTATCAGGGGTTCCCGAACCAACGCATGGACATGACGTTGAACGACAACGGGAGCGTGAATCTGCGGCACGTCATCCAATTTCATTGGGGAATCCTCGAATCCCGCGTGTATGGAGACTTCACCCGCCACCGGATGGATTTTGGCGACGATAAAGAGTTCTTCTACGGCAGTGCCGCGACTGTATTAGCGCCAGGAATGCCGATGGACACGAAGGGACTGAACGTGGGTGGTGAGACCATGGCGAATATCTCGCTGTCCAACCGCGACACTCTCAATGTGGGCCTCGAAGCCCAGAGGTATCGTTTGAACGACTGGTGGCCGCCGTCTCCGTCGGTCCTGCCTGCCGGCATTACATCGAGCGGAATGGCGCCCAACGCGTTTGTCAATATCCGCAACGGCCAACGCGATCGCATAGGCGTTTTCGCCGAATGGGAGAGGCGGTGGACGAAGAGGTGGACCACCTTGCTGGGAGGCCGGAGTGACACCGTCCTAATGAATACGGGTCCTGTGCAGGGCTACAACGACGGGATGATGTACAACGGCGCTCCGCTCTACCCTGCCACTACATTCAATGCCGCCGATCGCCAGCGCACCGACCATAACTTCGATGTGACCGCCATCGCCCGATTCTCGGCCTCCGCGAATCTCGACTTCGAAGGAGGATATGCCCGAAAAACTCACTCTCCCAACCTTTACGAACGGTACGCGTGGTCGACGAATCGGATGGTGATGGAGATGGTGAACTTTGCCGGCGACGGCAACTACTACGTGGGTAACCTCGAACTGAGGCCAGAGATAGCTCAGACAGTCAGCGGAACGGTTCGTTGGCACGGAGCCGCGAACGACTCATGGGGAATTACCGTGACGCCGTTTGTCACCTATGGGCACGACTTCATCAACGCCCAACGTTGTCCCATTACGGTGTGCGGCGCGTCGGCCGCCATCGTGACAAATACCACTGCCACCGCAGGATTTGTCTATCTGCAATTTGTGAATCAGAATGCCCGGTTGGACGGCGTCGATCTGAGCATTCGCTCGCCGCGCCAGGAGACACGCTTGGGCAGTTTCCGCGCAACGGGTCTCTTCAACGCGGTCCGGGGCAAGGACGAGGTCACCGGCGACAACCTGTACAACATTATGCCGGTCAACGGCAGGTTCAACATCATACACACCAAGGGCAAGTGGAACAACTACTTTGAAGAAGAGTTGGTAGATGGAAAGCGGCTGGTGTCTCAAGTCCGCAACGAGATCAGAACGGGCGGCTATGGCCTGATGAATCTCCGGACCAGCTACGAACTGAAGCGCGCTCGCCTCGATCTCGGGTTGGACAACGTGTTGAACAAGTTCTACGCCTTGCCCTTGGGTGGAACCTACGTTGGCCAGGGCGCAACAATGTCGTCCATTCCATGGGGCATCCCAATGCCGGGAAGCGGCCGGTCCTTCTACGTTGGCTTGACGTTGAAGTTATCCTCTGAATGAATGCTCGGCGTGCGTACTGCGGCACCTGCGCGCGCCGTGAAGCAGCGTTCGGTCCGGCAGCTCTCTGTCCAATAGCGGGTCTTCGACCGGATCCGGACCAGCTGGTCCGTGGTTGTTGACGCGCTACATTGGCTTCCCCACCCCCCACCAGATCTATCGGACCGAATCGACTGTGACAATTTGCCGCATTGTCTTCGCAATCGCTCGTCGACAATACTACTGAGGTATTGAAACCACAGAGCGAGGCCCAATGAACAGACGCGAGTTTGCAAGCACCCTTACTACCTTCAGCACCGTGATAGCAAGCGCAGGAACGACGCAAGCACAAACCGGGGCGAAACCTGCCGAAATGAATCACCCGATGCCTGCTAAGCCAGAAGAAATCGCGATGCTGATTTATCCGGGCATGACGGCACTCGATCTCATCGGTCCGCAGCAGGTGTTCGGATACCTAATGGGGTGCAACGTTCACCTGGTCGCCAAGACGATGGACGTTGTGACAAGTGACACTGGAGTGCCGATCAAGCCCACCAAAACCTTCGCGGAGTGCCCTGACGCAGTGGACATCCTGTTCGTGCCGGGCGGTGGAATTGGAACCATCAACCTAATGAAGGACGCGGCGACGTTGGCATTTCTCGCCGATCGAGCAAAGACTGCGCAGTGGGTGACAAGTGTATGTTCCGGGTCGCTGGTCCTAGCTGCCGCCGGATTGCTGCGTGGCTACAAAGCGACCTCTCACTGGTCAGTCCGAGATGTCCTAGCTGACTTCGGTGCCGAGCCGGTACACCAACGAGTCGTCGAGGACCGCAATCGAATCACATCTGCGGGTATCACGGCCGGGATCGATTTCGGACTACGAATCGCTGGCCGGCTGCGCGGACTGGAATACGCCCAGGCTCTGGAGCTAACGCTGGAATACGATCCCCAGCCACCCTTTCACACAGGCACTCCTGAAACCGCTCCATCTAATGTGCTTACGCAGATGAAACAGATGTATGCACCTCTGGCCGCTTCGGCCAGGGCAGTAGCAAGACAGCAACCGCGGAGTCTCCTAGTACTTCC
The DNA here is from genome assembly GCA_035501355.1 of Bryobacteraceae bacterium. Taxonomy (GTDB): domain Bacteria; phylum Acidobacteriota; class Terriglobia; order Bryobacterales; family Bryobacteraceae; genus Palsa-89. The sequence goes on along the minus strand of DATJWJ010000198.1, from coordinate 57,091 downwards.
CAAAGACCGTAATTCGCGTCCTGCGGCAAATTGTCGCACTCCTGGCCGCAGTTCTTTCATCGAGCTAGGATGAGAAGCAAGGTATTTGATTAGATGATTCGAACCCAAGACAGGGGTGGAAGCCCGGGTTCCAGGCCCACTTTTTCGAGTGCCCCCACGACTTTAGGCAGAGATTTAGCGCCTAATCTGGCCCTTCCATGGGTGGTTCGTTTGCGCTACGGCATAGCTTGCGGCGAGGCGGCCATTATTCTCGGAATGTCGTTCGCATTCCATTTGACGATCCCGATGTTCTGGATGTTCGCGATTCTATCCGTCGTGGTTGGGACCAATCTCCTACTCTCCCGGAAGCCGCAGGTGGCGACTCGCTTTCCTCAGGCAACACTCGGCGCGATATTCATGCTCGATACCCTTTGCTTGACAGTGATGCTCGGGCTAACGGGTGGGGCGACTAACCCGTTCAGCCTGCTTTACTTAGTTCAAATCACACTTTCCGCGGTAGTGCTCAACAAGACGTGGACATGGGCGTTGGGCGTGATGTCGACCTGCTGTTTCGGGCTGCTATTCCCGTTCCATGTTCCCGCTCCCGCGTTTGAAACCCATCACGATATTCAAGGATTGTCGCCCCATTTGATTGGGATGTGGGTTGCCTTCGTTGTTGCCGCCGGCCTAATCGCATTCTTCACAGGAAAAGTCTCGGACGACCTTCGAGAGCGGGAGCATCAAGTTCTGACTCTCCAGGAACAGATCGCCAAGAACGAGCGGCTGGCATCTTTGGCGACCCTCGCTGCTGGCGCGGCGCACGAACTGGGGACCCCGCTCGGCACCATCGCAGTAGTCTCGCGAGAGTTGGAACGCATTGCAGCCCAGCTACCGGATGGCGACGATATCCGCGAAGACGCCAGGCTGATTCGCTCGGAAGTCGAGCGCTGCCGTTTGATCCTCCAACGGATGAGCGTCGAAGGCGCCGAACCAATGGGCGAAGCACCGCGAAAGATTCTGCTAACCGAACTTCTGGACGAAACACTTCTGCTGTTTTCCGAATCGCAGCGTGCCTCTCTTCGCCTAAACGTACCGGACGAGGGCCTGGCTGTGGTTTTGCCGGTGCAGGCCACTACCCACTCGCTTGCCGCTTTAATTAAGAATGCGCTCGACGCCAATGCTCCGGACGGGAACATAGTGATTCGCGCCGAGCGCAGCGATTCGTTGATTACGTTTTCGGTTGCTGATTGCGGCGAGGGAATGCCGGACCACATACTGCGACGGATCGCTGAGCCATTCTTCACTACCAAGGCACCTGGAAAAGGGATGGGGCTGGGCACATTCCTTGTTCGGACGTTCGCTGAACGATTGGGCGGAGACTTGTCGTTCGAGTCGGCTCCTGGGAAGGGCACGACAGCGAGGCTGGATCTACCTCTGAATGCCTCGCCCGACGATATGTATGCCGCCGTCTGACGACAAGCCCCTAGTTCTCATAGTCGATGACGATGACGTTTTTCGTGGTCGATTGTGCCGGGCCCTGGCCCAGCGAAACTGGGATGTAAGCAACGCATCTAGCGGAGAAGAAGCGTTAGCGATCGCTCGCGAGCGGAGCCCCGACTTGGTGCTCGTGGATCTGAAAATGCCGGGTATGAGCGGCCTCGATCTAGTCCAACAATTGCGCGCCATCGATTCCTCGATGGCAATCATTGTGTTGACCGGCTATGGCAGCATTCCCACGACTATTTCGGCGATGAAGCGAGGAGCCGATCATTATATGAGCAAACCCGCGGATGCCGAGCAGGTCTTAGCGGCCTATGAAACTCTACGCTCAGTCACTGAGGAATCACAGGAAATCCCAGCGATGGTTCCCAGCCTTGCGAGAGTTGAGTGGGAGCATATGCAGCGGGTGATGGCCGACTGCGGCGGAAACGTCTCTCAGGCCGCGAGGCTCCTAGGAATCCACCGCCGCTCCCTGCAGCGCAAACTCGCGAAGTATCCTCCCATACGTTGACAAAAGCGAACAGACACCATCGCTTCTCTTCGAAATCCCTGCGACAATTTGCCACATTTCGTCGTCGCGGGTTTTGAGGTTTGATAGATAAAGGCAAGAGGCTGTTATTACTGCATTATTCCCGCGGTGATCAGTCTCCCACTGGTCGCGGCGGTGGTGTACGGGTGAACCTTTTGCCTCCCCGCCTGCTGCCGTCCCGACGACCAATAGTTCAGTCTGCGGGCTTAATTTTGCGACTAGTGACCGAATTAAGCGCTTGTGCTGGTATTTGCGAGGAGACCCTAGATGCACAGGATCGCCACCAATGACAGCCGCTTCGGCCGAACTGGAACCGTACCGACGCCAGCGCACCCTATCCCAGCGGAGCGCCATAGATCCGCCCGAATCCGAAATTAGTTGTTCAAGGCCGGATCCGCAAATCGTCGCAGTTACTTAGCGGGATATGCGGGTTGTGCTTATGAGGTTTGCTCGGGGGTGCGGCAATTTACCGCATTCCCGTAGGAAGCGTTTTGGTGTTTGATATGTGGAGACAAACAAGGCCAACACCGTGGGACTCTATACCTTTAGCTTGCGGTGCGCCTCCCGAGCCATCGCGGCGGTGGCGAATGCTGCCGTCGCGAGGCATAACTTTCAGACACCTGTCAGCCGGAGATACGCTGTGCATTCAGATTGCGCATGGGCAGGCGAACCGCAGAAGGTCCAAACCGAGCGAGATGGCAGTCAGGGTGTACAATTGCTTCAGTGCGGAAACGCCAAAATGGAAATCCCAGAGTATGTGGTTGCGCAGGTAACAATCGATTCGAGTACCAAGGAGCGTTCATGCGAAAGATTATGTTTGTAATGGCGGGATGTGCGGCGTTGCTGCTCGGCATAGCAGTCGCCCAAGCACAAGCACCACACCTACAACCGTTCATGAAGACAGTGGCAGCGGCCAACGGTGCCCTGCGGAAATCGGTAATGGAAAAAAACGCGAGCGAGACTTCGGCGAATGCGCAGAAGATGGCCGACGCGTTCGTAAAGGTGCAAGCTCACTTTGAAGAGGATCATCTCACCGATGGCGTGAATTTCGCAAAAACGGCGCACAAAGCTTCGATGGACCTGATCGCGGCGGCGAACGGCGGAGATTGGGACAAGGCGTCGGACGAGCTTAAAGCGATCGGCGGCACCTGCCAAGGATGCCATTCGCAGTATCGTGAGAAGCTCCCAGATGGCACCTACAAGATGAAGCACTGAGTTCTTCCACGCCGTTTCGGTTCGGCTGTGATGCTGCGCCATCCGTAGCTGGGAGACTCGAATGGCGATCCGTTGGATCTCTTCTGGCACATCCGAAATCAGGGTCCGTCACGCCTGAAGCACCGTGCCGAGCGAGTATCCGGCCCTTGAGACCAGAGGGAGGTTCGAGCCACAGCGAGGCCGGGACATGGCCAAGGCCGGGAACGGGTCGCTGCGACAGCCAGATCCCGCTCGCCCCGTCACTAGGCTCTGGCTCCGGGCATGGCTTTGACGGACCGCGTCACTCGAGAGTCCGCTGTTCCTCCCTGTTCTTCGACGTGAACCGCCCCTAACTCTATGCGGCTAACGAAAACTGTTCTGTTCTGCTCCTGTTTTACAGGAGCTCGCGTCCGTCGGACACCGACTGTTGGGACTGACCAATATGGCCTTGAGTCACGAGGGTCCGACAGTTGCTCGCGAAAGCGCGCTTTCCTTGCACGAAGAGCGTCCAACCATTGACCCGCTTTGAGTGAACTCACGACGGGCGAATCGGCGTAGGCGCCCCACCAAGACTCGCGTCGGAAGAGTTTTCTCCATCGCCCATACCTACAACGTGACAACTCGGAGTGCGGCAATTTGCCGCATTGAAAAATGTGAATTGCGAGTTGCAGGCTAAGGTGAGGCTCAGACTTTCTGGCCCAAGGAGCAGAAATGCTAAAAGGCACATTGACTCGGATTGCGGTGGCGACTCTGGTGGTCCCGTTGTGGGTGGCGCGGTCTGGAGCAGGCCAAGACGTATCGAGAGCCGAAAATGAACGCAGAATCAGCCTTCTTCCCGAGGACCAGCGAACATTCGAGCGCTTCCGGTTCTGGTTTTCCAGCCTGTCAACCGACGAGCGAGGATCGTTCGGGCAGGGTTCGCAATTTCAGCAGGAGACGGTTCTCACGACGTTCGCCGCGTGGCTGAAAGACGGCGGCTTCAGCGCGGCCGAAACAGACAAGCAAGTGGCTCTGTTGAAGAAAAGAGGAGCCGTCGAAGATGCCGAATTCTGGAACAAACGTCTGATCGCGGAACGGCCGGAGTGGTTCAATTCCCAGCCGAACGCTTTTCTTGTCGAGGTGGTAAAGGGCAGAAAGCACGGCAAAGCCCTCGATGTGGCGATGGGGCAAGGGCGGAATGCTATTTGGCTGGCGCAGCACGGCTGGGACACAACAGGCTTCGATCCAGCCGACCAAGCGGTTGTCGCGGCCAGGGCGACGGCTGACCGGCTCGGGCTGACACTTCACACAGAGATCACGACGATGGAGCAATTCGATTTCGGCGAGAACCGTTGGGATCTTATTGTGTTGTCGTATGCGGGCTGTAGCCAACTGGTGCGCCAAGTCGAGAAAGCGCTGAAGCCGGGCGGCCTCCTGGTGGAGGAAGCATTTCACACAGATGCGCTGGAAACCTTGAAGATCGGTGGGTCCCTTTGCAGACCCGGGGAACTGCCGCACGCCTATCAAGGTTTAAGGGCACTGCGTTACGAAGAGCCCGTGGCACAACCTGATTTTGCTCCGCGCCCGGTAAGAGTTGTGCGGTACGCGGCGGAGAAACCGGACCCCGGGCCAGAACCGCGGTGAAGGGTATTGTGGTTCGCTGTCCCGGCTGTTGAGTTCGGTGCGCGTAGCGGTAATCGTGGACCCGACGTTGAGGCATACTCATAAGGTTGTTCCAGTCAGACGCAAAACGTGAGGGCAATGATTGATCATGAGCGCATCGAGAGAGATGGATTATCTCATTTGATCACGCGCTGTATGAGGTCCACCATCGTGTCCAATGCCTATGTATTGTCGCAATATCACGATTTCACTCCGCTGACCAGACTCGGATCGACCGCGATTAGCTGCGTCGATTGGTCGCATTGGCAAGGATACGAATCGACCTTAGACTGGGGAACGTCGATGATTTTGCGGCGTGAGCGAGTGGTGTGTTGCACCAAGTGGAGAGCCTTCATGGTCCTCAGTTTATGAAGATCGTCTTGATTCTAGCGGCGGCCATCGCTGCATTAGCAGACACGCCGCCATCAACTGCAACCGGCAGTTCGAAGCGGCAGTGACAGGAAGTGCAACAGAACTACGAAAGGGGATACGCCTACTCTAAGGGCATTGGCGTTCCGCAGGATTTTGCACAAGCGGCCAAATTCTACCGCGCAGCCGCCGAAAAAGGTCACGTCGCGGCCCAACATGACTTGGCCTATTTGTATGAACACGGCCTCGGCGTGGAGTGCAACTTCAAGCAGGCGGCGGAATGGTATCGCAAGGCAGCGCTACAAGGGGACGCCGAAGCCCAGAACAATTTCGGCGCCTTGCACGCGACTGGGCGCGGTGTCCCTCAAAGCGACGGATAGGCCGTAAACCGGGACTTGGCCCCATCTTTCGGCTCGCCGAGATAGACTGCGGACCTTACGAGATCCTCGCGCCCGTCGGAGCTGGCGGTATGGGCGAGGTGTACCGCGCGCGCAACTCGAAGCTCCATCGCGACATCGCGATCAAGGTCCCCCAGCCGCGATGGCAAACGACGCCGACTATGTGGCTCGATTCCAATTGGCCGATCACACGCCCTACTGCACCGCTACCCCCGCTCCTGTCAGCGTGGTTGTATAGTTGCCCGCCGCCGTCACCAGGTTGAGCGTCGCGTTGTATACCGTGTACGCGCTTGGCGTGAAGGACACTACCACCGGGACCGATTGACCGCCCCCAAGAGTGTAGGGCTGCGTGGTCGACGCCGCTGGTGATGTCACCACGAACGCCGCGTTGGTAGTATTGAACCCCGTGAACACAATCGGCGTCGTTCCCGTATTCGTAAACGTCAACGTGCCCATCTCGCTCTGCCCCACCACCACGTTGCTGTAGGCCAGCAGGTTAGTCGGCGAACCCGTACCCGTCCCCGATAGCGTCACCGCCACCACCGGATGCGCCGGGTCGTTGCTGTTGATCGTCACCGTAGCGGTTTGCAGCCCCGACGACTGCGGCGCAAACGTTAGGGTCACCTGCGTAGTCGCTCCCGGCTGCACCGTAATCGGAATCGTGGGCGTCATCAGACCGAACACCGGGTTCGTGATCGTCACCGGGTTTACAGTCAACGCCGCCGATCCCGTGTTCTGCACGTTCAGCGTCAGGGTCGAGATCTGTCCGACGGCGACGTTGTTGAACGCCAGCGGCGTGGTGGGCGCCGAAATCGTCGGGATACCGACAGCCGACCCCACCGACGAAATCACCAGGTTGCTCGCCGTCTGTCCGGCCGCCAGCCCGGGATTCATCTGGGCCCCAAACGAGATGCCGGCCGAGCCGTCGTTCGACGCCGTGGAGACCGTCACCGTGGTCGTGGTCGCGCCGTTCTGGGTGAACGTCTGCAATGTGCCGTCGAGCGTCACCTGCAGCGACGTGCCCTGCACGTGCGCTTCGAGCGTATGCACCAAGGTCGAATCGAACGAAGCCGGGATCGCCGTCTGCGCGATCACCCCGAACGGATTCAACTGATTCACCACCACCTGCCCCGTGCTGAACACCTCTGTCCAGTAGCCCGATGAGGTCCCCCCGCCCAACCCGTCCCCCGGCGCCGCTGCCCGGCTGCGGAAGTAAGGTCCGGCGTCGGTAATGTACGAACCGGTCATTGGCACGTAGACATCCACTACGATGTCCAGGTCCGGCGCGAGCGACGCCCCGCGCGCCGTGTTGCAGGTGTCGCTCGAGGTGGTGAGTTGCACGCCCCCCCAAGCCCCGCTGCTGTTGTTCGCAAGCACGCCGCCGGAAATGCTCGCCCCTGCCGGTGCGCTTGTCCCCGGCCAATCCGGCAGATAGTAGTAGCGAGTTGTCCCGCCGAGTGCGAGATCGGATTGACCGAGCGCGCACTCCGCGGCGTTGGCCCGATTGAAACTGTCGGAGGTCAGCACGTTCGACGGGGCATAGGCGTTCCCCCAGACCGGGACAGACAAGTTTGGCTGTACCGGATCATTGCTGGCAATGGTCACCGTGCCGGTTTGCCCGCCTGCCGTGGTCGGATTGAACTGCAGCATGACGATGGAAGACGATCCCGCCGGGACCGTAAACGTCGTCGCCGAGATCACTGAGAACGCCCCGCTGCCCGTTACGTTGGTTACGTTCAAAGGCGCATTGCCGGTATTCTTCACGGTAAGATTCGCCTGTTTGCTGGCGCTCTGCGCCACGCTGCTGAAGTTGACGCCGCTAGAGGTAACGATGGTCGGCGTGCCGCCCGTTCCTCCCCCTGGTATGGTGAGCGTGCCTGGACCGGTAATGCTGAAGGTTCCGCCGCCCGATCCGTTGGTGCCGGCGCCCGTTCCCGATGCGGTGACGTTGAAACTTCCGGTCGCGCCCGCGAAGCCGAGCGTGCCGCTCGAAAAGGTGATGGTCGCGGGTCCGCTCGTGTTTGGCGTCCCGACAAGAATCTGCGCCAGCAGGCTGAGTGAGCCGGTCAGCGCGCCGGTCAGCGTTCCGGTCGGATTGCCGCTGGTGATCGTGATAGTAATTGGCGCCGAGCCAGACACCAGGGCGGTTGCAACGCTGAAATTCGAACTGAATGTGCCGGTTCCGATGCTTGTGAAAGTCACCGTTCCCGTGGCGGAGACGTTGCCGCCCGAGCTGGTGCCGCTTCCGGTAATCGTCAGCGTGCTGTTGATGGCGCCTCCGGACGCTACGCCGCTTCCCGAGAACGCCACAAGCGGGGACGTAGCTGCGTTGCTGTTGATGGTCAGATTGCCGCTGACGGTTCCGGCCGTGGCCGGAGCGAACTGCACCGTCACTGCCTGCGTCCCTCCCGGCTGCAGCGTCAACGGAAAAGCGCTCAGCGGCGGTGAGGTCACAGTAACTGCCGCACTCGGACTCATAATCGAGCTAATGATCAGCGGCGCCGTCCCGCTGCTCGAAATGGTGAACATCTGCGTCGACGTCTGCCCCACTGTGACGTTGCCGAACGCCGGCAAAGTCCCCACCATAATCGCCGGCATTCCGCTCACCGGCGGATTCTTCACCGCCACCGTCACGCCGCTTGGGCTCGACACATTCCCCACCGTCACCACCACCGGCTGATTCCCGTTCGGCGCATTGGCCGGCACCACTGCATCGATCTGGAAAATCCCCGCCACCAGCCCCGGCGCCTCGCCTACATACACGGTCGGCGCATTGATCCCGCCGATCGTCACCGAAACCGGCAACACCGGCGCCGGGAAAGGCGCGACTGTCAACTTTCCATCCACGCCCGTTGGATTCGTCGCCCCTTCGGTGGTGCCGAAGAGCTGCACGATCGATCCCGCCGCGGCCTGATTCGTCGCTGAGTTCACCGAGTAATCCTGATTCAGAATCGCCCCCGGCCCCGTCCCCGACGAGTTCAAAGTGAACAACGCCGGCGACGCTCCCGCCACGTTCAGCGTGACCGTGTTCGACGCTACCCCGTTGTATACCACCTGCATCTGCGCCGCGCTCTGGCCCGCCACTTCATACGGTACGATGGCGCTCGCTTGGCCGCTGACCGAATAAATCATCGGCGCTGCGACGTTGTTGAACAGCACCTGCGTGTTGCCTACGTTGGTGGTCACTGCGCCGTTTGAGACCTGCAAGGTCGCGATTTGCGGCGGGCCGAAGTTGGACCCGAAGATTGTCACTAGTTCGCCAGGCGCGATGCTGCCGGCCTGGAAGCTGGCGGCGTTGACCACAGCCGCTGCGGTGATGGACGGCGCGCCTGAGGCGGGCTGAGCGACGGCGGTGCCACTGAGTCCGACGGTCTGCGCCGGAAACGCTGGATCGTTCGAATTGATCACCATCGATCCGGTGAGCGCTCCGGCCGAGGTAGGAGCGAACTGCACTGTAATGGTGGCCATGGAGCCCGGCGCGACGGTCAAAGGGGTGGCAACGCCGGCCACGGTGAAACTCGGATCAGTAAACGTGACCGAGCTAATGACGACGTTCGCCCCGCCGGCGTTGAAGACCGTAATCGGCAGACTCGCGGTTTGACCCACGGTCACATTGCCGAAAGCGAGCTGACTGCGGTTCAGTTTTGCGGCAGGGCCCATGCTGGCGAATACCTGCCCGGAGATCGGCGTCTTGGCGGGACTCGCCGGATCGTTGCTGGCGATGGTAAGAGTGCCGGTTTGGGGGCCCGTGCTGGAATTGAGGAACTGGACGGTCAGAGAGCGCTGGCCGCCAGCGGGGATGGTGAAGGGGACCGGCGGAGCGATGACCAGGAACGCGCCGTTATCGATGATGGCTGAAGTAACGGTCAGGGGACCCGAACCGGTATTGCTGACGGCCAGAGTGCCGAGGACGACCTGGCCGGTTCTGGCATTCAGGCTCGTGAATGCCAGCGGGCCCACCGTGGGCATTTGCTGTACATTGACCGGTCCAACCGTGGCGGCGGTGGTGTTGACGCCATCGCTGGCCAGAACCTGGAAATAGACTTGCGTGCCGCCCATGATGGTGGAGGGATCGAGCGTGTACTGGGTGGTGGCAAGATCCAGCGTGATTGGCGTGAAGGTGTTGCCGCCATCGGAGCTGTAGAGCAAAGCGTAGGTCAGGGTGTCGTTGTCGGTGTCCGAAGCCGACCACTGGATGGTTTGCGAACCACCACTCCACTGCGCGTTCGGTGTTGGAGAAACGAAGCTCACCACAGGAGCGTTCTTGGAAACTGACTGGGAGCCGATGACAGTGCCTTGTTTCAAAACATCGATCGACGTAGTGTTCGCTGGGAAAGCGACCTGGAAGGCGAAGGCGGCGGGATCGAGGGAGGCGCCGGTCTCGTTATCGGTGAAGCTCTGGTTGAAGCAGAATGGAGCGGAGGCCGAGCCGGTAAACCGGATGCAGTAGGCGCCCGCGGGATCGGATTGATCGAGTGGGATGGTAACGGGCATGCGGTAGCCCGGGTTGAGAGTCGCGGTTCCGCTCTGGCTAACTGTCCCGGAAAGAATAATGGAGTCCACCGGCGCTGTTGACGCCGGTCTCGCCGCATCGGGCTTCACCAGTTCGGCTGTGTCGCTCACCCCCGCGGGTCTGGCAGACGCGGAGCCGGCGACGCACTTGCGTTGGGTCGGGTCCCATTGCGGGTTAACAGAATCGTCCTGAGGCTCCAGCCCCCCAAGGACGAGAATGTCGTAGGTGTAGGGCGTCACCCACTGCCACGTTTGGTAGCTCATGAGATCGAACAGCAACGGAGGCGTTAGAACCGGTGTGAAAATCACATCCGCCGAATCGAACCCGGCGTTCTGAATGGAGGAGCTGGCATAGGGGTAGCATGTGTCAGGATCTTGGGCGCCGCCGCTATCCGGGGTGTTGGTATGGCGCAGCCCGAGGTTATGGCTGATTTCGTGAGCTAGAGTGACTTCGGTGTTAAGCTTGAACGCCTCTTCCGGCGCGTTGTAGGGCGGCAGCGCCGGATCCGAATAGTCCACTACCCACAGCACGTGGCCAACAGCCGTGCGGAACACGCCTGCGTAGTTTGGTACCGCCCACCGGGGATCGGCTAATCCAAGAGAGTAGTTGTCCGAGCCTTCTGCGTGTGTCGATCCGTTCGGAAGCCACGCGACCCATTGATCGGGGACGTTCCCGCCTCCGCGTTTGGTCAGGTAATAAGACACGCGAAGGTACATGAGAAAACGGTCCCTACCCTCGTCGGTAGTTAGATCGCCATCCCAATAGGCGCGGGTGGGTTCGAGAGGAAGATAATTGACGCCGCCGTCGGCGACAGGGAGCACGTGATTCAGAATCCGGGCGTTGTCGCCTATTTTATCCTGCCTGGCGCAAGCGTCCTGGGTTTGGGAAAAGGGAACACAGAATTGTAAATAACCCACATTAAAGGGCTTGGCTTGGGGTTGAAAATGCAGCGTAAGCGGGGGCGGCGGTGTTGGCAACGGTGTGGACGAAGGAGTTCCAGGGAGCAGTTGGAACGCTGCGTTCAATGTCAAATCGCCGTTGGCCGTCCAATTACCGGGTATGACGAAATCCAGCGCGGTGAGGTCGAAGAATGAGTTCTTGCCGGTGCGGTCGACGGCTGGACCGGGCGTGACTATGCCATTGGTGGGACTTAGGTCGCCGACTGCGTTTCCGCCTTGCAGAACATGTAAGACTCCGGTGATGGCAGCGGTGGCGTTCGCCATCAGCGGGTACACCCGCACCGCCGTGCTCTTTCCCGCAATTAACGGCAAGTTGTAGTGTGGGTTGTCGGTGGGAAGCGATTGGGTTACTTGCATGGCTTCCATCACGCTCGGCGGACTAGTGACTGGCGGCGCCCCGTAGTCGTAGTACCCGGTGACCGCTATCTCAACCCCGTTTGATGGGTCATATAAGTAGGCGGTTACGACGGCGTAGCTTACTCCGCTGACAACCTGAGTCGACAGATTTGAGGTTCCCAGGCCTCCGGGGGAGATGTACAAAAGGCTACCGGCGGTAAACGAAGCGATCTGGCTGGCATCGATCACCCCGGAAAAAATACCCAAAGTGGCATTATCAGGCTGTAGTTGTAGGATGTTCGAAACGCTGTAAGTGAAGTGAAAGCCCCCGAGAGTTCCAAGTTGTCCAAAGTCGTCTTGCACGTCTGTGAAGGATGCGTTCGGCATGTCGACCTCGATCGCCATGGGCTTGGGGTAATCGCCGATTATGGCGAAAGAGAAGCCGTTGTTTCCCGAAGCGATTGGCGTAGGCGGTGTGCCTTTTCCTTTATAGGGCACCGTCACAGCGGCATGGTCGAATTTAAACGTCACATGGCCGAGGTCCTGCGCGCCGCACAACCAGGGGCTCAAGAGGGTAGCGGAAACCAAGATTGGAATGCGCAGGGCGGACTCACTTCGATTCATGCAGGAAGCCTCCAATTGATGCTAAGGGTGTCCAAATGCGAAGGATGTGTTTCATTCGCATGTTTGCCGGGGGCGGCCAGGAGATGCCGGTGCAGCGAATGTTGGCAGAGGCCCCATCTGACGGGCCAGTTGAGGCCGGCGGTAAAAAGGCTGAGGAGGGACGAGAGGACGCGGAGGCGTTGCGCGGCGCCATTGGAGTGGCGCTTAGTTTATCACAGTCCCACGGGGCGGTAAATAAGTAGCTTGAACGAACGATGGCGCGGTTATCGCCCTAGCCGCTCGGCCGCCATCGTACATCCGGTCCGCCATCCTCCCCGCTGTTCCGGTCGAGTGACGCGCCATCCGTTGAAGCTCCCCTGGTAGTGGAAGGTCGGCCATCCGTCCATAAACAGAACTAATGGAAGATCCGCCTGTCATTGATGGACAACATCCATCGCTCTACGAGTTAATCTGAGAAGTCGTGAATATTGCAAAGCATCGTCGCCGTCCACCGTTCGCTTCAGTTTCGACAGATCGCCGTCCCAGTCTTCCAGCTTCGGCTCGATCACGTGCCGCTCGCCGAACTTCTCACGATCGTACGCGCGCAGTTTCCACTGCCCGGCCTTCGAGGTGCAGCGAGAAAATCCTGGGATGCCGACTTAAGTTTAAGCTCGGGTTCAAATTCAGCGCATTAGGCCCTCAGCGACTCGACAATTTGGGAGAAGGTCACCGCCGCGAATGTGAGGTCGCGCAAGCCTGCCTCGGCCGCAAGTGATCGCCGGTCAGAATCAGGAATCATTTCCTTGCTAATGACAATCAGCAGCGTGCCCTCCCCACGAATAGTCCGAGCTTGACGGTGCGCGATGCTTTCGAAATGGTGCCGGATCTGAGCGGTGTCGACGGCTCCGCCACGCTTTGTTTCGATAAAGATGCGTATTGGCTCTTGGGCGATAAGTGCGTCCGGAACGCTTGCATCACCTCGGACCTGTTGTTGAAAACTGAGGCCGATCGAAAAGTCGCTATCAAGCAAGGATGTTAGAGCGCGCTGGATCTTGAACGGAGACGATTGGTAAAAATACCGAAATACCAGCAGTGTTGTTAGTTGCGTGATTCTCAGGTTGCGAGAAGCGCTGGAAGTGAGATACACGGGACAGCGCCGAACCCCTAGTAGTTGGTTCTCAAAAGCTGACGTTTCATTGTCTCTCAAAGCGCTGTAGTCGGCAATGACGGTCTATCCAAGTTCATGTCGGCACCCTCTCGCTCTTACCATCGATCACCTGACCAGCCGGGAGCGCGAGCGTTTTCTGCTTCGCTTCTTCCACCGCGATCATCTCCTCGAGCTGCGCAAGCAGGCGCCTCTCTGACCGTTCGCTCAGCTTCGACAAATCGCCATCCCAGTCCTCCAGCTTCAGTTCGAGCACCTGCCGGTCTCCGAATTTATCGCGGTCGTACGCCCGCAGCAGGAACATCAACAGGGCATCGGAATGTTGACGCTCGTAAAGCGGTTCACCGTCGACATAAACCTGCCTGCCTTTGTACAGAACCGGCTTCGCTGAACCGTGTTTTGCCCGTCGCACTGCCTCGTCTTCGAGCGCCCTGGCGGCGCGTAAGCGCGCCTCTTCAAACCGGCCCGGATAGCTTGGACCCTCGTGCATCCAGAAGTAATGCGACTGCCTGTGCACTCGCGCCCAGCGGGCCGCGAGTAGCACACTGCCGCACTCTGCAAACACGGCAAGAAACCGTTCTTGTAGGTCTCTCGGGTGTAACGCCGCGTCTAGCCTCTTCTGTGGCCTACCCCTGCTGATGGTGGTGCCCGCGACGTCGGAAGCCTTGCCGCTCATAATTCAATTATCGCCGAAACAGAACTGACACGGAATGATTTATTTAAATGACGACCCTTAGTTACCGACCTTGAATGGTACCGATGCCAGCACTTTGTCCCATCGGAGCGCCATCGTGCCGCCAGCATCGGTCATATCTAGGAACTCCCAAGTCAATTCCTCGGTTGAATGTGCTTGCATCTCGATCTTCATGGGCGCGCGGAGTACATCCTTGTCAGGCGTATAGAAGTACGAGCCCCACAAGCCTTCTTTGTTCTTCGGGTCGTACTTCGGCAGCGCGCCCCACGACGAGACGACGAACATCCAATTGTTCTCTTTCAGGTCGATGAATAAGCTGTACTCGCCGGGAGTAACAGTCTTGCCATCGATAATCAAAGGGACTTCGGTATTGAGGCGCGTGGACACATCTGCGCCGGCGCGCCAGATCGGCGTACCCACTAGCGCCGCCTTGCCGTAATCAGTCCCCGAGCCCCACAGTTCGCGGCCTCGCTTAAGAGGACGGCCGTAGGTAATCTCAATCCACTTGCCACGCTCGTATCTTTCTCCGCCCAGCGCGGGAGCTCCACGACCTGGAGGCTTCACGTACTTGCCAAGAACGTGCGCTGACGCCGAGCCGCGGGGGCTGAGGGGTTTATCCTGCGCGGAAGCCAACATTCCTGTAGCGAGGACCATGACGGCCAAGGAGATTTGTCTGCGAGTCATCTGGGTTCCTTTCGTGCTGCTGCGAGTGACTTCCTATCTTAACAATCTGAATTTATCGCGGACCTGCGTCTGCTTCGACGAAGCCGCTCTTCAACCGTGTGCCCAAATTGTGCCTGCGGGATGCATTTCTGTCGCTTTTGGCTTGTGTAGCAAATCGAGAAGTCAGTAACTTACGTGTTGTCAATGCCGGTATGAAATACTGAGTCCATGCTGGGTATCGATCCTCGCGCCGCGCGTGCCGCCTGGACCGTGTTTCTGCTGGCGCTGCTGGTCGCCACCGCTTACACCATCCGCGAAACGCTGGCGGTCTTCGTCATTGCCCTGCTGTTCGGGTACCTGCTGACGCCCCTGGTCGGCTTAGTCGAACGCTTCACGCCCAAACGCGTCTCATTCACCTTTGCCCTGGCCATCGTTTACCTGGTGCTGCTTGGCGTGATACTCGCCATGGCACTCACTATCGGCGGACGCCTGGTGGACGAAGCCAACAGTTTGGCCGCACAGCTTCCCAGTCTCTTAAAAAATGGCCACGCCCTCGATCAAATCCCGCTGCCGTCCTGGCTCGAACCAGCGCGCGACCGCATTGTGCAAAACATCCAAGACGAGTTGAACGGCAATAGCGGGAATATTCTGCCCTTCATCAAAAGTTTGGGCGGCCACGTGATCTCCGGCGTAAAGTACATCCTGTATATCTTTATCATTCCGATTCTGGCTTTCTTTTTCCTCAAAGACGGGCGTGGCATTCAAGAGGAAATAGTAAACAGCCTGGTCGATGAAAACCGCCGGCCGGTAGTAGAGTCCATTTTGCAGGATGTCGACCTGCTTCTCGGCGAGTACATTCGCGCCCTGGTTCTGCTCGCGATTTCCGGTTTCGTCGCCAGCTCTCTTTTTCTGGGCATTAGCGGCGCGCCCTACGCCATCCTCCTGGCCGTGATAAGCGCGGTCGGCGAATTTCTTCCCGTCGTAGGACCTCTGGGAGCGGGCATCGTGGTGCTACTGGTGTCTTCCCTGGCTGGGTATTCCCATCCGATCTGGTATCTCTTGTTCTGGATTTGCTTCCGGATTTTCCAGGACTACGTCTTCTCTCCCTACATCATGGGCAAGGGCGTGAAGCTGAACCCTATGCTGGTTCTATTCGGTTTATTCGCCGGAGAGCAGGTGGCGGGCATAATCGGAATGTTTTTGTCCGTGCCCGTGCTGGCAACACTGCGCGTGGTGTTTGTCCGCCTTAGGCGCGCGCGTACCAAAGACCTCATCGGCGCGAGTCATTGACCATGAAAGTCTTCTCCTGCCTGTTGGCCGGTTCACTTCCACTGATCGCCCACATGGTGAGCATGAGCAGCGGCGAGCTCAAGGTGGAAGGCGACCGCGCGCACTACGAACTCCGCATTCCGATGTACGAAGTGGCCCACGTCCGCCAACCGGAACATACGCTGCTCGATAACGTGCGTTTCAAAGCCGCCGGCGCCTGGGCGCAGCCGATGAATCCATCCTGCGGCCAGCAGCAGGACAGCTACGTCTGCACCGCCGATTACCAGTTCCCTGCCCCCGTGGACGTGCTCGAGGTGGAATGCACTCTGGCCAAAGTCACCGTGCCCAACCATGTCCACCTGCTGCACGCCTATCGCGGCGACAAGAGCGATCAAGCGGTGTTCGATCTTTCCTTCACCTCGGCTGAGATTCGTTTCCGCCCTCCCACCGCGTTCGAAACCTACTCGCGCGAATCCAGCGCAGGATTTATGCGCGCCGCGGCTGGCTTGGCGCCCCTGCTGTTCCTGGCGAGCCTGGTGCTGGCCGCGCGCAGCCGCCGCGAGCTAATCGCGCTGACAACATCATTTCTGGTGGCCGAATCGTTAGCCTGCGTTCTAGCACCGCGCATTCCCTGGCCGCTATCACCCCGTTTTATCGAAGCCGCCGCCGCGCTCACCATCGCCTATCTCGCTTTTGAGATTGTCCTGCTGCCGGAGTCGCGCTATCGCTGGCTCGTGGTGGGCGTGCTCGGCTTGTTTCACGGCGCCTACTTTTCCATGTTCCTCGCCCAAACCGGCTATCGCGCGCCCGCGTTCCTTTCAGGCGTTGCCTTGGCCGAGTTGCTATTGCTAGCCCTGTTCTCTCTGGCTCTCACCGCGCTGGCCCGATTCGCAGCCATGCGCCGCGCGGTCCCTATCGCCGCGTCTCTGCTGCTGGTCACCGGCGTGGTCTGGTTCTTCATCCGGCTGCGAGCCTGACGTCTCAACCGCGTCCTTTCCGGCGTCATACTGAACGTATGAAGAGCTTCGACAGCCTCACGGAGCGCGAGATCCTGGCGCTAGCTATTTCGCTGGAGGAAGAAGACGAGCGCGTCTACTCGGAATACGCCGAGGGCCTGAAGGAGAAGTTCCCAGCCTCGGCCGCGGTCTTCGAAGGCATGCGCGAGGAAGAATCGGGACATCGCCGCCGTCTGATCGAGCTGTTTCATGAAAAATTCGGCGACCACATCCCGCTCATTCGCCGGCAGGACGTGCGTGGATTCGTGCATCGCAAGCCGGTCTGGCTGATGCAGCCGCTCGGCCTGGACACGGTGCGCGACCAAGCCGCGGCCATGGAAGTAGAGAGCCGCCGCTTCTACGAAAAAGCCGCCGCCCGCGCGCAGGACACAGGCGTGCGCCAGTTGCTGGACGACCTGGCGCAGGAAGAACGCCACCACGAGAATCGCGCCGAGGAGCTGGAAAAAAAGGAACTGCAGCCCGACGTCAAGCGCCAGGAAGATGAATCCAACCGCCGCTTGTTCGTATTGCAAGTCGTGCAACCGGGCTTGGCCGGACTGATGGACGGTTCGGTCTCGACGCTCGCGCCCGTATTCGCGGCCGCGCTCGCCACGCACAGCAGTTGGGACGCATTCCGCGTGGGACTGGCGGCTTCGGTCGGCGCAGGCATCAGCATGGGCTTCGCCGAAGCCTTATCGGACGACGGCAGCTTGACCGGCCGCGGACACCCCTGGGCACGCGGCATCATCTGCGGCTTAATGACCGCGCTCGGCGGCATCGGCCACACACTGCCATTCCTGATCACGGAGTTCCACGCCGCCATGACCGCAGCTATGGTGGTGGTTCTGATCGAGCTCGGTGTCATCACTTGGATACGCCACCGTTACATGGAAACCCCACCGCTGTCGGCCGCGCTGCAGGTGGGCTTAGGCGGCGCGTTAGTATTTTTGACGGGAGTATTTATCGGGAGTTCATAATCAGCGAATCAACGCGTCGAGCACTCTTTCTGCGAAAATAACAGTGGGCCTGGCCGGACGGGTGGTCGCTCGAAAAGCGGTGCAAACCGCCCATCGGGAGGAAAGTCCGGTCTCCATAGGGCAGCATGCCGGCTAACGGCCGGGGGGACTCGCTCAAGCGAGTTTCACGGAAAGTGCCACAGAAAATATACCGCCGCTGGTTTGCGCTTCACGGCGTGGCCGGCGGTAAGGGTGAAAAGGTGCGGTAAGAGCGCACCGCGGGCGGAGCAATTCGTCCGGCACGGCAAACCCCATGCGGAGCAAGACCAAATAGGAGGGGAGGAGCGGCCCGCTCCGTTCGACTCTCGGGTAGGTTGCACGAGCCGGTCAGTAATGGCCGGCCCAGAGGAATGACCGCCGCCCGCAAGGGTACAGAAACCGGCTTATAGTCCGGCCAGGCCCCAATCAATCGCGAGACGTTCGCCGACGACGTTTAGTAAAATAGCCATCGCCATGCCACTAGACCCACAAGCCAAAGCTCTTCTCGATGCCCTGGGCATCACCACGCTACAACCGCTCGAAACGATGACTCCGCAAGCTGCGCGTGACCGTTCTAAGATGATGCTCGAAGCGCGTAAGCAAATCGGTGTCGAGCCGGTTCACCAGGTTCGGGACCTCAAGATCCCCGGACCCGCCGGCGAGATTCCAGTTCGAATCTACACGCCCGACGTTCCCACTCCCGCGCCCGCGCTGGTCTATTTTCACGGCGGCGGGTGGGTGCTGGGAGACCTGGAGAGTCACGATCCTGCCTGCCGGACGCTGGCAAACCGAGTGCCGTGCGTGGTGGTGTCAGTCGACTATCGTCTGGCGCCCGAGGCGAAGTTCCCCGCGGCTGTAGAGGACAGTTATGCGGCGACGGAATGGATCGCGGCCCATGCCGGCGAACTGGGCATCGATCGCCGCAGAATCGCCGTGGGCGGCGACAGCGCGGGCGGCAATCTGGCCGCCGTCGTCTGCCACATCGCACGCGACCGGAAAGGGCCGGAGCTCGTGCACCAGTTGCTGATCTATCCAGGCACCGACATGCGCATGCTCTCGCCCTCCATCGAGGAAAACGCGGAGGGCCCGCTATTGACCAAGGCGTCCATGATTTGGTTCATGGGGCATTATTTGCGAAACGAGCAAGACAAGCTGAATCCGCTGGCATCCCCAGCACTGTTTTCCAATCTGAGCGATTTACCGTCGGCCTTTATTCTCACCGCCGAGTGCGATCCCCTGCGCGATGAAGCCGAAGAGTATGGACGCAGCCTGGAATCCGCGCATGTACCGGTGGAGATCAAGCGTTACGCCGGCATGCCCCACGGATTCTTCAGCTTCGCTGCTGCTCTACCAACCGGCCGGCAGGCGTTCGCCGACGTAGCGCTACAGCTTCGCAAGGCGTTTGAGCTCGAGAGCGTCAGCGCCGACTCGGCTGCCTGAGGGGCACAGCTCCCGAGCGACAATGGATCTATGCCCGGCCCGTTGTCCCGCCTTCAAAACACGCTCGACCTCGGCGCCCGCCAGCAGGTTACCCGTGAAGGCCTGATCTTCTTTCTGACTTGCCTCCTGATCGCGCTGGCCGCCTTTGCCTCCGCCAACAATCTGCTGTTCCTCATCCTGGCGGTCTTGCTTGCGACGCTGCTGGTTTCCGATTTCGTCAGCCGCCTCTCGCTGGCGGGCCTGGAGGTCGATTTCCTGCTGCCCAATCACATCTGTGCGGGCCGCAAGCTGCTGGGACGCATCGTGGTCCGCAATACCAAAAGCTGGATGCCGTCGTTCTCCATCCACCTCACAGCTTCGCCTGAAAGCGGCCTGGCCGCGCCCCTGTATTTCCCAGTGATCCCGGGCGGCGCGCGAGCCGAGGAACCCGTCGAACTCTTCTTCGCTCGCCGCGGTTCTTATCGCCAGAACAGTTTCCGTTTCTCCACGCGCTTTCCGTTCGGTTTCGCCGAGCGCCGCATCAGCGTGCTATTGGCTCGCGAGGTACTGGTCTACCCCTGCATCGATCCGCAGCCAGGTTTCGAAGACTTGCTGGTCTCGCTGCAAGGCGAAATTGCCTCCTTTTATCGCGGCCAGGGGCGCGACTTCTACCGCATCCGCCCCTACGAAATCTCCGAAAGCGCCCGGCATGTGGATTGGAAAGCCACCGCGCACACCGGCGACCTGCAAGTACGCGAATTCGCCCGCGATCAGGAACAAATGGTGGCATTCTTTCTCGACCTGAATGTTCCCGAGGCGCAGGCGGCCTGGTTCGAGTCCATGGTAGATTGCTGCTCGTTTCTCGCCTGGCACATGTCCGAGCACGGCTCGCGCGTGCGCTTCTGCACCCAGGAAGTTGACTGGCAGCTACCCGAGGAAGCCAATGTCTACACGATTCTGAGGTATCTGGCGGTGGTCTCGCCGCGCCAAGGCAAAACCTTGCCCGCTTCGCACCAACGCAACGTATTTCAGATCGTATTCAGCGCCGCCCCCGAACGCCTGGCGGAAGCTGGCTGGGAGTTGGACGGGGGCAACCTGCGCCTGCTCACGCCCGACCCCGCGGTCCCGGCCGAACGCTAGCGCTTCTTTTCCGGCCTTTGCGCCTCAAACCGGATCTCGTTCAGCACCTCGGCGGCGTGCGGCAATTCCTTTGAACCCGGAGGAAACTGGTTGATGTTCAAAATATAAGCCAGCAGATCCGCAACCACGGCCGAGCTTAACTTGCCGGCCTCGAAATTCAGCGGCATGTCCCGGTGGATGCGCGTAAATAAATCGCCCAGCTTCTGTCCATCCCAATTGGTAAGGAACGTGCCACCCTTGAGTGCGGGTGTCTCGGCGTCACCCTCTAGATCGTCGCCATGGCAATCCAGGCAATGTTGGTTGTACAGCGGAAGCCCGCGTTGAGCCTGCGCTTCAGTGTACACGCCGTCCCACACAGACCGCGCTCGATCCTGCGCACGCAGCACCGAATGGCCGGTCGAAAGTCCCGCGAGACACGCGATCACAATCAGGACACGCCGAATGTTCATTGACAGAGCTCGGGAAAGAATCCTCAGTGTAGCATCACGGAGGCTTTTAGTCCCAAAATCCTTCGATGCATTCCGCCGGCGGGTTCAATTCCTGGCTTGCCACGCCAGCGATCTGCTAAACTCTGGCAAAGCCGCTCAGTTTTTGAAGCTGTCTAAGGGGTTGTTGAGCACTATCGGCTGGAGCTGCTCCTTTCGGTGAATGTCGTTTGTCAGGACGTGACTGTCCGCTTCGCCACTCGGGAACGAGTGGTGACCGCGCTGCGCAACGTGTCGCTGGACGTGCGCTCGGGCGAATTTCTTTCGATCGTCGGACCCAGTGGATGCGGAAAAACGACGCTGCTCCGCACTCTGGCCGGTCTGATCCAGCCTCAAAGCGGCGTCGTGGAACGCATCTTCCAACCCACGCGCCGCAATCAGCCAGCCCTGCTGGTGTTTCAGGACTACAGCCTGTTTCCATGGATGACGGTGCTTCAGAATTCAGCCTTCGGGCTGGAGATGCAAGGAATCAACCGCTCGGAGCGGGAGACACGCGCGCGCGCCCTGCTCGACCGGCTGGGTCTGGCGGGCTGGGAAGGGGCGTACCCGCATCAGCTTTCAGCCGGTATGCGCCAGCGCGTCGCCGTCATCCGCAGTTTCCTGAGCAATCCCGGCCTGCTGCTGATGGATGAACCCTTTGGCGCGCTCGATTCCCTGACGCGGCGGACCTTGCAACAGGAACTGCTCGAATTGTGGGAACAAAATCATAAGACGGTAATTTTTGTCACCCACGACGTCGAGGAAGCCATTCTTCTGAGCGACCGCGTTCTGGTGATGAGCCGCAATCCTGGCGCCATTGTGGCGCAATTCGACGTCGCGCTGGATCGCCCCCGCCGGCCCGCCTCCGCTTGGAGCGATGAAGTGCAGGTGCTGAAGCGCAGGATTTACCAGGAGCTGGGTTTTGAAGCGGAGGACGCGCGGCGTGCTGCAAGAAGCTAGCTACTACGCCCGCATGGCCGCGGGCATCGCTCGCTATTTGCGCGCTCCCTCGGAGCCGAATCCGCTCGAAGCCATCCGCGCACGGGTGGAGCGCCGCGAAACCACGTTCCTCGAAACCGTTCGCCGGGCCATCTTCTCCAAGCCGAACCATCCCTACCGGGAAATGTTTCGTCTGGCCGGCTGCGACCAGGGCGACCTGGCGGACTCAGTGCGGCGCCATGGCTTGGAATCTACACTGCTCCAGTTGCGCCGCGATGGTGTCTGGCTGGACCACGACGAATTCAAGGGAAGCAAGCCCATTGTTCGGTCCGGTAAGGAGATCCCGTCCACAGCGCGAAGTTTTTGGAATCCTTTGGCGAAAGGCTTGTTGATAGCCTCCAGCGGGGGGAGCCGCAGCAAGGGTACACGCAGCCCTCGCTCGGCTGGCGAGTTCGTAATCCGCGAATCCCATCACGCGCTGCGCTGCCGGGAATTCGATTTGGCGGGCCGCGCCCAGGCGGAGATCAAGGCCATTCTGCCCTCCACCACTGGGCTGAATCCCTGCCTGCGGGCCGTGCGCGCGGGCACGCCCGTCCAGCGTTGGTTCGTACCTGGAGGGAGCTGGCGCTCTTCACCGCACTACCGCCTGTCCACCTACGCGCTGGTGCTTTGGGCCAAGACACTGGGCGCCTCAGTCCCGATGCCCAGGCAATTGCCTTGGAATGATTTTTCTCCGGTGGCTGAATGGATCGCGCGCCGCCGCGCCGCTGGAGTTGCCTGCGTGGTAGGCGCCACCGCGAGCGCCGGCGCCCGCATTGCTCGTGCCGCTGTGGAACACGGCTTCGACATTCGCGGCACTCAGTTCCTGCTCAACGGAGAACCGCTCAGCGATGCCAAAGGAGCGGTCCTGAAGGCGGCCGGCTGCGATGCCACTTCGCACTACGGCATCAGCGAAATCGGTGGCATCGGCAGCGGCTGCCGTCAAATGGTCAACCGCAGTTGCGTACACCTGTTCCGCGATTCGGTGGCCGCCATCAACTACCGCCGCCGCGCTCCTTTCGCCGATGTGGACGTCGATGCCATCCTCTTCACTACCCTGCTAGCCTCCGCTCCGCACCTCTTTATCAACGTGGACATGCAGGATTGCGGCGTAATCCAACCGGCGGCCTGCGATTGTTCTTACTCCCAAGCGGGCCTTACCGTACAAGTCAGCGATATTCACAGCTATGGGAAACTGACCGGGCTCGGAATAACGCTGCTCGGTACCCACCTGGCCGGACTCATCGAAGACGTACTGCCGCGGCGTTTGGGAGGCGGCCCTGGAGATTGCCAATTGGTCCAGAGCGAGTTGGGCGCCGATACGACACTCTCGTTGCGTTTGAGCCCGCGCCTCAAGTTGGATTCACTCGAGCGCGCGCGGGAATGCTTCCTCGACGAACTGCGCCAGGTGTATGGGGGCTCTCTGGCCGCGCGAACCTGGACGCACGCCAACGCCATTGAGGTCCTGGTCGCCGAACCGCTCAACACCCTTTCGGGAAAAGTGCTCCCGCTGCATCTGGTCCGCGAAAATGCACGGAGCGCTCATGCTTCGTAGAACCTTTCTGGGCGCGGCGGGCGCGGCCGCTTGCTTGGCGGTGGCTTGTCGCCGCAATCGAGCGGCCGGAGCGTTGGACAAAGTACGCGTGTCCTTGCGCCCCACGCTTTATATGGCGCCCTTTTATCTGGCGCTGGAATCCGGCTATTTTTCCGACGCCCGCCTTCAGTTGGAGTTGCTGCCCGTGGACGAAGGTGCTCAAACCATCGTCCTGCTGGCGGGCGGCAAGATGGATGTCGCCTTCGGAGCCTTACCCGCCGCCCTGCCGAGCGCCGTCGCCCAGGGCGCGCAGGTCCGTCTGGTCGCGGGCCGCCGCCGCATGACCCCGGATTGTTCCGATACCGGCACTCTGTACGGCAACCGCGCCAGGTTTCCGCGCGGACTGGCTAGCTTGCCTCGCCTCAAGCAAGAACTTCGCGGCAAGCAGTTGGCGATCAACAGCCGCTCCAACGCCGCCGAATTTTATCTCGAAACACTGCTCTCGAATGCCGGCCTGCCGCTGGACGAAGTTAACATTCAAGCTATCCGTTTTTCCGAAGCCGTTCCCGCGGTCATCAACGGCCGCGTGGACGCCTTTCTCGCGCCCGAACAATTCAGCGCGCAGACCATCGCGGAGAACCCCCGTCTGGTTCGCGGAATCGGCGTGGCCGAGGTTCTTCCCGAATTTCAATTCACCTTCATGTATTTCGGCGGCAACCTGCTCGGAAGCAAAAGCGAGGTTGGCGTCCGGTTCCTGGCGGCTCTGCTGCGAGGAGCTCGCGATTTCGCGCAGGGTAAGACGCCTCAGTTCCTGGATGACTTCGCGCGCTCCAATGGATTCGACCTCGCTCGGGCGCGACTGTCCTGCCGCAGCGGCGAGACGCCCGACGGTGCTATTGATCGCCAAAGCATTCGCCTGCTGACCGACTGGTTTGCCCGAAAGGGATACTGTCCTCAAGGCGTGACGGTGGATCAGATGGTGGACACGCGCTTCCTCCAGCAAGTCCGTAAGCTGGACGCATGAAGACCAGGGCAGCACTTTTCGCGCTTTGGTTTCCCGCTTCGGTCCTGGTCCTATGGCAAGTGGGCGCGGCGTTACGTTGGATCGATCCCCTGTTCTTTCCTCCACCCACCGCCATATTGGCATCCGCCGCAACAATGGTCTCGAGCGGCGAGCTCTTGAGACATCTCGGCGCGACGCTGGCTCGAATGGGGACCGGACTTTTCGCCGGTGCGCTTCCGGGCGCACTGTTCGGCCTTCTCATGGGAACCGTCGGCTGGGTTCGCCGCTCCACGGAGCCGCTGATTTCGGCTCTTAATTCCACGCCTAAGCTGGCGCTGCTCCCGATGCTGATGCTGTTCTTCGGCGTGGGCGAGACGGCCCGGCTGATGCTGGTCGCCGCCGGCTGCTTTCTCACCATGGCCATTCAAACCATGGACGCCGTGACCAGCGTGAACCGCGCGTTCGTCGAAATGGCGGTCAACTATGGCGCGGATCGCTGGGCGCTTTGGCGCAAGGTCTACGTGCCTTCGGCGCTCCCGCAAATCTTCACCGGCGTGCGCCTGGCGCTGGGCCGCGCTCTGGTCATCACCGTGTCGGTCGAATTGGTCAGCGCCCAAAACGGCCTGGGCAGTCTGATCTGGAGCGCCTGGCAGACCTTCACTATCGCAAAGCTGTACGTCGGTGTTACGGTAGCTGCCGCACTCGGCGCCATACTGCATTGGAGCTTCCAGCGGCTGGAAGCCCGCCTGATCCCTTGGCACGAGCACTAATCCCGTCTGCGCGCAGCCACGGCGTAAAAGCAACAAGTGAATCGGCGCGTTGGAAGACTTCCTAGCGCGGCGAAGCAGCGCAACATTCCCCGGATCGCCGGATCGGCCCGCTGGCCCAACACGCGCCGTATCGCCAGAAACAATAGCGTTGAGACAACTCGCGGATTATGAATCAGGCTGGCCGAATCGACCACCTCCAAGCGCGCTCGATTAAGCTGTCTCCGCAGCTCGCTTGGTAACGGCGTGTACCCCAAGCGGAAAGGTCCGGCCGGGCTCAGCCATCGCAGCGGCCAATACAGCGGATTCAGCGGATTGTCCAAGGTGAGAATCAGGACGCCTCCGGGCCGCAGTATCCGCGCTAGTTCCTCCAGGGCCACGGCGAAGTCGCTTTTCTTCTGGAAGTGATCCAGCGTCGAATTCGACACCACTACATCGATGCAGCCAGTCTCGAGTGGAATGCAACGCGCGTCGCACGCAAGAAAACTAATTGCCGCGCCGTCCGGACGTCGCAGACTGGCTTGCGCTACAGTTGCGAAGTCGTGATCGAACCCGAGGGCACGGCCGTAGTCGCCGCACAGATCAAACAGCAACTGATCGGCGCCGTTGGCTTCTTCAAAAAGGTCCGTCTTCAGCAAACGGCCGTCGCCCTTGCCAGCCCAACGCGCCACCAACTCCAGGTGCGCCTGCTGTTTTTGCCGCGCTGCGAGCGGATCCAAATACCAGGACCGCGACCGCTGATTCTCCGCGTGGGGCAATTTTCAAGTTTATCGTTGATCGCCGCTGTCAGCTACAACCATGCCAGTGCAGCACCCCTGAGCTAAAATCAAGGCTTGCCGAATCGCCTTCGATCCGCGCTGTGGCTCGTCTGGGTGGTGGCCATGGCGGCCCTAACCGCAAGTGTGTTCCGCTGGCATCTTGACTATTTCCGCAGCCCCGGTCCCCAGTTTTATCGCATGGTGCTGTTGTTCGTCCCGGCTTTGACGCTGGTCGCGTGGCTTTACACCGCCATACGTGGAGCCGCTCTATGGAAATGGGAACCGCTAGCCCTGGCGATCCTGATCGCGGGCGCAGGCCTGGCCTATGAGCCTCGCGCAACCGTCATCATCGCAGCGGCGTTCTTCGCCTGTAGCGCCATGGGCAGTTTCGGATTTCGCTGCCTGGGATTGAAACTCTCCGGTCCCTTGGAGCGAATCCCGGTCAGCTTTGGCGCCGGCGCCGGATTGCTCAGCGTTGCACTGGTCATCTGCGGAATGCTGCGCCTGTTTTACGCGCCAATTTTTCTCGCATTCCTGCTGTTGCCGCTGCTGCTGTTTTGGCGCGAGGCCTGGCAGACGCTGGTCGATTTTCGCGCGCTGTTCGAACGCTGGCAAACAGCGCCGGCGATACGGCATCCTCTGGTGGGGGTCGCGATGGTCTTTGCATTCGTCGCCGCGGTCTGCGCCCTCATGCTCGCGCTCGCCCCCAGCATTGCGTTCGATCCTGTCGCCATGCACCTGCCTTCCATCCAGTTCTACACTCTGACGCACGCTCTTCGTCCGGTACCCGGTGTCGAATACTCCTACTACCCTCAGGGCTTCGAGATGCTCTGGACCCTGGCCTATGGTCTGGCGGGACAGCCTGGCGCGCAGATGATGTCGGCGCTCTTCTTTCCAATCTTTCTGCTGATCCTGGCCCGCGTGGCGCGCGTGTGCGGATTGGATCACGGCGCGGCCGTGCTTGCGGTTGTTTGCGCCGCGACCCTGCCCTTCCTCAGTTGGTCCGGCAGCGCCATGAAGAACGATCTGGCGCTCGGGTTGTTCGAGCTGCTGGCTCTGTACTCGTTCCTGCGCTGGCTTAACGATCGTAATTTTCGCTGGATTCTGGCCGCTGCATTTTTTCTGTCGCAGGCTTTTTCGATCAAGCACGTGGCGCTCTTCGGCGCAATCCCGCTGTTCCTGTTTCTCGGCTACGCGGTGTGGCAGCAGCCCAAACGAGTGCGCTCTGCAGCCACCGTCGCTGCTATCCTGCTGGTGTTCGGCGCTTATTGGGTGGTGCGCGCATATTTGCTAACTGGGAATCCCGTCGCGCCCGCACACATTGGCGCCGCCGCAGGCCAGATCGGACGCCACTCGCCTACGCTCGTCAGAAGAGCGGTCAGATTTGCCCAAACTCCCTGGCACGTCCTCTTCGATGGCCTGGACACCTTTGAGTCCCCGTTGCCCAACCCGGCTGGGCTCCTGTTCTTTGTGTTCGCCCCGCTGGCCCTGCTGGGTGGCCGGATGCGTCCGAAGACCGCAGCGCAGCTCGCATGCCTGGTCTTCGCCGGCCTCTACCTGTTCTACTGGGCCCTCATTCTACTCAAAGTGCGCTACGCCATCGCCGCCTTTGGCCTGCTGGCCGTTTTGGTCGCGGGCTGGATGAAAAGCTTCTACGATTGGCCCGGCGCTGGCCGCGTCGTCAAACTCTCGCTGATCGGCGGCGAAACCTATTGCCTCCTGATCGCTCTCATGGGTCTCATGATCGTGGATATTAACGGCCCGCAGCTCAGCTACTTCGCCGGCCGTTTGGATAAATCGGGCTATCTTCGCGCGGCCATGCGCGCTTATGGCCCGGTGGAGTTTTTGGATCGCTCTCACACCGATCACGCCCCGGTATTCGGAGTCGAGAATCTGGCGCGCGCCTATGCGCCCGATCCGTTCGATTTCCAGGCCATGTGGTGCCGTAACGATGCTCCCTGCGTCTCGCGGGACGTGGTCCTGAATGTCCAGCGCAACCGGGCCGAATATCTCATACTTCCCGAAAACGGCCGCGTTCCCGCTGACCTGCTGGCCGAACTCGGGCATCCCCAGCGCGTCTATCGCGACGCATATTTCAGCGTTTATCATTTGGCGCGCAACTCGGATCAGGCCTTGCGATAGTTTAGTATTGACTTATATAAGCACACACTGATATCATTTCCAGGGTGCTTGATAGTGCCGCCTGGAAAACACTCCTCTGACATCGACGTCTTGCGTTTTGTTGGCGCGGTCGGGCGCGAGGTTCAAAGCCGCCAGTACCAAGGCCGTCCAGCCCGTGTGGTGGTCGCGACCTGTGCCTACGATACCGACATCGAGGATCTCTGGGATGCCATTACCAATCCCCAGCGCATCCCGCGCTGGTTCCTGCCGGTTTCCGGCGATCTGCGGCTGGGAGGACGCTACCAGTTGCAGGGAAATGCCAGCGGCCAGATTACCGCCTGCGAACCGCCGCGAACGCTCTCGCTCACCTGGGAGTTTGGAGGCCAGGTCAGTTGGGTAAATGCACAGCTCACCGAAATGTCTGACGGCGGCACAGGGCTGCGGCTCGAACACATCGCTCATGTTCCGGAGGACTTCTGGAACCAGTACGGCCCCGGCGCCGTTGGCGTGGGATGGGACCTGTCGATGCTCGGCTTGGGCCGGCATATCGAAACAGGCGCCACTCTTGATCCGAAACAGGGCGCTGAATGGCCCACCACCCCGGAAGGACGGGAGTTCGCCCGCCGTAGCAGCGAAGCATGGTCCCGCGCCTCAATCGCGGCAGGCACCCCGGAGCAAGCAGCGCGCGAGGCGGCCGGACGAACCACAGCCTTTTATACCGGCCAAAGCTGAAGTAGAGGGAGGCAGTCGTGCATGCTTTTGACGTCCTCGGCGATCCAGTCCGGCGCAGGATTCTGGAACTCCTCGCATGCGGCGAGCGCAGCGCCGGTAGTCTCACCGACGTCATCCAGAGAGAATTCGGCATCACGCAGGCCGGCGTTTCGCAGCACCTTCGTGCCTTGCGTGAAAGCGGTTTCGTCCGAGTGCGCACCGAAGGGCCGCGGCGAATTTATTCGGTGGATTCGAAACCGCTTCAAGAGGTCGACGCCTGGATCGGCCAGTTTCGCGGATTTTGGGAGCAGCGCCTGCACGCCCTGACTCGTGAAATTGCCCGGGCGAAGTCCAGGCGACGCGATCGGTCTTGACGTAATACACTACACTGGGTCGGAGGACTTCAACAGTGAAACGCGTAACGGGCATCGGCGGTATTTTCTTCAAAGCCAAAGACCAAAAGAAACTGAGCGAGTGGTACGAAAAACATTTGGGACTGAAGCCCGATCCGGGCGCTGGCGTCCTGCTGCGTTGGCGCGAGATGGATGATCCCGGGCGCGTCGGCATGACGGTGTGGAGCCTCTTCAAGGACGATACCAAGTATTTCGATCCCAGCCGCGCGCCCTTCATGATCAACTACCGCGTGGACGATCTAGACGCTCTGCTCGAAGCCCTGCGCGCGGAGGGCGTCGAGATCGACCCCAAGCGCGAGAATTACGAGTATGGCCGCTTTGCCTGGATCATGGACCCGGAGGGCAACCGCATCGAGCTCTGGGAACCACCCAAGGATGAACTAAACAATTCACAATCAGGAGAATGAACATGTCACGGAAGTCGCTTTTCACTCTGCTCGCCATTCTGGCCGCGGCCGGCATCGGCTACCGGCTCGGTCAAAACACTACCGCCAGTGCCGCCGGCCAACGCGTGTTCGAAATCCGGACCTACACCGCCGAACCCGGCAAGCTCGACGCGCTGCACGCCCGCTTCCGCGATCACACGCTCGCCATTTTCAAGAAGCACAACATGACCAGCGTGGCGTACTTCGCTCCCACCGACGAGCCGCTCTCCAAGAACACGTTGACTTATATCCTTTCGTTCCCCAGCCGGGACGCCGCCACCAAAGCCTGGGCCGACTTCCGCAACGATCCGGAGTGGCAAAAAGTCTCCAAGGCATCGGAAGCTAACGGCAAGCTGGTGACCAAAGTCAATTCGGTCTTCGCTGAAGCCACCGATTATTCGCCGCTGAAATAGAAGCGTCGCGCTGCATCGTACCGGCCTCTGCGATAATGGTTTTGACCGCGCTCTTATGTCGCAGGCTGCCGATGTCTTGTCCGCACGGAGCCGAACGCGGCGCCCACCCCCCGGGGAGCATGCCGCACGGCGCGGATTAAGGCGGTAATTGGCAGCCGATACCCAGAGTCCCGCCCCGGCCGAAAGCGTGGTTCGGTCCGCCGGCATCGTCTCCGTGGCCGTGGCCATGTCCCGCGTCACGGGCTTGATGCGCGAAATCGTCATGGCCCGCCTGTTCGGCGCCGGCTTCATCTACGACGCCTTCCTACTCGGCTTCCGCATCCCCAATCTCACGCGCGACCTGTTTGCCGAGGGCGCACTCTCCTCGGCTTTCGTCCCCATCTTTAGCCAGACCCTGGCGCAAAAAGGCCGCAAGGAAGCCGCGGTTCTCTCTAACCTGGTGGCCACCGCTCTGATTCTGATCGTGGGCGCATTCTGCGTTCTGGGCGTCATCTTTAGCCCCGCGCTGGTGGACCTGCTGGCGGAAGGCTTCCGGCGCGTGCCCGGCAAATTCGATCTTGCCGTGCACATGACGCGCATCATGTTCCCCTTCCTGCTGCTGGTCGCGCTCGCCGCCCAAGCCATGGGCGTGTTGAACGCATGCAACCGGTTCGCTGTCCCCGCGCTCGCTTCCACGTTTTTCAACCTCGGCTCGGTGACCTTCGGCCTGATCATCGGCTATGCCCTGGCGCCCTGGCTGCATATCGAGCCCATCACCGGCATGGCCATCGGCGTCGTCCTAGGCGGCGCGCTACAGCTGGCCTGGCAGTTGCCCTCGCTCCGATCGCAGGGCTTCGTCTTCCATCCCAGCTTCGATTGGAACCACCCCGGACTCCGCAAGATCATCACGCTGATGGGCCCCGCCATTCTGGGCAACGCCGCGGTCCAAATCAACGTCATGGTCAACACCAACTTCGCCTCCGAAATCCCCGGCAACGGGCCCGTAAGCTGGTTGGGATACGCTTTCCGGTTCATGCAGCTTCCACTCGGATTGTTCGGCGTCGCCATCGCATCCGCCACGCTGCCTTCCATTTCGCGCAGCGCCGGCGCGGGCAATTTCGAAGAGTTCCGCCGCACGCTTTCCAAATCGCTCGGCATGGTGTTCCTGTTGACTCTGCCGTCCTCCATCGGACTGATCGTTTTAGGCAAGTCGATGATTGGCGCTATCTACCAGGGCGGCAAATTTCACGCTTTCGATACACAGCAGACCGCGCTGGCGCTTTCTTGCTACGCGATCGGCCTGGCGGGTTACTCGGCACTCAAAGTTCTGAACCCCGCCTTTTATGCCTTGCACGACGCGCGTACCCCCATGCTCATCAGCCTGATCTCGATCGCCGTTAACTACGTCACCGCGTCGCTGCTGCTGCGGAAAACCAGTCTGGGGCACGCTGGCCTCGCGCTCACCACTTCTGCCGTCGCGATCTTCGGCGCAGTGGCGCTGTTTGCCATCCTGCGACCTCGCATCGGCGGCATCTACGGGCGCGACCTGGGCATCAGCATTCTGAAAATCACTCTCGCATCCGCCATCATGGGCGCCGCGGTCTGGATGTCCAGCCAGGCTATCCAGCATTGGCTGGGCCAGGGGCGCCTGGCACGCCTGACGGATCTGATTCTATCGATACCGCTCGGCCTGCTGGTGTTCTATGGGAGCTGCCGCGCGGTGCGCGTCCAGGAATTAGAATTGGCAACACGCTCCCTCGTCGGCCCCATCCTCCGGCGGCTCCGCAGGGCAAACTAGGTTCTGAATCAGTTGGCATGAAATGGGCCTTGGATAGCCGCAATCAGGTCGCGCTCGTCTTGGTTTTCCAATACGAAGACTCAATAGGTTTCGCCGCCGGGGTTCACGCGGACCACAATATGTCCCGGAGGCCCAGCCAGTTGCGTCGCACGCTGGCCGATCACAATTTTCGCTGCCGGCCTTAGGTCAGTCGCAAACACCAGCCGCTTCAACGGCGCGAAACGGCTGTTCATGATGCGCTTCAAGACGTCCGGCGCCGGGTGGCTCGGTGCCCAACTTGGCACGATCAACACCGTCGATCCAAGTGAACGAAGAAACTCGTCGCTTTCTTCACCCATTGAGCCATGCTGGTTCACAACATGTACGTCGACTCGCCCAATAACCGGACCAATAGCGGATTCGATTCCGTGCCAGGCCGGGAAACCCGGATCCGGCGTGCCTGGAAGGTCGCCTCCTGTGAAGTATCTGAACCGGCCGTAGCGTAGCCGGAATCCGAGGCTGCACATGTTTTCATTTGGCCGGTCGGCAGGCGCAAGCGTATCGAGCGCCGGAAACAGCTGCCGCGTTGCTTCTTCCGATCCGGTCCACATTTCACCATTGCCGATGATGTTGCGGATCTCAAATTCCGGAAACTTCGACGCATCGTGGCGAAGCACAATCTGCGTCTTCGACCCGGGCTTAAATCGTTCTACCGTCATGCCGTTTTTCTGTTGCGCTTCGAGAAACCGGCGATAGTTTGCGAAGGTTTCATCGGTTGGCGCTAAGTACGAATAATCGGGCCAACCCCGGTCCAGCATTCTGTGGATCGGAATTGCATCGCCGACCTCGGTAATGCCGGTCAGCTTGTATGTGCCGGCGCCCGCAAGAGGCGATGAGGCTCGCAGTTGACCCATGTGATCGGGGTGAAAATGAGTGATCAGCGCATAATCGAGACTCGCTGCTCCTTTTGGCAAGTGCCGCTGAAGATAACGTACAATCCACTGACCCGGCGGCCGCGATGCGTCCGGATGTGGGTCCGTTTCCGGAATGCCATCTCCCGCCGCGCCAGCGTCCACCAGCAGTGTAGTCCCGTCCGGCATGATGATCAGGGCTGAATTGCCACGCCCTGTAGCAATCTGGTGGATGTCCAGCGTCCCGGAAGTCCAGGCCGGAAGCGGTGCGCCGATCTCGCCATTGCCATCAGAGCCGCTTTGCCCCAAACCCAAGCCGATTGATATGACCCCGCAGAGTCCGATGGCGCATAAACTTTTCATAATTCAAGATTCTGCTTCGGGCCGCCCTGGGAGAGCGTCAAGCCGGCGAGATGCAATCCTATCCTATTTGCTGGCTGAGCGCATCGGCCACTTCCAATTAAAATATCCGATCATCGTCTTGCCGTCGATGATCTTCCCGCTGTGAATCGCGTCCTCAATCTCTTTAGCTGTGAACCAGCGCGTCTCGATGCGCTCGTCTTCCATTGGCTTCGCCTCACCGGCAGTCAATTCCGTGGCCAGGAAAATCGTCATCTTCTCGCCCACGTAGCCGGGGCTCGGATAGAACAGCACCAGTTTCTTCCACTTCTTGGCGCGATATCCGGTCTCTTCTTCGAGCTCGCGCTTGGCCGCGCGGAGCGGCGTCTCGCCGGGGTCCAGCCTGCCGGCCGGAAGCTCCCACAGATAGCTGCGCGCGGGCAAGCGATACTGTCGCACTAACAGCATCCGCTTCCGATCGTCCACGGCCATCATGACGGCCGAACCCACGTGATGCACGATTGAGCGGCGGATCTCGAACCCGCCCGGGTCCACCGCGTGCTCCTCGGAAACAGAGAAAAGCGGATTCTTATACTTCACAACGGACGAAATGATTTTCATGATTTTCGGATCGCTTCCGTGAACTTCTCGAGTGGCAGCGCATTCAAAACGTCGCCCGCCTCCAGCCATCCGCGCCGCGCCGTGATGACTCCGTATTGCATATTGGGCTTGAGATGCCGGGTCTGATGCGAGTCGGTCGTGATGGCGAACTTCGCGCCCAGCGCCTTGCCGGTCCGCACCAGGGCGCTTGAAAGATCCAACCTCTCCGGGCTTCCATTGATCTCCAGGTAGACGTTACGCCGCGCAGCCTCCGCCGCCACTCGTTCGAAATCGAATGGGTACGCATCGCGATTCAGCAAGATTCGCCCAGTCGGATGTCCCAGCACCCGCACGTTGGGCGACTCTACCGCGCGCAGCAGCCGGTCCGTCATCTCCGCCGCCTCCAGATTCATATAGCTGTGCACGCTCGCCACCACGATGTCCAGCTCCGCCAGCGCATCTTCGGCCAGATCCATCTCGCCATCTTTGCGGATGTCGCACTCCAGCCCGGAAAAAATCCTTATGCCCAGGCCGTCCTGGTTCAGCTGGCGTACTTTTTTGGCAAACTCCACCGCGCGCTTCTCATCCAGGCCATTCGCCATCGCCAACGCCTTGGAGTGATCCGTAATCGCGATGTACTGATACCCCAACGCGCGCGCCGCTTCGGCCATTTCTTCCAGCGTCGCCCGCCCATCGGTCTCCAGCGTATGCATGTGCAGATCGCCGCGAATATCGGCCAGCTCGATCAGCTTGGGCAGGCGCCCATCGAGGGCCGCCTCGATTTCGCCGCAATTCTCGCGCAGCTCCGGCGGTATCCACGCTAAGCCGAGCTTTGCGTAGACCTCTTCTTCGGTTTCTCCAGCCACGCGCTGTTCGTCCTCCAGACGGAACAGCCCGTATTCATTCAGCGTCAAGCCGAGCTTCAGCGCCCGGCTCCGCAAAACGATGTTGTGCTCCTTGCTGCCGGTGAAATACTGCAGCGCCGCGCCGTAGCTTTCGTGCGCCAGCGCCCGGAGATCCACTTGCAAACCTTCCAGCCCGTATTGAACGCTGGCCTTGTTCACCCCCTTGCTCAGCAGATTGTGCGCCTTGGGATGCTTGACGAAGCGCTCCAGCGCCTCTGCCGCTCCCGGCCCGGTGACCAGCAGATCCAGATCGCCGATGGTCTCCTTGCCGCGCCGCAAGCTGCCTGCCGCTGTGATCTTCTCCACTCCGGGCGTCTCCGCCAGATAAGGAATCAGCTCGTCAGTCACCTTCTTCCCAAAACTCAGCAGAAACCGGCCGACGCGCTGACGGTACTGCGCGATCGACTTGAGCACTTTCTCTTCGAGCTTGGCGCCCATGCGCGGCAGCTCACGCAGCTTCTGCTCCTGGCATAACCGTTCCAGTTGGTCGATGCTGGAGACCTTGTGATGCTCGTACACCAGCGCGATGCCCTTCGGCCCCAGCCCTTGAATCTTCAGCAACTCGAGTAATGTTGGGGGAAACCTCGCCAGAAGGACGTCGCGCTTGTCGAAGGACCCGCGCTTCAAGATCTCTTCGATCGCCCCGGCGAGGCCTTTGCCCACTCCCGGAATCTCGGTGATCTTGCGCTCCGGATTCGCGAGGATATCCTCCACTCGTTCCGGGTAACCCTCGATCACCGACGCCGCGTTGCGATAGCTGCGGATGCGGAAACCATCCTCGGCCGCGATCTCCATGAGATCGGCGGTCTCGGCCAGCACGCGGGCGATCTCACGATTTTCCATGTGTCCGGCTCGGAACCGCCTCCTGATACGGCTCCACGTGCACCAGCACGTCCGCCACCCAATCCAGCGTCTCGATCACGCGGATGCGAACCTGCGTAGCGATCTCGTGCGATTGGTAGACGCTCATGTCCGGATCCACCTCCAGGTGCAAATCCACGTGCCACTTCAGACCCGTCTTCCGCGCAAAACATTTCTCGATGCCTTTGGCGCCGGAAACACTCAAGGCCACTTTGCGAATCTGATCCATGGATTTGGTGTCCGGCATGGTGTCCATCAACTGTAACGTCGTGTCGCGCACCACGCGCACACCCAGAAAAATCACGATGAGCCCCACCGCCGCTCCGCCAATCTGGTCCGCGGCCGAAAACCGCTGGGGATTGAGCAATGTCACGCCGAGCCCCACCAGCGCCGTCGTGCCGGAGAGAACATCCACGCTGTCGTTCCAGGCATCGGCTTTGAGAGCCGCGCTGCGAATCTTTCGCGCATAGCGACGCTTGGTCAGGCTCATGCCGAACTTAATGAGAATGGACGCCGCCACCGGCCAGAGCGCGTAGGATGCCGGTACGCGTTGCGCTTCCCCTACTCTCTCCAGCGCTCGCGTCGAAATGAGCGACCCGGAAATCACCAACATCAATCCCACACCGAGGCCGCTGAGCGTTTCCACTCGCCCGTGACCATAGGGATGCTCGGCATCCGGCGGCCGCGCCGCCAAAACCAACCCCAACAATACCAGCCCCGAGGAGAGCACATCCCCGGCCGATTCGAAGCCGTCCGAAATCACCGCGGTGGAATGGGCCTGAAATCCTATGATGACCTTCGCCGACGCCAGGCTAGCGCTTATCACCATGCTAGCGATGGCAATGCGCCGGCTCACTTGCTCGGCAGTCACCGCCGCCTCTTCTTGGCGCTCACCAGTTCGTAACTTCCACGCACTAGCTGCTCAATCTCCTTCCAATTCAACCTGGTGTTCGCCCGCAGCGATACCCACCCGTGCTGTCCGACATAGGGAGTCCGGTAGAAGCGGTCATCTTCCAAAAACACCGGCTGCATTTTCTTGCCCACCTTCACGCAAATCGAGAGGATGCCCTGATAGGTCTCCAGCACGGTGAAAGTCTTGGTCCCGACCTGGAAGGTAGGATGCCCGAAGGTCGTGGTTTCACTAGTCTTGGGCAGCAGCAAACAAATTTCGCGTAGTTTAATCAGTATCTTTTTCTCGTCCATCTGGAATCACTTACCAGCGTACCGAAATCCGGGGACAGTACACGCAATCCCCAATTTCCCCGACTACCTACCCCTTCCCGGCTAAAGTACTAAGGTGTTTCCGCCGACCTTTGTGGTATGCTCCGGGGACCTTCGGTCCGCGCTTTGTCCGTTACTCTTGGCTTCGGCCTGCTAGGCCTGCTCGCGGACCTGCCCCGGATTGCGATCCTTTCGGACGCCAGGTTGTTGCTGGGCGGCGTCTTCTATCTAGCCATCGCGCTGCTCTACGGCCCAGTCTACGGCGCCATCGCGGCCTTCGTGACCGTGCTGCCCGACTGCGTGGGACAGAAACCGGAAGCGGCCCTGCTCCTGGTGCTGGAAGCGGCAGCCGTGGGTTGGCTGGTCCGGCGAGGTCTACTCGCGATCCTGGCCGAGCTGGCCTACTGGGCCATGGCCGGCGCCCCGCTCGCCATCCTGCTCTATATTCGCGTTCTGAACTACCCATCGCCCACGGGCTGGGCCACCGTAATCGCCTATGCGATCAACGGACTGCTGAACGTCATGCTGGCTGAGGTTCTGATCAGCTTTGCGTGGGTGCAAAAGCATTCTGCCTCGCCGCGTTTCACCGCCGGCTGCCAGCCGCTGCGCGCCTATTTGACGCGCGGCTTCCTGCTGGTGGCCACCGTTCCGCTGCTGCTGCTGAACATCGTCAACGGACAAGCCTACGCCAAACGCCAGCAGACCGACGCCTCCCAGCGCCTGGACGAGGCCGCATCCGCGATTCGCCAGCACATGGAAGAATTCGTCTCCAGCCATCAATTGGCGCTGCTCATGCTCTCCCGCAGTATCGCCAACGAAGATCATTTCGATGCGGAAACGCTGGACCGGTGGCTGGAACAAAATCATGCCATCTATCCGGGCTTCCAGACTCTGGCCGTGTCCGACAACCAGGGCGTACCCATCGCGATCAGCCCGCGACGCATGCCGGACGGCAGCCCGGTTCTTTCTCCGCCCGGCGCCAGGGTGGGCGACTCGGGCACGATGCGCGACCGCGAGTATTACAAACGCACCATCTCCACCGGCCACTCGGTCATCTCCGAGGTCTATCTCGGCCGTGCCGCCCAACAGCCCACGGTCGCAATCACCGCGCCTTTGTTCACGCGAAAGGGCGATCTGTTCGGCGTTCTGGTGGGATCGCTTCGACTCTCGCATTTCGACGAATTCGGCCAGAACTATCGCAATCTGGCCGGATCGGAAATTCTGATTGTCGACCAGCACGACCGCGTCATCTATTCCAACCACCCGGTTATTCACCCGCCCTTCGCGTCGCTGGAACACTCGCCTCTGCTGAACGCGCCGTTCGGCTCGCGCGGCCGCGGATCGTTCGTCGTGAATCAGGCGGTAGAGAAACAGCGCGCCACTCCCTACCTGGCGAGCCAAGATACCGAGAGCCTGACGGGCTGGCGCGTGTTGGTCTCACAACCTCTTTCCGAGATTCATCGCTCCACCGACCGTTACTACGGCATGACCCTGGCCTGGCTGCTGGGCGCCATCGTTCTCTCGCTGGTGTTTGCGCGCATCATCGGCGCCAGCACCACCGCCCCGCTGGAGTTGCTGGTGAAACGGCTGCGAAAATTCACCATGCAAGGCGACGCTTCCCAGAAGCTCCAGCTGCCCGCCCAGGCGCCCTCCGAGGTAGTGCAGCTGGTGGACGATTTCGACCACATGACCGTCCGCCTGAATGAGTCTTATTCGCAACTGCGGGAAGCCCTGTCCGATCGCGAACGCCTGAACGGTGAATTGTCAAGCCTGCTGAAGGATCTCGATCGCAAGGTCCGCGAGCGAACCGCCGAGCTGGCCGACGCCAAGCAGCGCGCCGAGGAAGCCAGCCGCGCCAAAAGCGAATTCCTCGCCAACATGAGCCACGAGATCCGCACGCCCATGAACGGTGTGCTCGGCATGATGGGCCTGGTGCTGGGCACCGAGCTGCCCGAGGAGCAGCGCGAATACTTGAGCCTGGCCAAGGCTTCCGCCGATTCTCTGCTGACGCTGCTCAACGATATCCTGGATTTCTCCAAGATCGAAGCCGGCCGGCTGGAGCTGGAGTCTATCCCCTTCTCGCTTCGCCGCTGCATCTCGGAAGCCGTCACCGCGCTCGATTTCCTGGCGCGTCAAAAGGGTCTCAGCATCACCGCCGCGGTTCCCCCCGAAGTCCCGGATCAATGGACCGGCGATCCCACGCGACTGCGCCAGGTCCTGTTGAACCTGGTCAACAATGCCGTGAAGTTCACCCCCCAGGGCTCGATTCACGTGGAGGCGCTGATCGAAGAAAATTTATCCGACGGTGCTGTGATCCGGTTCAACGTTACCGACACCGGCATCGGTCTCTCCGCCAGCCAGCAGAAGCTGATCTTTGAGCCGTTCCGCCAGGCCGACGGATCGGTGACACGTAAGTACGGCGGCACGGGCCTGGGATTGGCGATCTGCTCCAGCCTGGTCACGATGATGGAGGGTTCCATATCGGTTACCAGCGCGCCCGGCCAAGGCAGCACGTTTTCTTTCACCATCCGGTGCCTGGCGGCCCAGCAGCCGCAAGCGCCCGATCCGAGCAGCGCCATCTGGACGCCCGGAACGCGTCGCGGCGCAAGCTTCCGGGTTCTCATCGCCGAAGACAACCCGGTCAACCAGCTTCTGATGGTCCGGCTGCTCGAGCGGCGTGGCTATCAGGTTGTCGTAGCAGGCAATGGACGCGCCGCGCTAACCGCCATCAGCCAACAGAGCTTCGATCTGGCCCTCATGGACGTCCAGATGCCGGAGCTCGACGGACTGCAAGCCACGCGTCTGCTGCGTCAGAGCGAGCGCGCCAGCGGCAAGTGTCTACCCGTGATCGCCATGACGGCGCACGCCATGCAAGGCGACCGCGATAAATGTATGGATGCCGGCATGACCGCTTATGTAGCCAAACCCATCCGGCCCGAGGAATTATTCAAGGCTATGGATCAGGTGCTGGCCGATGCGCCGCTGGCGGTGTGAAGCAGCTGCGAAGCTTGGCGGAGAAAGTGTGGCTAGGAACTTGGCTGGTGCGTCTCCTCCCGCTCGGCGACCCGGCCGGTCCGCCCCATCCAACTCCCAGCAGCAACAATATAACATGACTCCACAAACCAGAGGCTAGCGCCCGTCGTAAAGCACCGCGCCGAGCCCGGCTCACCGCATGGCGAGCCACCACTTCATGGTCTTCGAAACCAGGTCCGAAGCGTCCGCTTGCACCCAATGCCCCGCATTCGGCACCGTCACCAACGTCAGATCCTTGTCCAGCCAATCCCAGGTGTTGTTCAACGCACCGGAGAGCAGCGCGGTGTCCTTCAGCCCATGAAACATCAGCACTGGAGCCTGCACCTTCACCAATGGCGAGGTGTCCTCGGCGTAGGGCTCGCGCGGATAATTGGCCTTGTAGTAATTCAGCATGGCTTCGATGTCGGAGCGCTGAAATGCCTCCAGATATTTGGCATGCGCTTCGGGATCGGTGATGCGCCGCGCCAGCGCCTCGGCGGTCACTTTGGACGCGGCATCCGGCTGCTGAAAATTCCGCGC
Organism: Bryobacteraceae bacterium; assembly: GCA_035501355.1. Classification (GTDB taxonomy): domain Bacteria; phylum Acidobacteriota; class Terriglobia; order Bryobacterales; family Bryobacteraceae; genus Palsa-89. The sequence continues at coordinate 16,998 of DATJWJ010000198.1, read as the reverse complement.
GTACTGGCTGTTCTTCTGCTGCTCAGGATTGTGCGCCAGCTCGCGCATCAGCCCGCGCGGATGCGGCAAATTGAGAATGATCAGCTTGTCGGTCATCTCCGGATGCATTAGCGCGAAATTCCAGGCCACCATCCCGCCCCAGTCGTGTCCCACGATGACGGCCTTGTCGCGCCCCAGCGATTTGATCACTGCCGCCACGTCCGACACCAGCAACGGCATCCGATAGTTTTCGACGCCTTTGGGCTTATCGCTCAGGTTGTAGCCGCGCTGATCGATCGCCACGCACTGATACTGGTCGGAGAGAGCGGCCATCTGATCGCGCCACGTGTACCAGAAATCCGGAAACCCGTGGATCATCACGATCAGCGGCCCGCTCCCCAGAGTCGCGTAGTGAATCTTTACGCCGTTCGAATCGGCGTAGCCGTCCTTCACCCGGGCGTCGATGCTCGCAGCCTGCACCGACACTGCGAGCATCACAGAAAGCAGAGTAGTTCGCATGGCGCTAGTATAGCGCCGCCTCGCCCGCCTAAATGTATTGCACCGTGACTGTCGTAGTAGCGGTTGCCCCGGTGGAGTCCGTTACGGTCAATGTGTACTGGTAGGTCTGCGGCGTCGTAAGTTGGAACGTCGGCGTAGCCGTGTTCGCCCCAACGATTCCGCCGCCAGCAGGCGATCCAGGCGCCACCGACCACGAATACGTTAACGGCCCCGCGTTGCCCGACATCGACCCCGACGCATTCAATGTCACTTGGTTCAAAAATACCTGGAACGTATTCGTGGACGAAATCGCACCGCGCGGCCCAGTGATCACAATCGTTATGCCTGTCGGTCCCGTAGGCGGCGGGGCGGTGGGCGATTTCGGAAGTTGCGTGCTGCTAAATGCACTCCCAAGAGGCGGCGTAAGGGTGACGCCTGACCCGGAAGTCAGCGAGCATCCGCCGACATTCGGTCCGGACGCGCAGCCCCACCAATTCTCGCCGGCGTTCACGGTACCTCCGTTGGCGTTGTTGATCCCGAGCGGTGCCAGTATGTTGTTCAACGACACTTGCACGCCACCGGACGGCGCATTGAACTCTACGCCAATGTGTTCGCCGCTGATCGAATTCTCCGATATGACCGTGCCGGTCACCGGCGCCTTGCTGAAAATGTTGATGCCGGCCGTGCCTGGAGTCGCGGCGTCGTCTGTGTCTGCGCCATTTCCGGAGATCGTGTTGCCGACAATGATGTTGTCGTTCATATTCACCGCTGGGGCTCCCGGAGGCGCAGCGTGGTTGTGCATGGTGACGCCCGGCAGTCCATTGTTCGTGATGGTGTTATTCACGACCACGTTGCCGGAGGCGTTGCTGCCAGGCCCCGGCGCGAAAATGCCCACACCGGCGCCTTGCCCCTTGGTCCCGTTGTTCACCACCGTATTGTCGGAGATCGTGTTTTGATATACACCTTTCCCGCTGTGCGAGGCGATCGTGATCCCGCAATCCATGACATTATTCATGACCACGTTACCCGTAACCACGTTGTCGAACGTGGGGCCGGTATCGTCGGTGATTAGGAAACCGCCCGAATTGCTTTCTATAACGTTGTTCGTGACCACTGAGTGATCCACGCCAGTGAAATGCAGCCCTTCGCCGCAATCGTCTCCCTCGCTCTGCTGGAAAGTCGGCGGTAGTCCTGGGCAGGTTGGCGTGCCACCGGAAGTGGTCAGCGCCAGATCGTTCTTCAGTATCTGATTCGCCCAGATCGTGATATTGGACGCATTTTCCACCAGGATTCCTTGAAAATTGGCGTTCTGCACGGTGAATCCCGTGATCACAACTCCGCTGAGACCAGGATTGTCGACACCATCCACCACGATGCCGTTGGCCAACCCGGTCGCGTCGATGATCGTAGTATCGCTGCCGGCCCCAACCAGGGACAGCCGCATACCGATCGTGACGTCCTCCTTGTATGTCCCCGCAGCCACTTGAATCGTGTCCCCGGGAGAGGCTGCAGTGACGGCTTTTCCAATCGTTGTTTGGCATCCAGACGAACCGGCCGGATTGACACACAGAGTCGCGGCCTGGAGTGTCGGCCAGGAAGCAAAAAGCAGCACTGCACCCAGAACGCTACGGACACACGTGGGCTGAAGTCGCTCGATGCGACGTGGCATAGTTAACCTCCGAAGTACAAAAATTGTCAAGTTATTAGCTTCGGCCGCAAAGGCCGGCGATAGGTAGACTCGCCCTCCGCGGAAACGTTACAAGAGAACTCAGCTTGTGGCGCACCCGTCGGCACGCGCCCAGCGTCCAGCGCGATGCTGCAATCCGCTGATCTGATATTCTGGGCTAATCATCCCACTCGAAGGACTTCCGCGTTGACCGACTTCAACCATATTCACTCTCGCGATGGCGACGACTGGGTGTGCGGCCGCAGCATGGCTGTCCACGACGAGCAGGTGCTGCTCTCCGAAGGCCGCGATCCGGACGAGGAAGAGGCCTGCCGGCTCTGCGCCGAGCGCATCATCGGCCGCTTTGGCGAGCCGATGCACGTGCACTGAAATCTAAATCCTCAGCTCGAACCCGTCGCGCCGCAGCGCTTCGATCACGCGGCTTCGGATGGCCGTCACTTCGTCTGAAGACAGGGTCCGGTCGCTCGCACCCACCGTCAGCCGGTAGGAGATGCTCTTGCGGTCCTCGGGAAGCGGCGCGCCCGTATACTGCCGGACAAATTCGATACCGACCAGATCCGTTCCCGCCGCCTCGCGCAGCCGGCGCTCGATTTCCCCGGCCGGCTCGCGAAGATTTGCAACCACCGATAGATCGAACGCGCTGGTCGGAAAACGGCGGAGGGCACGATAACGCTGCTCCCGAGCGTCCAGACGCTGCATCAAAGCCAGGTCAAGATCAAGCACCGCGGCGCGCCCATCGATTCCCAATGAAGGATGCATTTCAAACAGCCGCCCGACGTCTTCGCCGCGCCACGAAACGACTGCCGCCCGCTCCGGATGCTCAAACGCCCTGGCTTGCGCCGCCCGCACCGCGCACTCCGGCATCAAGCATTCTGCCAGCCGCTTCAGTTCGAACAGCGACGCGCTGCCGTCTCCTTCGCGCTCGTACATGGCGGCGGCGACATGCGGCACTTCCTCCGGCAAGCCTTGGCTGCGCCGCTGAATCTCGCGGCCGATTTCGAATAGCCGAAAAGAATTCATCCAACGGCTGTTGTCCAAAATGTTTTTGCGGATTCCGGGCAGCAAGCTGGTCCGCAATAGCGTCTGATCCGATGCGATAGGGTTCGTTACGCGCACATGCTCTTGGGGCGCGAACCCGAAAGGGCGAATCATCTCTTCGCTCACGAACGAATAGTTGTAGACTTCCGTGAATCCCTGCGAGGCCGCCATGTTTCGAACCCTGCGATGATACAGGCGCGCCGGATTTTCAGGAGGCACCACCGCTGCAATCAGAGGCGCTTGCGGCGTGATGGATTCATAGCCCACCATCCGCCCCACTTCCTCCAGCAAATCGTCTTTGATGGAAATGTCCTTGGTCGCGCGCCAGCTCGGCACCGTGACCGAGAAATGTCCAGGAGCCGTTTCGCGCACGCCGAACTCAAGCGATTCGAGAATCCCGCGAACCTCCGCCGCCGCCAACGGCCGGCCCAGCTTCTTGCTCAGCCAGTCCACGTCGAGTTCAATTGGCGTGCGCGGCTTGAATTCGATTTTGCGATCCGCCACGCCGCCCACCAGCCGTATCCCCGGCGAGACCTGTTCCAGCAGTTCGACGGCCCGCGCCAAGCCTCGTACCGTGTTCAGAGGATCCTGCGATTTCTCGAATCGCATCGAAGCGTCGGTCCGCAGCTTAAGCGCAACCGATGTCTTGCGCACGCTGGCGGCCTGGAAGTTCGCGCTCTCCAGCACCAGCCGCTTAGTGTCTGGACCGATCGCGCTGTCCAACCCGCCGATCACCCCAGCAATCGCGATCGGCCCCTCGCGGTCCGCGATCACCAGGTTGGACGCAGCCAGCTCGTACTTCTCATCGTTCAAGGCCGTGATCCATTCGCCCGCCCGCGCGCTGCGCACGAAAATGGTGTCGCCCCGCAGCTTGTCCGCATCGAAGGCGTGCATTGGCTGCGCCAGCTCCGACATCACGTAGTTGGTCACATCCACGATGTTGTTGATCGCATTCAACCCGATCGCTTCCAGCCGGTATTGCAGCCACAGCGGCGAAGGCTGCACCGTGACATTCTCGAACACCAGCGCGCTGTATCGCGGGCACAGCGTCAGGTCCTCAATCTCGACACCAATGGCCGCCGGATCGGCCGGCAGAAGTCCCAGCCGTACCGGATCGCGCAGCGGATGATGCGTGATGGCCGCCACTTCGCGCGCCATACCATGATGCCCCCACAAATCCGGCCGATGCGTGAGCGATTTATTATCGACCTCGATGATCGTGTCGGAAGCCGGCAATTCCTCCGCCGCCAGTTCCACGATGCCGCCGTGATCGCGATTGATGCCCAGCTCCAGGCCGCTCGCCAGCATGCCATCGCTTTCGATGCCGTCGATGATCTTCACGCCCGCCGGAATGTACGCCGTCAGCAGGCCAACCCGGCAGTTGGGAGCCCCGCAGACCACGGTCTTAGAGCCATAGCGCGCCGTCTCCACCAGCGCCTTGTGGTTGTGACTGCTCCCGGCCATCGGCTCCACGCTCACCACGCGCGCCACCGAAGCCGCGCTCAACGCCGCGCCTGCTTCTTCCAGGCCCTCGCACTCGGCGGTCTTCATCGTGATCAGACGCATCAGCTCCTGCGGCTTTTGATCGAGCGCCGGTATAAGTTCGCGAATCCAGTTGTATGAGAATTTCATCGCTCGCGCTCAGAATTGCGTCAGGAACCGCAGATCGCCGCCTTGCATCAGGCGAATGTCGTCGATACCGTAGCGCATCATCGCCAGCCGCGTCAGACCCAGGCCGAACGCAAAGCCGCCCCACTGCTCTGGATCGATACGGCTCATCCGCAGCACGTTGGGATGCACCAGGCCGCACGGCAGCAGCTCCACCCAGCCGCTCTGCTTGCACACCGGGCAGCCGGGCCCTCCGCAGATCAGGCATTGCACATCCAGCTCGAATCCAGGCTCCACGAACGGAAAATAGCCGGGACGCAGCCGCACCGTGACCTCGCGCCGGAAAATCGCGCTCAGCAGCGTCTTCATGAAGTAGATCAAGTGCGCCACCGAAACATCTCGGTCCACCATCATGCCTTCCAGTTGATAGAACGTGTGCTCGTGCGAAGCGTCCACTTCTTCATTCCGGAACGCTCGGCCAGGCGCAATCATCCTCAGCGGCGGCCCCAGTTTCTCCATGCCGCGCACCTGCACCGGCGACGTATGCGTTCGAAGGAGATTGCCTCCTTCCAGCCAAAACGTATCTTGCATATCGCGCGCCGGATGTTCGCGAGGAATGTTCAGCGCATCGAAGTTGTGATACTCGGTTTCCACTTCCGGTCCATCCAGCACCGCGAAGCCCAGCGACGTAAACAGGTCTTCGATTTCGTTCTGGATCTGCGTCACTGGATGCAGACTCCCCGGCCGCGGTCCCGGGGCAGGCAGCGTGAGATCCACCCACTCGGTGCGCAGCCGCTCGTTTAGCGCTTGATTCGAAAACGCCGCCTTGCGCGCCTCAAACGCAGTTTCCAGTTCCTGTTTGGCCGCGTTCAGAGCCTTGCCCGCGCTGGCGCGTTCTTCGGGGTTCAGCTTTCCAAATTCCTTGCTGATTTGCGCCAGCGCGCCCTTGCGGCCGAGCACATCGACGCGAATCGCCTCCAACCCGTCCAGCCCCTGGGCGGCATCGATTCGCTGCCGCGCCTCGGAGGCGAGCTTCTGGATTTGTTCGTCGAGACTCATGCGGCCGGTTGGAATAATTCCTGCGCTTTGGCAACTTCCCAGCCCAGATGATTGATGTAGAACAGCAGCAGCGGCGCCGGATACTTGTCCTTGAACGCATCGAAGACCCTCTGTTGCCACCCTTCGGTGAGATACTTCGCCCCATCCAGATCCTTGTCGAAGAACCCGTCTTGATTGGGAATGCCCAGGTGATCCAGCACGGCCTTGATCATGTCCATATGCGAGACCAGAATGGCCTGCGAAAGATCCGTCGCCAGGTCCTCGTCATGCTCGCTGAGCCGCGTCCACAAGCGCGGCTCGGCCTTGCGAATATGCTCTGAATTCAACTTGGCCACGCGCATGCGCGCCTTCATGCGATCGAAAAGCTGAAACGTTCTCAGCTTGCCGAGCGAGATACTGCGCAGGAGCTGAGCGAAGGACGCCTCATCCAGGCCAACGAAAATCTCAGAAAGCTGCATAAAACGCCAGCGTAGCACGCGTTCGGAGCCCGCCGTAAGGTGATAGCATCGCCACATGGAAATCGTGAGCTTCTGGAACAGATGCCAACTAACCGAGCGTCCATTCGCACACCCCGAAGATCGTGAGGCATTAGGTAAGTACGGAGGCGATCTGCTGACTCTGGATAGTTTGGACTTTGCCGCGTTCATCGGAAGCAAGCGTTTTAACCGGGAGCATGATCAGCACTTTCATCTTTCACTCGTCCCGGTTCCCTACACCGGGTCCATTGCCAAAGCGGACATATTCGTCTTGAACCTGAATCCCGGGGTTAATCCAGCCGACTATCACGCAGAATACTGTGTTCCGGATTTTCGCCAACAGATAGAGGCGAATCTTCGGCAGGAATCTCTGAATGCGGAGTTTCCGTTTCTGTACTTGAATCCGCAGTTTTGTTGGCATAGCGGCTTTGCATGGTGGGAGAGTAAGTTCCGTGAGATCGCCACACTGCTGGCCAAAACAAGGGCACTCTCCTACTACCAGAGCTTGAGCGAGCTTTCGAAGCGCATCGCGGCTGTCGAACTTTTTCCATATCACTCAGCTACATTCCCTTACGGCAAGCGTATGAAAAGAGAATTACCCTCCTCTCACTGTGCGCGCAAGTTCGTAACTGACACGATAATTCCACGCGCCGCTCGCGGCGAAGCCATAGTGATATTGACCCGCGGTTTTCAGGACTGGAAGCTACCCGCGGAACAAATCGTAAAGTGTCCGAACCCGCAAAATGTCACGTTTTCCAGCAGATCACCAAGCGGGAAAGCGATTTTGACCCAACTTGGGGTGGACCTCAAAAGCGTCCAAGCCGCATCGGCGTAGATCTCGATCATTGCAGGCTACCGATGAGCGGGCGCTACACTCGAAGTGCAGCCGCAGCCATGTCCACCGACGGAGCGCGCCACAATTCGATCGCCAGAAGGCAAATCCACATTCGTGGTGTCGTGCAGGGCGTCGGATTCCGCCCCTTCGTATTCAACCTGGCGCAGCGGCTTCGGCTTTCCGGCTACGTCCTCAATTCCTCGGCCGGCGTCGTCATCGAAGCGGAAGGCTCGGAAACAGAGCTCGATCAATTCGTGCGCGCGCTCAACCGCGATGCCCCGCCGCTCGCGCAAATCGAAGACCTGGCCGTCACTATTCTGGGCCCGGCCGGATACACCAGTTTCGTGATTCGCGAAAGCCTGGATGAGCCGGGCAAACTGGTCCCGGTTTCGCCCGACGTCGCCACCTGCGATGACTGCATGCGCGACTTCCGCACTCCCTCCAATCGCCGCCACGGTTACCCATTTACCAATTGCACCAATTGCGGCCCGCGTTACACCATCACCCGCAAAATACCCTACGACCGCCCGCTGACCACCATGGCCTGTTTCGCCATGTGCGAACGCTGCCTGCACGAGTACGAGAATCCGGCCGATCGCCGTTTCCACGCCCAGCCCAACGCCTGTCCGGACTGCGGACCATCGCTCGCCCTGGTGATGACGAACGATCTCAGCGCACCGATCGTCTTCGATCATCCGCATGCCAGTCTTGCCATCATCAGCGAGGTTCGCCGCTTGCTGCGCGATGGCCGCATTTTAGCGATCAAGGGACTGGGCGGTTTTCACCTGGCCTGCGATCCTTCCCAGGAAGCCGCCGTAGAAGCATTGCGCGAACGCAAGAAACGCAGCGACAAGCCATTCGCCCTGATGGTTCCCGACGTCCAGAGTGCGGAGCAGTTTTGTATCGTCTCCAATGCGGCGCGATCGGCGCTTGAGAGCCCTCGCCGCCCCATCGTGATTCTGCCGCGCCGCTCCGATGCTCGAATGTCCCAGACCCTCGCGCCCGGCAACAATACCCTGGGCGTCATGCTCCCCTACACGCCCTTACACTACCTGCTGTTCGGAGATTCCCTCGACGCGCCGCGCGAATTCCCAGCACTGGTAATGACTAGCGGCAATCTAAGCGAGGAACCCATCGTCACCGGCAATCGCGAGGCCGCCACGCGCCTCAGCCGCATCGCCGACGCTTTTCTGTTTCACAATCGCGACATCCACACCCGCGTCGACGATTCGGTGGTTCGAATTTTCGAGAACCAAGAGCGGGTCCTGCGTCGCTCCCGCGGCTACGCTCCATTTCCGGTCGCGCTGAAATTCCCAGTCGCCGAAATTCTGGCCTGCGGGGCGGAATTGAAAAATACGTTCTGTCTCACCAAAGAACGCCACGCTTTTTTGAGCCAGCACATCGGCGACCTGGAAAATTACGAAACCATGGTTTTCTTTGAGCAGACCCTGGAGCGCATGAAAGAACTGTTCCGCATTCAGCCCATCGCGGCCGCCTACGATCTGCATCCCATGTATCTCAGCACCAAGCTGGCCCTGGCGATGGAAGGCGTGGAGAAGATCGGCGTGCAGCATCATCATGCCCATGTGGCAAGCTGCATGGCCGAGAACGGGCTAACCAGCAAGGTGATCGGCGTGGCGTTCGACGGAACCGGCTACGGCACCGACGGCAAGATCTGGGGCGGCGAATTCCTGCTGGCCGATTTCGCGGGGTTCGAACGCCGCGCCCATTTTCGATACATCTCGCTGGCCGGCGGCGACACTGCCGTCCGCGAACCCTGGCGCTTAGCTCTGAGTTACTTGCTCGATACGTTCGGCCCTCGGCTCGACTCGTTCGACCTGCCGCTGCTCCATCGTATCCCCACCAAGAAACTAGCCGCAGTGCGCGCCATGGTCGAACGCAACATCAACACCGTCTCCACCTCAGCCTGCGGGCGCCTGTTCGACGCCGTCGCTTCCCTCGCCGGTGTTCGCGACGAGGTCAACTTCGAGGCCCAGGCCGCCATTGAACTCGAGAACAGCGCTCTCGCGGGCATCGACGCCAAGTATCCGTTCGAAATCAGTGCTGAGGCGCCCTCTCAGATCGACGTCCGCCCGGCCATCGAAGCCATCGTCCAGGACGTGCTCTCCAACAAACCGCGCGGATGGATCGCGGCGGTCTTTCACAACACCATCGCGGCCATCGTGATCGAGATGTGCCGCCGGCTGCGCGCCTCCGAAGGCATCCGCAACGTGTGCCTGACCGGAGGAACATTTCAGAATTTCTACCTGCTCGACCACGCGGTCACAGCCCTGCGCTCCGACGGCTTTGAGGTGTTTCTGCACTCTAAAGTCCCGCCCAACGACGGAGGCATCGCGCTCGGCCAGGCCGTCATCGCAAATCAAGTCTTGGCGAGCCGATGAGCTTGCTAGAATTCTAATCATCTCGCTCATGCTTCGCTTTTGGTCTGTCGGCGTTCTGATCTCGTGCGTTGCTTTGGCCCAAACACCGGACACCGCCACTATCCGCGGCCGTGTAACCGATCCGACCGGAGCGGGAGTCTCGCATGCGCGAGTTACGGCGACCAACGAGTTGAGTGGAATCAAGCGCACCACGGAAAGCGATGACGCCGGCAACTTCTCGCTCGCCGCCCTGCCCATCGCCGGTACTTACGATGTCGTCGCGGCCAAGAGCGGTTTCGCGGAACGGCTCGTCAGCGACATCACCCTCGAGGCCGGAAGCACCGCGAACCTGACGCTTCCTCTATTCCTCCTCTCGGGCGAACACACTGAAGTGACCGTCACGGGAGTAGCGGGGCAAGTCCGAACCGACCAACCCCAGTTCGGCATCGACCTCGGCTCACGTCAAATCGAAGACACGCCCCTGCTCAACCGCCGCATCTCCTATCTCCCGCTGCTCAGCGCCGCCAATCGCCCCGCCATCAACCAGGGCGACGTCTTCATGAATCAAGATCTCTTCACCACCAACGGCGCGGGTCGCCGTCAAACCTGGTTCGAAGTCGACGGCTCAACCGGCAACGACAGTTGGGGCCGTCAAACCATGTTCAGCAACATCCCACTCGACGCGGTCCAGGAGATGACCATCCTCACCAGCGCGTTTTCAGCCGAGTATGGCGGCAGCACCGGCAGCGTGGTCAACATCGTCACCAAGAGCGGCGGTAATCAATGGCATGGCGACCTGCTGGAGCTGTGGCGGCCCTCGGCCACCGAAGCCGCGCTCGCCGGTTTCAACACCTCCAACGCAACCAGCGGAAACGACGTTACCAGCGACACGCTAGGCCAGTCAGCGCTGGCTCTCTCGGGCCCAATTGGAGCGGGCGGTCTCACCCATATCTCGGCGGCCGGCGAATACAGTCGAGAAGACCGCGCTTCGCCCATCATTTCGCCACTCGCACCTGGCAGCTTCGTCGGACATTATCGCGGCTGGCTCGGATTTCTGCGCATCGATCGCCAGCTGAACGACCGCAATACTCTGTTCCTCCGCAGCGACGTGGATGGCTTCCACGACACCAATCCCAACGGCACTGTCGGCGGAAACAATCTGCCCACGGTGGATCGCGTCTTCCGCCGCCGCACCTACTCGGAAGAATTAGGTGAAACCGCGGTTCTGAGCCCGACGCTCGTAAACAGCGTGCGCGCACAGTTTCAACTCGCGTCGCCCATCACCGAGTTTGACCCGGTGATCTACTCGACGCAGTTCCAAGTACCCATCTCGGCCGGCGGCACGTTTACCACCGGTACCTCGCAATCGGCATTGCTCATGAACCGCCAGTACGAAGCCAACGACACGCTCTCGGCCATCTGGGGCGCCCATCAAATCAAGTTTGGCGCCGACGCCATCGTGGCGCACACCGGCGGCGACAGCAAGGAATTCGGCGGGCCCATCTACCTGGGCCAATTCATTTACAAGGCCTGCACTCAGGCCCCTTCATACTGCGAAAGCGGCGCCTATCTCGGCAATATCGCCAACGTGCAAAGCTACACGCAGAGCTACGGCAACGCGAATTATACGGTCAACGATACGTTGTGGTCCCTCTTTGTGCAGGATGACTATCACGTACGCAAGGATCTGACCATCAACCTCGGCCTCCGCTATGAGCAGCAAACCTTCACCGATTCGCGGCTCGCATTCGCGCCGCGCGTGGGCTTCGCTTACGATTGGCGCGGCCAAGGCAGCACCGTCGTGCGAGGCGGCTTCGGCATCTACTATTCGCAGATCGTCGACAATTCCGAGGCCAACTACGCGCTCACCGGGCCAACCGGCGTCTTCAATTACACGGCCACGCCAGGTCAGATCGGCTTCCCCGCCAGCATCTCGGCCGCTCCATTGCCGGCCTTTCCCGCGGGAGCGCAGCCGCCGCTCCGAAGTTTGTACATCCGGCCCGGAGACAGCGCGTTTCTCAATCAATTCTTTCCCACCTCCACGCTGGTCGGATATCCGAATCAATTACTGAATCCGTACTCGAAGCTGTGGACTTTCGGCATCGAGCGCCGATTAATGCCGGGCTGGGTGCTGAGCGTGGACTACGTCGGCTCGCACACCACGCGTATCAATCGTCCGCTGGATGTCGATCCACCGTCGCCATTCATTCGCACCGCTCCTGGCCAGGTTCGCGCCGCACAAGCCGCCAACTGCACGCGTCCTTATTGGATCTGGTGGTACACCCAGGCCGGCATGACCTGCAATCCCGCCAAGGCCACCAACCCGCAGCCGCCCTACGCCGTGATTCAGAGCGACGTCAACGATGGCTACGCAAACTACGACGCGCTGGACGTAAATCTGGCCCATCGCTTTAGCCGCCGGCTTGCGATGCTGGCCAGCTACACCTGGTCGCATGCCACCGACAATGTCGATCCAGACATCCCCAGCCAGAATCCTAACGATCCCAACTTCACCGGCGGAATTGAAAACGGCAATGCCATATTCGACCAGCGCCACCGCTTCGTGCTGAGCGGCGTGTTCATCATGCCGTGGAAGATTCAGTTCGGCGGCATCGCCACGCTCGCCTCGGGACTCCCGTACAACATCGTGACGGGCGTCAACAACAGCGGCGACACCGGCGCCACTACGGACCGTCCCGCGATCGACGGAGTAGTGGTGGGTCGAAATGCCGGACGCGGCCGCCCCATCTACGACGTGTCGCCGTTCCTCGAGCGCCCGTTCGCGCTCGGCGGCGAGCGCGTTCATCTGGATCTTCGCGCCGAAGCCTTCAACGTCTTTAATCACGCGAATTTCATCGGCTACAGCGGAACCTACGGCAACGGCGCCGCGCCCGGCCCGGGATTCGGCGCGCCGCTAGTCGGAATCACCAACCAGCTTCCAGCCCGGTCCCTGCAGTTTTCCGCCAAGTTGTCGTTCTGATCCGCTGCCGTCAGCCGCTCGGTGCTAGAATCCTCCAGTACAGGAGAAACTCCATGTTGAAGACCACCGTGTTCGTTCTCGCCATGCTGCTCGCGTTCGCGACCCTGGCCCAAACTCCGCCTCTGCCCGCCACCGATGTCAGCAATTCGGATATTCAGAAGTTCATCGATGCACTGCCCCGCGATGTCGTGAGCGACCGGCCTATCCGCATTGTGGATGTCGGCGGATACCACGTGGGTGTCTACGGCGTCTTCCGTCCCAAGACCATCAAGCAGGAAGCCAATCTGCATGAGACCAAGGTCACGGAAATCTATTACATTCTGGACGGCAACGCAACGCTGGTAACCGGCGGCACGCTTCCCGATCCGCATCCATTGCGCGCCGGCGGCACCACCTTCCAGAGCACGCGCATCGAAGGCGGCGTAAGCCGGCATGTTTCCAAAGGCGACGTCATCATCATTCCCGGACGCACACCGCATTGGTTCAGCAGCCAGGATGGCGATTTGCGTTATCTGATTTTTCGGCCCGATCCGGAAAGCACGCTGCCGCTGAAGTAGCGGCGATTCTCAGGCCTGCGAGATCGCCAGATACAGCATCCCAAAGGCGACCGCCGTTACCACCACGCAGATGCCGGCCAGCGCGCGAATGAGCGGCTCTTTCCACATCAGGCGCGCCCGCGGCGTGCTGGCCAGAAACGCGGCCACAAACCCGCCCGCGAACCCTCCCAGGTGCGCCATGAAATCGACGCCCGGCATAAAGCTGATGATCACACCCCAAATCAGCCACTGCGTGTAGTAACCTTTCACCAGCGAACCAAAGTGCGATTTGTCCGTGATCCCGAAAGCGATCATCGCGCCAATCAGTCCGAAAATCCCGGCCGACGATCCCACCGAGAAATGTCCGGAGTGCGAGCTGAGATAGAATCCGCTTACCGTGGACATGAAATAGAACACGATCATCCGGCTGGTACCAAAGAGCTGTTCCACTTCCGCACCCACTACGTACAGCGCCCAGGAATTCATAAGAATATGCATAATACCGCCATGCAGGAACCCGGCGGTGATCAAACGCCACCACTGGCCATCCATCACAGTGGCCGGCATGCTCGCACCCCAGCGCTCGATAACTCCCTGGCTGAAATAATCGGCGCCGAAAAGGACGACGTTCACCAGCAGGATCATGGTGGTGGTGAAGCGCGCGTGCGGGATCAATCCGCCCAGAATCTCGCCTGGATTCCGCCGATCCACCGCGCGCGGCCCCAGCGGCACTTCGCAATACGGACATTTCCGATCGCTGGTTGTAATAAACGCCCGGCAATTCGGGCACATCCGTCTTTTGTCCACTGGACTTATTGTAGCGGCTAGCGACGTCGCGTCTGCCGGTTCAGAAGACAGATCGCGACTATGCCTGAGCCTGTCGACAGATCGGTAAGCGATAAGTCTTCGCTTTAGGTCGCTCTATAAAGGCCCTATGTCCAATTAGATCCAGGGACGGGAAGGAATGGCATTCGCGATTCGCGATTCGCGAATGTAGAATAAAGTTATGGTGCTCAAGCCCCAGGATGTTTATGTCGCACTGAAGATCGTCGCAGCGAAAGCGCACCGTGCCCCGTATTCGAAACTTGCGGCCGAATTGGTCATGAGTCCTTCCGAGGTTCACGCATCCGTGCAACGTGCGGTGCAGAGCCAGTTGCTTCACGGTCCGAAGATGAATCATCGCCCCAATTTTCGCTCCCTGGAGGAGTTCCTGGTCCACGGTATTCGATATGCCTTCCCACCCGATCGGGGAGAACTCACGCGCGGGGTGCCGACATCTTATGCGGCTGAGCCGTTGCGCAGCATGATCGCGCAAGGCAAAGAGCCAGCGCCTGTCTGGCCGCACGAGGAGGGCAAGCACCGCGGCATCGCGTTCGACCCGTTATATAGAACCGCGCCGGTGGCGGCATTACGCGACTCACGCTTCTACGAATTTTTGGCCCTCGTAGATGCTCTACGCGATGGCCGCAGCCGCGAGCGGCAGATTGCTGAGAAAGAACTGCATCGCCGGCTTCGAGAAGCCAGTGAACAACAAGCTTGACCAATTGATCACCGCCGCGCGGCTCCTTCGTCCCCTGCTGGACGAGCTTGTTTTTGTCGGTGGTGCGGTCACAGGGTTGCTCCTCACCGATGAAGCCGCCGCAGAGCCCCGCAGCACGCTGGACGTCGACGCGATTGCGGAGATCACGATGTACGCTGAGTACGCGGTGTTCGGCGATCGCCTGCGTGCGTTGGGGTTCTCCGAGGACACACGCGAAGACGCCCCGCTTTGCCGTTGGGTCAATCGGACTACCACCCTGGACGTGATGCCGCTCGACGAAAAGATTTTAGGATTTTCGAACCGCTGGTATCGGACCGCGATGGAAGCATCGGTAACATATCAGCTCGCGGACGATCTCGAAATTAGAGTTGTGGCAGCGCCGTTCTTCCTGGCGACCAAACCCGAAGCGTTCAAAGGCCGAGGCCAGAACGACTTCTTCGGTAGTCACGATCTGGAGGACTTGGTCACGGTGGTCGACGGCCGCGCCTCGCTCATAGCGGAGGTACGGGAAGCCAACGCTGATCTCCGTGCCTGCCTTCGAGATGAACTAAGCAGCCTGCTGGCTTCGCAAAATTTTCAGGACGCGCTACCCGGTTACCTGCTGCCGGACGCCGCAACTCAGGCAAGGATTCCCATCCTGCTTCGGCGTCTGGAAACGCTTGCATCGGTGTAGAAGCTCCGGCAAACTCACGCCTCTGCCTCTGATCGCAGCTCAGCCGCCGCATCCGGATTGCTACAATTGAGAATCCCTTCGCGGCTCGCGAGAGCGTAACGGGTTTGGTGCGGATGCGCAAGACGGAGCAAGAGTACCGGCAAGACATCGTCGAGGTCGGCAAGCTGGTCTACCAGAAAGGCTGGGTTGCGGCTAACGATGGCAACATTAGTGTCCGCCTGGATCAAAACCGGGTGCTGTGCACCTGCACCGGCATCAGCAAAGGAATGATGACGGCCGGAGATCTGATCGTCTGCGATCTGGACGGCAACAAGCTGGAAGGATCGCGCGAGCGAACATCGGAAATCGCCATGCATCTGACCATTTATCAGATGCGCCCCGACATTCTGGCCGTGGTTCACGCGCATCCTCCGGTGGCCACCGGATTCGCCGTCGCCGGAAGACCCTTGACGCTGGCGCTGCTGCCCGAAGTGATCATCGGTCTGGGCTGTGTGCCGCTGGCCGAGTACGGAACGCCCGGCACTCCCGCGCTCACCGAAGGCATGCTCCCCTACATCCCGCAGTACGACGCCATCCTGATGCGCAATCACGGCCTGGTGTGCTACGGCGAGGACGTCTACAAAGCCTTTTTCAAAATGGAGACGGTGGAGCATTTCGCGCGCATCACGCTGGTAGCCGAGCTGCTGGGCGGGCCCAAGGTTCTGCCCAAGCAGGAGGTTGATAAACTGATTGATTCGCGAACGCGCTATGGCATCCAGCCGCGCCCCGGCGTCGAGCTGCCTCGTCCGCTGGTGGCTGAAGATGTCGAGCCATCGAAAGAGCGCATTCAGATGACGCGCGAGGAATTGCTCGCGCTGCTTGATGAGGCATTGCGCGCGCGCGGCGTGCTGACATAATGTAGTCCAGGAGGCCGAATGGGTGAAGCGTTAGGGATGATCGAGACGCGCGGTCTGGTGGCCATGATCGAAGCCGCCGACGCCATGGTGAAGGCCGCCAATGTTCGCATGGTGGGTTGGGAGAAAATCGGATCGGGCTATGTGACTGCGCTGGTGCGAGGCGACGTGGCCGCGGTTCGCGCCGCCACCGATGCGGGAGCCGCGGCTGCCCGGCGCGTGGGCGAGCTGATTGCCGCACATGTCATCCCGCGCCCGCATCCCAGCTTGGAAGACGTTTTGCCCATCGGCAAAGCACAAGCCGCGGCCGGCGCGAAGTAGGCATCCATGATTCTGGCCCGCGTGGTGGGCACCGTCGTCGCCACTCGCAAGGATCCCCGCCTGGAAGGTTTCAAGCTGCTGATCGTCAAGCCGGTCGCCCCGGACGGTAAGGACGAGCCGGGCTACATCGTCGCGGTCGATACCGTCAGCGCGGGCTTCAAGGAAACCGTCATCGTGGTGTCCGGAAGCTCGGCTCGCATGGCCGAAGGCTGTAAGGACAAACCCGTGGACTCGAGCATCGTCGGCATCGTCGATACGGTGAGCCTGAAATGAGCGCGCCATGTTTCTAGGGCGCATCGTCGGGCGCGTGGTTTCCACCGCCAAAGATCCAGCGTTGACGGGACAACGATTGTTGATCGTGCAGCCGGTGAAGCCGGATCTGAGCGCGAGCGGCAAACAGCTGGTGATGCTGGACGCCGTTGGCGCCGGAGCCGGCGAATTGATCTACTGGTGCCGCGGCAAGGAAGCCAGCTTTCCGTTCCTGCCGGCCGAGG
>DATJWJ010000197.1:0-16832 GCA_035501355.1 Bryobacteraceae bacterium | reverse complement strand
CTATCCCACGTTCCTTCATAAACCCGTAGTGAGTGAGAAATCCAGTACAGTAATTCTTGATCGATTCCCACAGACCTGCCGATGGTTTCCTCATATCTGCGGAATTGTTGGCGTCGTGGGTAGTGCTCCGTAGCCAATGTTCGAAATCAGGCCGGGCCACCATTCTAGTGTTTCCGCTGCGGAACCTATGCACTATCACCTCCTCCCCTTCAGCCGCCAAACGGCTGCGAAGCTTAATTAAAGAATAGTCGTCAAACATGCGCCCTCCTAATCAGGGCTCGCCCGTCGAATCCCAAGCGGGCGAGCTTCGCGCCGGGTTCCTCCAAAGGGGGAACTTAGGCCTGTCCTCTGATCACTCCGGGCTCGCCGGCGCCAGTTGAAATGGATGGCATCTGCTTCAACACCTTGCTCTTGCCCAGACCCCACAGCTCACGGCCGAAGGCCTCTTCCAACATCAGAGCGCTGGCCGTGTACCAGGCAGCAATGGACGCGATGACAAACAGCCAACCGGTGAGAATCATGAGCCAATCTAGACCTAAGAACTCGCCGATGGCCCCGGTCGTCGATCCGGCGGCAAGGAAGGTAAGCATCGTAACCAGGCACTTGTTTTGGGCTGCCGCGCCACCGACACAGACCCACGTGATCGCAGCCAGCACCACGAACCAGAATCCGAGTTCCGGCCACGCGCTCGCGGGAGGAGTGGATTTTCCAACTGCGAAAATCACGTTGAGGACTCCATACGCCATCCAGAAAGATCCCCACGTTCCGTGGACCGCGGTGGCTACTCCGTCACGAGCCTTATAAGCCCACATGCCCGCCAAGAATTGAGCGAACCCACCGAAGATCGCTGCGAACGGGAAAAGATACAGCGACGTTGAAGCGCCTCCGAACCAGTGAGCCATATGGGCGGCCACCATGAACGTCGCTCCGGCTAGTCCATACAACCCTAGAATCGAAGGCGCCGCGATCGGCTGTAGATAAATCCGCGTTCAGGCGTCCGATGTTAATTCCTCGTTTACCATTTTCAAAACTCCTTTCCAATAATTAGATGTCTAAGGTGTCCGCTTCTGGCAAGTCGTAACGGTTCCATAAATTGCGGCGTGTCAAGTAGTTACAGCTTGCGCAAAAGGCTGTGGCGTAAATCTTCCTGGTGTTGTACAGTGAAGTTCCGCGTCGCCACATTCCGGAGGGAGTTTGTCATGTTCCGAGCCATAAGTATTGCTTGCGCGGCCGCGGCGATGTGCTGTGCTCAGCCGGCCGTGCGTCCGGCCTCGATCACCGCCGTTGGAAGCTCGTCGATCTCGGTCGCGCCAGATCTGGCGCGCGTCGACGTGGGAGTTAACACGCAAGCGGCCACCGCTCAAGCGGCCTCGCAAGCCAACGCCACGCTGGCGAGCGCGGTGATCATGGCGTTGCAGTCCTTGCTTGGTTCGAGCGGTAGCATCAAAACGGTCAATTACTCGCTTTCGCCGGTCTACAGCAATCCTTCGCCCGGCCAGCCGGCTGTCATCATCGGCTTCTCGGTGAACAACACGGTGGAGACCACTCTCACGGATCTCTCTAAAATCGGGCCAACCGTCGACACGGCCATTCAAAGCGGGGCTAACAGCGTGCAAGGGATTTCGTTCGATCTGCAGGACCGTAATCCACCTACCGCGCAAGCCCTCAAGACGGCCGCGGCCAGCGCCATGTCGCAGGCCGCCGCAATCGCCGCCGGCCTCAATGTACACACCGGCGCGGTTCTGCACGCCAGCGAAGGCGTGACACTCGTCCCTCAAGTGGTGGGAGTTGCGGCGCCGGTTGCGGGCCCGGTCTCAACGCCGGTTCAGACTGGGCTGGTGATCATCCAGGCTTCCGTGACGCTGGAAGTCGCCCTCGCGCCGTGAGCGCCCAGGTCAGCGGATCAACCCGCGCTACCGCGTTCGAGTTCGAGGATCGTCGATCGATCCCTTCCAGATCCAGCCGACGCGCCCCCGCAGCGGATCCTTGTCAAATTCGACCTTGGTATACATGAGGTCCTGAGACTCAAATAATATTTTGAACGATGCGCCTCCCGGCACGTCGAAGCCTGGTCTCGCGGCCACCTCCGTTTTCCCCTTGGCCAGCGCTTCCTGCTTGGCCGGATCAGTCTCAGCCCTCTTTCGATACTCATATTCGAATCGTTGGTACTGCGGTTCCGGAATGTCATCAAAAACGCGGACGGCGGAATGGCCCAGTACCTTCGCATGCGGATGTGTGTTGCAGCCGCTGAATCCGAGAACCAGGATGACGACGGCGAACGTCGGCCAGCTCTGCATTGTGACGCGCCGGAGGGGCACTTTAATTGCGCGCGCCGATGGTTTCGGTGCGGCCGGCCAAAGGCCGAACCACCGTTCCGCCGCAGACGCCGACGCCGGTGTTGAGCAGCGCGTTCAACAAGTGGATGAGAACCTGATAAACCATCTGCTCGTTGACCGGCTGCTTGCCCGGCAGGCGGAATGAGGCGGGAAGTTCTTTGGCGATCTGCAGCCGGATGGAGTGGGGCAGCGTGTGACCCGAACGGTCGCGCTGATTCGCCACCGACATGGGCGTTTGAAGCACCACGCCCGATTTTCCATCCACATAAAACTGGCAGCGCGAGAACCAACCCAGGTTGCCGGGATCGGCCGCGTCGAAAAGCAGCAGCGGGGCCTGTCGTCCGGCGGCCAGCAGATCCAGGCACAGCGTGCGGGGGCGCTCTTCGATCCGGTACTCGAAGCCGGCCTGCTTGGCGATGGTGCCCACCAAGTCGGGGTCGAGCTCCAGCAGGATGAATTTATGATCGCCCGCCGATAGAACCTGCATGAACTCCTATCTTACCGTCTCGCGGATGCGGCCTCGCGGTTTCCACGCTGATTTCGAGAATTCGCCGGTCGCGCTATAATCAAAAAGGAGTCTTTCCCCTTGACGATCCAAAGCTTTTTGCGCTTGAGCGCACATATTCAAATGCTGCCCATCCTCGAAGGCGGCGAGGAGACGCTAGTGGGTGGCCAGGCGGTCATGGAAGGCGTCATGATGCGCGCACCGCACAGCTATTGCGTGGCAGTGCGCCGGGCCAACGGCGAGATCGTCACCGAAGAGAGCCCGCTTCCACGGCTTTCCGAAAAATACCCCCTCTTCAAGCTTCCAATCCTGCGCGGACTGGGAACTCTAGGACACGCCATGACGCTGGGCGTGAAGGCGCTGCGGTTTTCGATGAATGCATCGCTGGCCGATCTGGCCAAGAACCCTGAAAAACCGGACCAAAAGCCGGTCGAGCTGCCCGGATGGGTATTGGCGTTGAACCTGGCCTTCTCGCTGCTGATGTTCATTTTCATGTACAAGTTCGTGCCGCTGTTCCTGGCCACGCGCATCGGTGATTTCTTTCCGTCCGGCCATCAGCGCCTGGAAATCAATCTGATCGATGGCGCCATCCGGCTGGGGTTGCTGATTGTCTTTCTCTACGCGATCTCGCTTATGAAAGACATGCGGCGCATGTTCCAATATCACGGCGCCGAGCACAAAGTGGTCTTCAACTACGAATCCGGCCAGCCGGTGAACGTGGAGAATGCGCAGAAGTTTGTGACATTCCATCCACGCTGCGGGACCAGCTTTCTGCTGGTGGTCATGCTGATCGCGATTCCGGTTTACGCGTTTCTGCCGTTCGATGGTTTCGTAGCGAAATTCGTGGCGCGCATCGCGCTGCTGCCTCTGATTCTGGGCGGGAGCTACGAATTGATCCGTTTCGCCGCCCGCCATCAGAAAGGCCTGATGGCTTTGCTCTGCCGGCCCGGCTTGTGGCTGCAACGCATCACCACGCAGCCGCCCACCGACGAGCAGGCCGCAGTCGCCATTCATGCGCTCGAAGGCGCCATGCAGCTCGAAAAGTCGCAAGGCGGCGAGTTGGTGATCGCCTAACTCGGGCTCGCTTGGGCGCCGGTGCTCGTCATGCAATTTTCGCAAAGACTCGACGACATGGAAGCGCGGTTCGAAGAGCTGACCCGCCAAATGGCTGATCCATCCGTGATCGCCGACGGCGATGGTTATCGCAAAACAGCCAAGGCGCGCTCTGAACTCGAGGAAGTGGTAGCGAAGTATCGCGAGTATAAACGGAGCAAGCACAACTACGATGAAGCCCAGCTAATGCTGCAGGATTCGGATGCGGATCTGCGGCAGATGGCGCAGGATGAAGTCCATCGGCTCGAACCGGACCTGCTCCGCTTCGAGGAAGAGTTGAAGGTTTTGCTGCTTCCCAAGGATCCGCTGGACGAGAAGAACATCGTGCTGGAAATCCGCGCCGGCACGGGCGGGGACGAAGCCACGCTGTTCGCGGCGGAAGTATTTCGTATGTATAGCCGCTATGCCGAGTCGCAGAAGTGGCGCGTCGAAGTCACTTCGATCAGCGAATCGGCCGTCGGCGGGATTAAGGAAGTGATCGCGCTGGTGAGCGGCAACAAAGTTTACAGCCGGCTGAAATACGAAAGCGGCGTGCACCGCGTGCAGCGCGTGCCGCAGACCGAGCAGCAAGGGCGCGTCCATACCTCCGCTATCACGGTGGCGATTCTGCCCGAAGCCGATGAAGTAGAAGTCAAGATCGATCCCAAGGACATTCGCATCGACACCTTCTGCTCGTCAGGTCCCGGCGGGCAATCGGTGAACACAACCTATTCGGCGGTGCGAATTACCCATCTGCCGACCGGATTGGTCGTTTCGTGCCAGGACGAAAAATCGCAGATCAAGAATCGCGCCAAAGCAGAACGCGTGCTGCGGTCTCGTCTGTACGAGATCGAACTGGAGAAACAGCAGCAGCAGATTGGCGCTGAGCGGCGCAGCATGGTGGGTTCGGGCGACCGCAGCGAGAAGATCCGGACCTACAATTTCCCGCAGAATCGCGTAACCGACCATCGCATCGGGCTCACGCTGCACCAGCTCGATTTAATCATGGAAGGGCGCCTCGATCCGTTGTTCACCGCGCTCACCAACTACTATCAGAGTGAAAAATTGGGAGATCAGGGCGAGGCGGCCTAGCGCCGTTTCCGCCATGACGGTCCAAACAGCGCTGCTACAAGGCGCCACGCTGCTCGAAGACTCCGCCATCGCCGTCCCCCGTCTGACCGCCGAAGTCCTGCTGGCCCACGCACTCCAACGCGACCGCTCCTATCTCTACGCGCACTCGGACGAAGAACTCAGCGAGCGCGCCTGGATTCATTACGGCCGCTACCTGCACGAGCGGCTTAAGGGAAAACCCACGCAGTACATCACCGGCCGGCAGGAATTCTATGGCCGCGAATTTCGCGTGACACCGGACGTTCTGATTCCACGGCCGGAAACCGAGCACCTGGTGGACGCAAGTCTCCAACGCATCCGGCCGGGCGATACGGTGCTGGATGCCGGCACAGGTTCTGGCGCCATCGCCCTCACTCTGGCCCTCGAAACGAACGCTCGCGTGCTGGCCACCGACATCTCGTTAGCAGCCCTCTCGGTCGCCGCCGGCAACGCGCGCCAGCTTAGCGCCAACGTAACATTCCTGGCGTGTGACTTGGCAACATGCATCGCCGGTCGGTCCGTCGATGCCCTGGTCTCCAATCCCCCCTATGTGCCACGCGCCGATCAGGCCGGGCTCCAGCGCGAAGTCCGCGACTGGGAGCCGCACGTGGCGCTGTTCGCCGGTCCGACAGGACTTGAAATGTACCAGCGTCTTATTGCGGATGCGGAGCGCGTGCTGCGCCCGGGCGGCTGGCTGCTAGTGGAACTCGGCTACAATTCGTTAGAGCCGGTGCGAGGCATGCTCGGCTCCCCCTGGAGCGAGATCGAAGTGTGCGCGGACTTGGCCGGACTGCCCCGCGTGCTCGCCGCGAAGTGGTCGCCCGCGCCGGTTTGATCCACCATGAAGACTTTCTTTCACCTGGACATGGACGCGTTCTTCGTGTCGGTGGAAGAATTGTTCGATCCGTCCTTGCGGGGCAAGCCGGTAGTGGTGGGAGGAAAAGCCGATCAACGCGGCGTAGTCTCGGCCGCCTCGTACGCCGCGCGCAAATTCGGGCTGCACTCCGCCATGCCGCTCAGAACCGCGTATCGCCTTTGCCCGCAGGCGATCTTCGTCGACGGACATCCGGAGCGCTACCGCGAATACTCGCGCAAGGTTTACAAGGTGCTCCAGAGTTTCTCCCCGCAAGTGGAGATGGCTTCAGTCGACGAAGCCTACATGGATTTAACCGGAACCGAGAAGCTGCACGGGCCGCCGCTCGAGGCCGCGCATCGCCTGCACGACGCCGTCGGGCGCGAGACCGCGCTCAACTGTTCCATCGGGATCGCCGCGTCGCGCATGGTGGCCAAGGTCGCCTCCGATCAGGCTAAGCCCAATGGCATTCTGTGGGTGCTCCCAGGCCAGGAGGCGCGATTCCTGGCGCCGCTCGAGGTGCGCAAGATTCCCGGCGTCGGCAAAGTTACCGAGAAAAGTCTGCAATCGCGCGGCATTCGGACGGTGGGCGATCTGGCGGCGCTGGACGAGACGTTTCTGCGCGAGCACTTCGGCGAATGGGGCCTGGCGCTGGCCGGGAAGTCGCACGGGTTGGATGCAGGGGCGTGGTTCGCCGGCGAGGTGGGCGAGTCGAGCGATCCGAAATCGATCAGCCACGAGGTCACGTTCAACCAGGATACCGACGACGTCGATTTGCTCGAATCCACGCTGGCACGCCTCTCGGAAATGGTGGGACGCCGTCTGCGCGAGCACTCGCTCCACGCGCGCACCGTGCAGCTGAAGCTGCGCTATTCCGATTTCACCACCATCACCCGCGCGCATTCGCTCGACCACGCCACGCAGCTCGACACCGAAATTTTCCGCGAGGCGCGAGCGCTGTTCCGCGGCAATCGAAAAAGCAAAACGAAGATCCGGCTGCTGGGCGTGCACGCCTCAGGACTGGAATCCGGCGAAGGCCAGCTCAGCCTGCTGGACGAGGGCTCGACCCAGCGCTGGCGCAAAGCCCTCTCTGCTGTCGATCAAATCCGCGACAAGTTCGGCGAAGACAGCGTATCGCTGGCGACCGGACTGAAAGGCCGCTTCCGCGAGCGCGTTCATGAGAACCCAGCCGGCCTGCCAGGCAAAACGCCAGGTGAGGAATAACCACTTCGCGCATCATGACAGCAGACGGAATGATGCTATGATAGCAAACGTGAGAACAACGGTGACACTGGATCCGGACGTTGAGCGGCTGATCCGAAGCGCCATGCGCGAGCGGGGCCTTTCTTTCAAAGAGGCACTGAACCAAGCGGCGCGAGATGGGCTTCAGCGCGGCCCTAGCCGCCGTACTCGAAAGTTCGTACAAGAGACCTTCGATATGGGCGCGCCGAAAAATTTCCGTTGGGAAAAGATTCTCGCGATCGCCGACGCTATGGAAGATGAAGAAATAATCCGAAAGCTGTCGCTGCGAAAATGATCCTTCCGGATGCAAACCTGCTGCTCTATTCGATAAACATCAAAACGCCGCTCCATCGAAGCGCGAAAGCGTGGTTGGAAACAACTTTTTCCGGCCCGGAGACGGTTGGCTTTTCGTGGGTGTCGTTGCTGGCATTCCTTCGAGTTTCAACGAATCCAGTCTTCCCCCACCCGTTGCCGGTCGAGAGGGCTTTCAAGCAGTTGGAGCGCTGGTTAGAACAACCAACGGCAACGATTGTGTATCCTGGTCCGCACCACGCGCGGATTCTCCGCGAATTGCTGCTGCCTTTGGGCACGGCAGGCAATCTAACATCGGACGCTCACTTAGCCGCCCTGGCAATCGAGCACGGCGCCCAGCTCTGTTCAGCAGATTCGGATTTTGCACGGTTCCCGGGACTGAAGTGGACCAATCCTCTGGCTTGAGCGAGCCAGAACCGCCTCTAGGCGCTAAACTACTAACAGGCACACCTGGAAATGAAGCAACTCATCGAAGATATCGCGAAAGCTCTTGTGGATTCGCCCGACCAGGTTAGCGTCAGCGAAGTACAGGGGGAGCAGGTCACCGTCTTGGAGCTGCGAGTCGCGCCGAGCGACTTGGGAAAGGTCATTGGAAAGCAGGGTCGAACCGCGCGTTCCATCCGCACGCTGTTGGGCGCCGCCGGTATGAAGCTGAATCGCCGGTTTACACTGGAAATTCTGGAATAGTTCTGACGCTCGTCACCATTGCCCATCTCATCCGGGCGCGCGGCAACAAAGGGGAACTTGCAGCCATTCCGCTCGCAGGACACCTCGACGATGTGAAGAACGTGATGGTGAATCAAGTTGCCATGGAAGTGGAGCGCACCTGGGTTCACGGCGAGCATGTCATCTTCAAGTTCAAGGGCGTGGACACGATTTCGGACGCCGAGAGGCTGGCCGGCGCCGATGTCTCCATCCCGCTCGAGCAGCGGCCCGCGGCTCCCGAAGGAGAATACTATCGAACCGACCTCGTCGGCTGCGAAGTCTTCGATGCAGACGGGCGTCTCCTCGGCCGGGTCGAAGAATGGCAGGAGACCGGAGGAACGCCGCTGGTCGAGGTTCGAACTCCGGCCGGCAAAGAACTGCTGATCCCGTTCGCCAAGGCAATCTTCACCCGCATCGACGTACAACGAAATCGTATCGAGGTCAGCCTGCCGGAAGGCCTCGCGGACCTGAACTGAGAAGATCGTGCGCTTTCACATCCTCACCATCTTCCCGGAATTCTTCGACGGTCCCTTCCGTCATGGCGTGGTGGCCAAGGCCCGCGAAAGCGGCCTGATCGCCATCGAGATCCACGATCTCCGCAACTGGACGCATGACCGGCATCGCACGGTCGACGACCGGCCCTTCGGCGGCGGCGAGGGCATGCTGCTCAAACCCGAGCCGATCTTCGAAGCCGTGGAGAGCATCTGGCCGCAACGCACTGCATCGCAGCGGCTGGTGCTGCTTTCAGCGCAAGGCCAGCGCTTCGATCAGCCGGCTGCCCGACGCCTGGCGGAATACCCGGAACTGTTCCTGATCTGCGGCCGGTACGAAGGCATCGACGAACGAGTGGCCCAGCATCTGGCCGACGAAGAACTCTCGGTGGGCGATTTTGTGCTCAGCGGCGGAGAACTGGCCGCGGCCATGGTGATCGATTGTGTCGCGCGCCTGCTTCCGGGCGTGCTTGGAAACGCCGATTCCGCGATCCAGGAATCCTTCAGCCAAGAGAAATGGCTGGATTGTCCCCAATACACGCGCCCCGCCGATTTTCGCGGCTGGAAGGTCCCGGAAGTGCTCCTGAGCGGTAATCACGAAGAGATTCGCCGCTGGCGCCGCGAGGCCGCACGCCAGAAAACTGCACGCAACCGCCCAGATTTACTACAATAGAGGATTCAAGGAATTGTAACCATGCCCACTCCTCTACTAACCAAGGTGTCCGCCCGCCAGAAACGCGCGGACGTGCCGGCCTTTCGTCCCGGCGACACGATTCGCGTCCACGTCAAGATCAAAGAAGGCGACAAGGAACGACTGCAAGCTTTCGAAGGCACGGTAATTGCCCGCAAGAACTCTGGGGTGAGCGAAACCGTTACGGTGCGCAAGGTGAGCTTTGGACAGGGCGTGGAGCGAATTTTCCCGATTCACGCGCCGGTGGTGGATCACATCGACGTGATTCGTACCGGCCGCGTGCGCCGCGCTAAACTTTACTACCTGCGTGATCTGAAGGGCAAAGCGGCGCGCCTCCGCGAGCGCGAGTAGGCCCGCTCTCCCGCCGCCGCAGGGCCCTCGCGTGCCACAATTGCGGATGGGCAGTATTTGATGAGATGCCAGGGCAAATATGAGAGGGAAGCTCGCGCCGCCGGGTTCGAGCGCGTGGCCGGAGTCGATGAGGTCGGTCGTGGCGCTCTCTTCGGACCTGTCTTCGCGGCAGCCGTCATTCTCTCGCCCGAACGGCCCATTCGCGGCCTAAAGGATTCCAAACAGCTCATCAAGGACCGCCGCGAGGTTCTGGCCGACCGGATTCGCGAACGCGCGGTGGCTTGGGCCGTCGCGGCTGCCGATGCCTTCGAGATCGATCGCGTCAATATCTATCAGGCCTCTCGTCTGGCCATGCGCCGGGCCATCCAGAAACTGAATCCCAGCGCTGACTATCTGCTGATCGACGCCATCACCGTGGACCTGCCTGTCGCCCAGCGCCCGTTGATTCACGGTGACGCATTGTCGCAATGTATCGCAGCCGCGTCTATACTGGCGAAGGTGGAGCGCGACGCCTGCATGCGCGCCTGGGACCAGGTGTTCCCCCAATACGGCTTGAAGAACCACAAAGGCTACTCCACCGACGAACACTGGAAGGCGCTCGAGCAGCACGGACCGACGCCGCTGCATCGCTTCAGTTTTTGGCCGGTCCGCGAGCATTCGCCGCATACCGTTTGGACCGGCTACCCGCGCCAGGGCGAGCTGTTTACCTCCGACCAGGCCCCCGAGGGTTGGGTCGATTCTGAAACCGCCGGCGCCGATCTGCCGCTCCGGGAAGTGGCCGCATGCAGCCCATGAGGCCGACGCCCGTCGAGGAGCCGCCGGCGCCCGGCAAGAAAACCTGGGTTCAAAAGCTCGGTGTTTTAGTGTTCGTGCTGGTGTGCTTCGAAGTCGGCTTGTTCCTGCTGCTCTTCCCGTGGATGGAGTATTGGGATCACAACTGGATCGCCTCGATGACGCCCTGGATGCGAGATGTCTGGGATAGCGCCTACTTCCGTGGCGCCGTGAGCGGGTTGGGTTTGGTGAACATCTACATCGCCCTGGCCGAGATCGCCCGTTTCAAGCGCCCCCGTCCTGATAGACTGAAAGTGCCGGTGCTATGAAACCGCCTGCCGAACAAAAGACCACGGTTGCCGAACCCCCGGCCCCACAACCAGTAGCTAAAGCTGAACCGCCGCGTGGCGCGATTGCCGAGTGGGCCATCACGATCCTGCTATTGCTGTTCGGCACCACCACTCTGGTGCAGGCGTTCGTCATCCCCACCGGGTCGATGGAAGACACGCTGCTCATCGGCGACCATCTGCTGGTGGACAAGCTGGCCTACGCGCCCTCGGGAAGCGTCAGCAAGTACATTCTTCCCTACGAAGAACCCAAGGACGGCGATATCATCGTGTTCCGCTATCCGGTGGATATCAGCCAGACCTTCGTCAAACGAGTGATCGGGGTGCCGGGCGATCACATCAAAATGATCAACCAGCAGGTTTATCGCAACGGCGTCAAGCTCAACGAGCCGTACGTGGTCCACAAGAATCCGTACCCGGACTCGTTCCGCGACAATTTTCCAAACAGCGAGCCGAATTTGATGCTGCTCGACCGGGCGCGCGAGATGCTGGCCAATAATGTCGTGAATGGCGAAGTGGTTGTCCCTCCCCATTCCTTTTTCGCCATGGGCGACAACCGCGATAATTCGCTCGACAGCCGTTATTGGGGATTCGTGCCGCGCGAAAATATCATGGGCAAGCCGCTCATCATTTACTGGTCGTACGATGCCAGCACCGAAAGCCTGGCCAGCACTTCGGTCAACACCCTGCTGCGCCACTTCGTCGATCTGGGCGAGCATTTCTTCACCAAGACACGTTGGAACCGCACCTTCAAGCTGATCCATGGCTACTACGCCTACAACAACTAAGGCGCGCAAAAAAGCGAAGCCCGTCCTACAAACTAAGCCGGTTCAAAAGGCCACGGCGATGGCGCGAAACTCGATTGCCGAGTGGACCCTCACCATCCTGATCCTGCTGTTCGCCACCTCCACCATTGCGCAGCCATTCGTGATCCCCACCTCATCGATGCACAACACGCTGTACACCGGGGACCACTTGATCGTGGACAAGCTGGCCTACGCGCCGCCCGGGCCCGCCAGCGAGTATCTGCTGCCGTATGAAGAGGTGAAACGCGGCGACATCATCGTATTCAAACACCCTACGCTGATCAACGTGGATTATGTGAAACGCGTGATCGGAGTTCCCGGAGACCACATCAAGCTCGTCAACAAGCAGGTCTTTTTGAACGGGAAGGCGTTGAACGAGCCGTACGTGATCCACATGGATAATTCCCTGAACTATCGCGACAATTTTCCAGTGGGCCAGCCCGACTACGCTTCGGATCCGCAAATGGCGGCGCGCGCCCGCCAGATGCTCAGCGATAACGTCGTCGATGGCGAATTGGTGGTTCCGCCCGGAAATTATTTCGCTATGGGCGACAATCGCGACAACTCGCTCGACAGCCGCTACTGGGGCTTGGTGCCGCGCGACAACATTACCGGCAAGCCTCTGATCGTCTTCTGGTCTTACGACGCACCGACTGAAGATCTGAAGGACTACAATCTGCATCACTTCTTCGATCTGGCGCTGCACTTCTTCACCAAGACACGCTGGGATCGCACGCTCAAGCTGATTCACGGATACCCGCTGGGCTGATGGCGCGGGGGTCTTACTACGGCCTCATCCTGGCGGGAGGCCGGGGGACGCGGTTTTGGCCGCGCAGCCGCCGCACGCACTCCAAGCAAGTGCTGCGGTTTTTAGGCGAGCGCTCGCTCATCCAACAAACCGTCGATCGCCTGCGGCCGGTGATTCCAGCTGAGCGCTTATGGATTCTAACCAGCCCTCCGTTGCGCGCTGAGATTGTGCGGCAGTTGCCCGAGGTGCCTCGTAACCAGATTCTCGCCGAGCCCGCGCAACGCAATACGGCGCCGGCTATTGGCCTGGCGGCCCACATCCTGAAATCCATCGATCCACAGGCTGTCATGGGCGTCTTTCCCTCCGACCACATCATCGCGAGGCCCGCGCAATACCTGCGCTTCGTGCGCCCCGCGCTCCGGGCGGCAGAGCAGGGAAAAATCGTGGTGCTCGGTATTCAACCGCGCTGGCCCGAGACCGGCTACGGGTACATTGAATTCCCCAAGGGGGTCAAAGCAGGTTCGTTCGACGCGGTTGCCGTGCGTCAGTTCAAGGAGAAGCCTAACCTTCGAACCGCGACGCGCTACCTCAAGGCTGGAAACTTCTATTGGAACGCGGGCATGTTTTTCTGGAAGGCGGCCGTGCTGCTGGATGCCTTGCGCGAGTTTCAGCCTAAGACCGCGACGCTGCTGGCCAGCCTGCCGGCATTCAAGAGCCGCGGATTTCTCGCCAAGGTGAACGCCGTATTTCCGCATTGCGACAGCATCTCCATCGATTATGCGGTGCTGGAGAAAGCCCGAAATGTGGTAGGACTTGCGACCGATGACTTCGGCTGGAACGACGTGGGCAGTTGGAACGCGGTGTACGAGCTGCTCCCGCGCGACGGAAGCGCCAACATTTTCCGCGGCCACGCGCTGGTCCACGACAGCTCAGGCAATTATGTCGACGCCGAAGGCAAGCTGGTGGCGTTGGTTGGCGTGAAGGATCTGGTGATTGTGGATACCCCGGACGCCCTGCTGATCGCCCATCGCCCGCGTTCGCAAGAAGTGGGCGAGATCGTCAAGAAACTAGAGCAGCAGCGGCGCGACGACTTGCTCTGATATAACCAAAGCAGGAGAGGCTAGTGATAACTCGCATCGAGTCGCGTCACTATCGATGCTTGCGAGCTAATGGGCAGAACATAGGCCCGCTTCAAGTGCTCGTCGGCGCAAATGGCAGCGGCAAATCCGTGTTCCTCGATGTACTTCGCTTTTTATCAAGCTTCATGTCTGAAGGCTTGAGCAAAGCAATTGAGTACCGAACCCCAAATTTCTATGATTTAGTATGGCTGCGAGAGGGAACATGTTTTGAGCTGGCGGTTGAAGCGAGTCCGCCGATGTCTCGAGTTCCAGCTCCAACATCAACTACAATCCGTTACGAGGTGGGAGTTAAGCTTGACCCGCGTTCAAATGTCGTTTCTGTAAGCAAGGAACAGGCGACTCTTCGCTCTGCTGAGGGAAGCAAGATCGTCATCGATCGTAACGAGGCTAGAGTCGTGTTTCGTGCTGAATCGCCTGACAACACGCTCGCAAATTATCCTGACTTTAAATTTGGCAATGTGTCCGCTCTCGGAAATGTTGACGAGAGGTTCCCAAGTTGCGTCTGGCTAAGAGAACTGCTTCAACAGCGTATTCAGGCGATTGCTTTGGAAGACCGGAAACTCCGAGCCCCAAGCCCACCAGCGCAAGTCGCAGGGAAGGTTCTGGATGGGTCTAATCTGGCACACCTTGTATTCCTGGTAGAAATGCAGTCAGAAATTTGGAATAGGTGGATTTTACACCTTCGAACTGCTCTTCCTGATCTCGAATCCATACGAAGTGTCCTCCGTTCCGAGGACAATCATCGATATCTCATGCTGAGTTTCAAGAATGGCGTACAGGTCCCGTCGTGGGTAGTTTCTGATGGCACGCTTCGGCTTTTGGCTCTAACGATACTCCCATACTTACCGTCTTTCGGTGAAGTCTACTTGATTGAGGAGCCTGAGACCGGCGTTCATCCAACAGCACTCGAGACGATTTATCAATCGCTATCGTCAGTGTACGACGGACAGATCTTCATGACTAGTCATTCTCCCGTCCTGTTGAATTTGCCAAAGCTTGAAGAGTTACTATGCTTCCAGAAGACGGATGAAGGCAGCAGAATCATTCGCGGTGATGAACACCCAGCCCTGCGCGACTGGAAGCGCGATGTAAGCATGAGCGATCTCTTCGCGGCGGGAGTTCTTGGCTGAAGTGCAACCGAGCGAGCAGCCAAAGGACTTGATTGTCCTTGTGGCCGACAAAAACATGAAGGCCGCAGTTGACGGCATTCTCGGGCTTCGCGAAAAAATCGGAACTAGAACGATCAAAATTGAAGGCATATACCCGCATCCGAAACGGGACCCGGGCGTGTACAGATTTTCGCCCGAGTTCCTTCGTCAGTTCTTGCGTCTTACCACCTACGCGCTAGCCCTCTTCGATCGCGAGGGATGTGGCAGCGAGCTTCCTCGAACAGAACTGGAAGAAGACCTCGAAAGGAGACTAGCGGCGAACGGATGGCAGAACCGATGTGCAGTAATCGTGATAGACCCCGAGCTTGAGAATTGGGTGTGGGGCAGTTCTTCCCGCGTGGCTACCTGTCTAGGTTGGCAGGAAATTCCTCTTCGACATTGGCTATCTGAACGGGGTCACTGGCCCGCTGGTGCCGGAAAGCCGCGGAGGCCCAAGGAAGCCGTTGAAGCGGCGCTGCGCCTCAAGAAGATTGCGCGTTCGTCATCGATATACTCCGACATCGCAAGGCACGCGAGCTTTGACTACTGCACCGATCCCGCATTCGGAAAGCTTCGAACTACGTTGCAACGCTGGTTCCCGCCTTCAGCCGCTTGAACCGGGAATCCCCGGCGCCTGCGCACTCCCCACGCTTGGCGCAGGTCACTGGCGGTCGTAGCCCGTCAGAATCGAGAAACGCTGGCCTAAGCTGAACTTGATCAGCGGAAATGGAGTTCGCATTTTGAGGCGCGCGAGATCCAGGCCGTTCGCTTGCACGGCCAATTCCTGCATCTTTTCGTGAAGGGAAATGAACTCGGCTACAACTTTTCCTTAGGTTCAGCGGACGGCGGCCGATACGCCTGAGGCGCCTTCATTTTAATCTTCACCGGCCCGTCCTGATTGCGCACGAATCGGTGGCTCAGCCAGCCATAGTGAAATGGCCCCGCGCCGGTTCGTCCCGCCGCTCTTCCTCGGGCGATGGCTTCGGTCAGCAGCGGCAGATCCAGACCGTCAACATCGTTCAGATGCGCCAGACACTCGGAAATCGACCACTACCGCCGTCCGGGCGCCAGTTGAACTGCGTAGTCAATCAACCGATCAGTCAGCTCCAGCACGTCTTCTTTGAGCTTGTCGATCCACTCGCACATGTCGCAGGGCCCCACCTCCTCTACGACGCCGGCATGTTGTCTTGAAACCATTTAAGCAGGCGATCGAAAACGTCGCGGGAATCCGCCGGTTTGTGGAAACCGTGCCCTTCGCCCGGATACAGCACAAACTCCGTCTTCACTCCCAGCGTTTTCAGCGCGTGCCAAAATTCGTACGATTGCGGAGGCGGGCATTCTCCGTCGCGCTCCCCCACGACAACCAGCGTCGGCGTCTTGACATTCTTGATGAACGTGATCGGCGAGCTCTTCGCATATACCGCGGGATCGTCGTATACCGACGCGCCGAAGTACGGAATCATCCATTGATCGATGGCGTTCTCTCCGTAATAGCTTTGCCAGTTGGCGATGCCCGCGCCGGCAAAAGCGGCTCGGAACCGATGCGTTTGCGTGACGGTCCACATGGTCATGTACCCGCCATAGCTCCAGCCGGCAACGCCGACGCGCTGGTTGTCGACTGGATAATTTTTCACCACCGTATCGACGCCCGCCAATATATCGCGCAGATCGCCGTAACCGAAATCGCGGACATTGGCGCGCGTGAACTCTTGCCCGTGGCCGTAACTGCCGCGCGGATTCGGCATGAAAACGAAATAGCCCTGAGAAGAAAGCAATTGCAGCGGTAGCCCCGGATTCGGCCACCCCGGGCGCGTCTCCGAAGCCGGACCGCCGTGCACATCCACCACCATCGGATAGCGCTTCGAGGGATCGTAAGGCTGAGGCAGCATCAGCCAGCCCTGTACATCGAAATTGTCGCTCTTCCATTCCAGGCTCTTCACCTGGCCCCAATCCGGATGCAGCGCGTCGTTGGAATGCGTCACTTGCTTCCAGTCGCCCGTTCGCCCGGCCCAGACCTCGGGCGGATGATCCCAGGACTTCCGCACCACGGCGCTGATGTTGGGATCGCCCGAGAAACTGATAGATTCAGCGCCCTTCCACAGCGACTCCGCGGTGCCGGAGGCGACATCCAGTGTCGAGACCGCCATATCGCCGGCGACGCCCTCGGTCAGAAGGATCTGTTTCG
>DATJWJ010000196.1:0-3018 GCA_035501355.1 Bryobacteraceae bacterium | reverse complement strand
CCGA
This sequence comes from Bryobacteraceae bacterium, assembly GCA_035501355.1. Classification (GTDB taxonomy): domain Bacteria; phylum Acidobacteriota; class Terriglobia; order Bryobacterales; family Bryobacteraceae; genus Palsa-89. The sequence goes on along the minus strand of DATJWJ010000196.1, from coordinate 3,014 downwards.
AGGACGCCTCCTATCCGAACTACATCGGAATTGCGCTCCTGCAGGAAGGCAAGCTGAACGACGCGCGCAAATCGTTCGAGCAAGCCACCAAGGTCAATAAGCGCTTTCCCGACGCTTACAATAATCTCGGCGCGACCTATTACGCCGAAAAGAGTTATAAGAAGGCCATCGCGCAGTACCGGCGTTCGCTGGGACTGGAACCGAATAGCGCCAGCATCTATACCAACATCGGATACGCCTATTTCGCGGAGAAGCAGATTCCCAAGGCCATGGAAGCATTTCATAAGGCCTTAGAACTCGATCCCCAGGTTTTCGACGAGACCAGCCGCGTCGGGTCGATCATGAGTTTCCGTTCCGTGGTCGATCGCGGCCTTTTCAACTTCATATTAGCCAAGAACTATGCCGAGAGCGGCGATGCCGCGAATTGCATTGTGTATCTGCGCCGTGCGGCGGATGAGGGTTATAAGGAGATCGGCAAGGTGCGCAGGGATCCGGCGTTCGCTAAAGTGATCGCGGATCCGGACGTCAAGGCGCTGCTGGATGAGGTCGCCCCCGAGCCGCCGCCCCCTCACGCTCCGCACACCTGACGCCGGTTACGTTTGCGCGCGTTTGGCCCGAAGCGCGGCCTCCTTCCGAGCGGCTTTGATACAATGAACTCCAGAATGTACCGGCGCAGCGTTCGGGCCGATGTGCTTGCGGTTCCGCGAGTTAGGCCAGGCTATTCTTTTTTCATCACGATTACCATGGGCACTTCACGGATGCTTCCAGCCGGTTCCGCGAATTTGCGCCTTGCATTCCCGGCCGTCCAGGGTTGTGGAGGACGCGATGCTCGGCGCTGATTTTCGCTTCACCTCGCGCTCGGCGAGCACAGCAGCGGTGCGCTACGTGGCCTGTGTTCTAACGCTGATTTTGCTGCTGTTCGGAGTTTCGGTCCGACAGGCAAAAGCGCAAGCCAGCGCAGACAATTCCGGCACGAGTTCGCGCGTGATCGAATTGCGGATCGGCGACGAAGTGGAACCGATCATGGCCGAATATATCGACGGCGGTATCGCCGAGGCAGCCAAGCAGCACGCCAATCTGGTCCTCATCACCATGGACACGCCGGGCGGCCTGGGCACGTCCATGGAAGACATGATCCAGCACATTCTGGCTTCGCCGGTGCCCGTGGCCGTCTACGTTTCTCCCACGGGCGCGCGGGGTGCCTCGGCGGGATTTTTCATCCTGATGTCCGCGGACGTGGCCGCCATGGCTCCCGGCACGCACGCCGGGGCGGCTTCGCCGCTGCTGGAAGTTGGCGGCTTTCCACTGAACGTGGACCAAACGCTGAAGAACAAAATTCTCAACGACGCCACGGCGTTTCTACGCAGCTATGTGGGGAAGCGAGGCCGCAACGTCCAAATCGCTGAGACGGCGGTGACCGACGGGAAGGCGTTCACCGATACCGAAGCGCTCAACGACAAGCTGATCGATCTGATCGCCAATTCTCCGGAGGATTTGCTGGCCAAGCTGAACGGCCAGAGCATCAAGCGGTTCGACGGATCGACCACTCAGCTCAATCTGGATCATCCGCAAATTGTGAGCGTGGAGATGTCCGCACGCGAGCGCTTTCTGGCGCGCATCGTGCAGCCTGACGCCTTTTTTATTTTGTTGATCGCCGGCGCGCTAGGTCTCTATATCGAATTCACGCATCCGGGCATGGTCGCGCCGGGTGTGATCGGCGCAATCGCGCTGGTCTTGGCCCTATTCGCCATGCACATTCTTCCGGTAAACTTTGCGGGCCTGCTCTTAATCGTTGTGGCGCTGGGCTTGTTCATTCTGGAGGCCAAGTACACGAGCCACGGCGTTCTGGCCGCCGGCGGGATCATCGCCATGATGCTGGGCGCTTTTATGCTGATCCGCTCGCCGATCACGGGCGCCGGCGTCAGCTTCGGCGTGGCGCTGGGCATGACGCTGCCCTGCGCGCTGGTCACGATCTTCCTGATGCGCCTGGTGCTGCGCTCGCGTTCCTGGAAGCAGTCCACTGGAACGCAGCAACTGCTAGGGGAGCAGGCTGAAGTGACCGACCCGATCACGGCCGCGGCAGCCCCGGGGGCGCCCGCGGCGTTTCAGGGCATGGTGCGCTTGCACGGAGAGTTATGGCGCGCGGTAGCGCCGGTGGCCATTCCGGCGGGAGCGCAGGTTCGGGTGGTGAACGTCACGGGGCTGACCGTGCACGTCACCCCGGCGGAATCCGGAACGCCCTGAGGGAAACGGGCAGGATGGGGAAGCATCGCTTTCGGTTTCGAGCCTGCGGAAGGAGACGACGATGGACTTCGGCTATACCGGCCCACTGATCGCCGTAATTATCGTCCTGATCTGGATTTGGAACTCGCTCTACGTCATCAAGGAATGGGAGCGCGGAGTGGTTTTGCGCTTGGGACGCATGCTGCCGGAGGCCAAGCCGGCCGGCGTGCGGCTGGTCTTCTGGCCCATCGAGACCCTCTATCGTATCTCTTTGCGCATCGAGACACTGGACGTGCCCTCGCAAGACATCATCACGCGCGATAACGTATCGGTGAAGGTAAACGCGGTGTGCTACTTCCGCGTGGTGGATGCGAACCTAGCGGTCTCGCAGGTGCAGAATTATTTGTATGCCACTTCGCAGAAGGCGCAAACGACCTTGCGCAGCATTGTCGGGCAGTTCGAGCTGGATGAGATCCTGGCCGAACGCGAAAAAGTTAACGCCAAGCTGCAAACAATTCTTGACCAGGATACCGAGCCCTGGGGTATTAAAGTGACCAAGGTGGAAGTGAAACAGGTCGACATCCCCGAGCAGATGCAGCGGGCCATCGCGCGGCAGGCGGAAGCCGAGCGCGAGCGGCGCGCCAAAGTGATTCACGCCGACGGCGAATTCCAAGCCTCGGCCAAGCTCGCTGAAGCTGCCGGCATACTCGAAACGCAGCCCGCCGCTATCCAGCTCCGCTACCTGCAGACACTGACGGAGATCGGGGCGGAGAAGAACACCACGATTATCT
>DATJWJ010000195.1:0-3413 GCA_035501355.1 Bryobacteraceae bacterium | reverse complement strand
CGGTCTCGTCGTCGAACCGCTCGAAGATCATTCCGGACGGGCTGGCGGGCTGATAGCGACCCTCTTGATCGGCCGTCACCTCATTCTTCGCCTTGGGCCAGCCGGCTGGGCCGACCTCGTGCACAGGATCGATAAACAAGAGGTTCTGAAGATCGTGATAGGCCTGAAATACGGGTGGTACGTAAACCAGACGCGATCCCGAGTGTGGCACCGCCGGCGCGTGGCCGTTGTCATTTTGCCCCGGACGCGTCACCACCAGCGCTTCCTTTCGCAATTTATCAAGGAAGCTTTCTATATCCTCAGCTATGCGCTCCGCGCTGGCCTCGTATTTCTCCGTTAGAGCCTCCGCTATTTCGGCGATGGTCGGTTCCGTGGAGAGCATCAGAAAGGCGTCGACCCCCGCTCCCGAAATGCTGTGATACGCACCGGTAGCTAGTTGTATGGCCACCACCTCGCCATCGAAGCGTTCGAAGATAACGTCGCCTTCTTTCAGGCGGAAGCGTGTGCCAGTGCTGGGGTTTTGCCCGGTCATCCGTTAGTCACGTCCAATGTTTTTTTTTAGCACGCCCGGGCTCAAACGGACATAGAGCTATTCTCGCAAACCTGTAGCTAGCATCAATTAATCAAATCGCCAGCAGGTGGCGTATCAGCTCGGGCCGGCACGCCCAAGGCTGGTGCTAACTCTGAGTATCTCTTTTGTTTACAGCAGCTTCTGTATCAAAGCCGGCTCGCGATCCTAGGCGCGCTTTCCTTCTCACAAGAGATGCGAGTGGTACTAGTACTCTATGTAGTACTTAAGTTAGACGCGGGTTTGGCAGGGAATGCGGGCTGCCCACCGCGAGCGCCGACTCCCGAGTCCGCTGCGGCGTCGATCTTATTCACTTCTCCCAGGGCCAGGAATGCCGCCACTTCGTGCAGCGGATCCTTCCATCCGTGGGTCTTCGGCAATGTTGCCTGCGGTTTTGACCGCAGCCAACGGGGCAAAGGTGCTCGCCACGGCTTGCTCGGCTCGGCTGGGAGCTCGCGGATCCCTCCGAATCGAAGATCGAAGTAGTGGTCCCGCAAAAAGGCCCATTGCTCTTCGAGCGCTTGAGCGTACCGCACGCGGTGGTGCTGAGGGACGGCCGGGTGCGTGGCGAGAACATGCAAGGCGTGAACCGCCTCGAGCTGGACCCACCATTGACGAAGGTCGGTGGTCGGGCCGGTGGACGGCCAGGTACGGCCGTCGCCGCTGACCGCGAAGCAGAAGCCGCCGGCCGGATGCCTCGCCGACGCGAGACAGAAATCGGCGAGTTCGCAGGCTCTGGTCACTAAGTTCGTCTCGCCGCCGATCGCCGCCGCATCCACCAGACGATAAATCATTTGGAACTGTTGCCCCGCACGCGCCAGATCCGGAACGGGCCGCCAATCCCGCCGATAAAGGTACGGCAGGACTCCGTTTGAATCGCTGAGCTTGTTGACCACCAGGTCAACAAGGTATGCCAGCCGCTCCGCGCATCGGTCTCCGACACCATGCGCGACGAATTCCGTCAGCATTTCGATGGCATCCCCGAGTGTGTTGAGCTCTTTGAAGCCCGTCGTCAGGCCCACTACGTCTCGCCCATCCGGCGTGGGCAGCCTCGCCCCATCCGGGTAGCGCTCGTTGTTCCGGCGAAAGGAGCCCCAGTACCCGCCATAGGTAGAATCCCAGGCCACGTCGTCCAGCCATGCCAGCGCGCGCTGGGCCCACAACCGGCCCTCGCCCGGCGGAAGACAAGGCTCTGACAGAAGGAACGCTCGAGCGGCATAAGTAGCCGCATGCGGATGCTTCAACCCATCCCAAGAGGGACGGCCGCCACGATCCACGCGGGCGAAGAATCCACCATGGGCCATGTCCCACATGGTTGTCTGGAGGAATGCGCAGCCGTGCCGCACCAGCTGGTCGCATCCTTCGCCCGGCATGGCCCGGTCCGCCAGCGCAAATGCGATGGTTGTACGACTGGCGTGCTCGAGCGTCTTGTCGTGTGGCCCCGCCGGACGCCACCGTTCATCGAAATCGACTAAGAATCCGCCGTATTCCCGATCAACACAGCGCGGTGCCAGCGGCTCCAGCACGTGACGCCGCAAGGCGGTGCGAGCTTCCTCAGCGATCCGCGGATTGGTCACAGGCAATGAAGCGATCGATCTCTCGGACGTGCATTCAGAGAATCTATTCCGATAATCTACTATAGACCGATTCGACGGAAGACCCAAGATCAAATGCCACAGGCGAATACCAAACCAACAGTCGTGATTCACACCAATGACCGGCAGATGGTGGCCGCATTGGTCTGCGCTCACTCGCTTAAGTCCAGATCCAAGAGTCCTGACTTGTTCGATGTCCGCCTGCTCCGCCTGGAAGAGACGCCGCATCTCTACAAGCGGCACAATCAGACCTTTATCTGGTGGGAAGGCTTCTTGCCCTCGGTCTGGCGCCGGCACGATATGATGTCATTCGCTCCGTTGCGCCGCATGGTGCCCTACTTTCTCGGCTTTCAAGGACGGGCGCTGCTTCTCGATCCTGATATCTTCGCCATTGGCGATGTCTACGAACTGCTCAGCCGGGACATGGGCGGCAAAGCGATCCTATGCCGCCAGAAATCGGAGTGGCGCGAAGGCCGGCAACTGTATTCCTCCGCCGTCATGCTGCTCGATTGCAACCAACTGACGCACTGGCAGTGGGAGCGTGAGATGGATGAACTCTTCGCGCACCGGCTAAAGCTGGGTCCGTACCTCTCTTTGTTGGATGAGTCGCCGGAGCGAATCGGGTTGTTCGAAGAAGAGTGGAACCACTTTGACACGCTGAACGAAAAAACCAAGCTCCTGCACACCACCGAGACCCGCACGCAGCCCTGGAAAACGGGTTTGCGCGCCGATTACCACGAATATGCTCGCCAAGACCCGATCTGGCTGGATACGCTCAAGCGCGTACGCCGTACGCTCTCCGGCCAGCCGGACCAAACAGTTCGTTATCAGGCGCATCCGGACCAACGCCAGGAGCAAGTGTTTTTCTCGTTGCTGAAAGAGTGCCTGGAACAGGGCAGCATCACGCCCGGATTCCTGCGCAGGGCCATGCGCAAGAACTACGTCCGCAAAGACGCCTTCGCGCGCCTGGCGCACTGGTCCGGTGCTTAGATCAAAAAGTCCAAGCAAGCCCTGTTGGTTATTTTGTGACTGAAACCTTAACCAGGCTGGTCGTCCAGCAGCACTGGAATCCGCCGCCGCCGTCACCGGAATAATCGTTCACGCTCACTTGCAGCACGTAATCGCCGGGTTCGCTGAAGGTCACATTGGTGGTCGCTTTGCCGCTGAAGCCCTGGCCCTCGGTGACGGAGCCTTCCGCCTTTGGGTTGGCTTTGTCGAATTTCACGGCACCCGGGCCGCGATATTTCGAC
>DATJWJ010000194.1:0-18381 GCA_035501355.1 Bryobacteraceae bacterium | reverse complement strand
AACGTGATATGAAACGCGGCTCGGTGATTGGGCCGCTGATTCTGATATTAATCGGGGCCCTGTTTCTAATGCGAAATTTGTGGCCAGACATTCCGCTGGCCGATATCATCTCGCGTTATTGGCCGTTTGTGCTGATTGCCTGGGGCCTGCTGCGGCTGGTGGAAATCCTGATGTGGGCCATCATGTCCAAGCCGTTCCCGCGCAACGGCATTTCGGGCGGCGAGTGGATGCTGGTGTTCCTGATCTGCGTCGTCGGCGGAACGATGTATACGGCGCGGCATTACACCACCTGGTTTCCCGCAGGCAGCGTGTGGCGAGGAGTGGTGAGAGGGATGGGAGAACCCTACGACTACACTCTGGCGTCCGCCGAGCAACCCTGCGCGAAAAACTGTCGCGTGATGATCGAGAGCTTTCGAGGCAATGCCAGAATCACGGGAACGTCCGATACCGTGGTCAAAGCGAACGGGCATGAGACCATCCGTTCCTTTCAGCAAACCGACGCCGACAACGCCAATAAGCAAACGCCGCTGGAGCTGATCCAGCAAGGCGACGAACTGATTGTGCGCACCAACCAGGATCGCGTGAGCGACCGGCTGCAGGTGTCCGACGATCTGGAGATTACGGTTCCCGCCGGAGCGTCCATTGAAGCGCACGGGCGTAACGGCGATTTCGACATTCAGAACGTAAGCGGCTCGGTCGATATCACCAGCGACAACGCCGGAGTGCGCCTGGACAACATCGGCGGCAATGTGCGAATCGATCTGCGGCGCAGCGATATCATCCGCGCTAATGCCGTGAAGGGCACAGTGGACCTGAAAGGGAACGGTCAGGACGTGGAATTGCAGGACATCAGCGGCCAGGTGACCGTGGCCGGCTCCTACACCGGTCAGATCCAGCTCCGCAATCTGGCACAGCCGTTGCGTTACGAAGACCCGCGTATCACGGTGAACTGCGAAAAACTGCCCGGCCAGGTTCATATGGCTGCGGGCGAATTCACGGCCGACGACTTGGTGGGGCCGGTGCGGTTGAATGCGCGTTCGCGTGACGTGCGGATGTCCAATTTCACGCAATCCCTGGAACTGACCCTGGACCGCGGCGATGTCTCGCTGCGTCCCGGCAAGACCCTTCCCAAAATCGAAGCTCACACGCGCTCCGGCGACATCGATCTGGCATTGCCCGCCGGGGCGAAGTTTGACTTGCGGGCGTCCACCGATCGCGGTGAGGCTCACAACGACTACGGCGCGCCTCTAACGGTGGATGAAACTAACCATGGCGGGGCCATCCAGGGCAACAATGCAGGGCCCGAAGTGCGCCTGGAGACGGGCCGAGGATCGGTTACGGTCCGCAAGGCCAGCGAATCGGAAGACGTGACCTTCCCGGATATTCCTAGTGTGCCAACGCCGCCCACTCCTCCCAAGCAGCCCCAGCCGCCGCTGCACGTAGAACGGCAGTAACCTCAGCGCACCAAAATGACCTGCACATCGGCGACGTTGGTCCCGGTGGGGCCGGTCTTCACCAGATCGCCCAGCGCATCGAAGAAGTGATACGAGTCGTTGTTGGCAAGATATCCGGCAGCATCCAGCCGCTGGGCTGCTGCGCGTGCCAGAGTGGTTCCATCCGCAAAAGCGCCGGCGGCGTCGGTGGGACCGTCCGTACCGTCCGTTCCAGCGCTTAGAATCGCAACGTCCTCAAGGCCTGAGATGTCCATCGCGGCAGCCAGCGCGAACTCCTGGTTTCTTCCGCCGACACCCTGGCCGCGAATGGTCACGGTGGTTTCGCCCCCGGAGATGACACACGCCGGACGCCGTAGCGGTCGCGCCGAGGCTCGAATCTCGCGCGCAATGGCAGCGTGGACGCGCGCCACTTCGCGCGCTTCGCCTGCCAAGAACGTGGAGAGAACCATGGTCCGGAATCCTAGCTCGCGTGCCGCGCGCGCGGCTGCGTCCACCGCCATGCGATTGCTTCCGATGATGACGTTCTGAACGCGGTCAAAGATGCGGTCGCCTGGCTTGGGCGTTTCCGCCGCGCTTGAGCCGATCCGCTGGCGCACCGCGGCCGGCGCTTGGTTCCAGATTCCGTATTTCTCGAGGATGGCTTGGGCTTCCGAAAAACTCGACCGGTCCGGGACCGTGGGGCCGGAGCCGATCACATCCAGATCGTCGCCGATCACGTCGGACAGGATCAGCGCCAGCATCGTGGCCGGATATGCCAGCCGTGCGAGCTGGCCGCCCTGAATGGCCGAGATATGTTTGCGCACGCAATTGATCTCGTGGATATTGGCGCCGCAATCGAGCAGCAACCTGGTGGCCGCCTGGGTGTCCTCGAGCGTGACCGGCGGAGTTGGAAGAGGAAGCAGCGCCGAGGCTCCGCCCGAGATGAGACAAATGAGCAGGTCCTGCGCCCCGGCTCGGCGAGCGATTTCGGCTATACGGGCCGCACCTTCTTCACCCCGCACGTCAGGCACGGGATGCCCGCACTCATTTACTTCGATGCGCCGCAGGGCCGGGCCGCCGTGCCCATACTTGGTGTTGATGAGGCCGCCCTGAATGCGCTTACCGAGCAAGCGCTCGACCGCCCGCGCCATTTCCGCGCTGGCTTTTCCGGCTCCGATCACGTAGATGTTGCGGAACTTCGCAAGCTGATAGCGCTTGCGACCCGCGCGTAACGCGTCCCGGCTGAGCCGCAAGTGATTCCGCACGGCTGGTCCTGGGGCGGCCGCTTTCAGGGCGGCGCCGAAGATGCGGAGGGCCTGCCGGCGGAGTGAGGAAGGCATGCCCGTCTAGAAGATCGGGAGCTTGAGGATGGCGGCGACAATCTCGGCCGGATCGTCGCTGTGGATTTCTATGCGGTGGTCGGCTTTGGCATAGGCGGCGCGCCGGTCTTGATAAAGCTGCTCGAATTTCTCCGGATCGCGAGCCAAGGGGCGGTCGGACAATCCATCCAGACGTTGGCGCACGCGCTCGATGGAGCAATCCAACCAGATAGGAACACCGCGCTCGCTCAGCAGGTCCTGGTTGGCCGCCTGCGCAAACGCGCCGCCTCCCAGGGCAATCACCATCGGCTTGCCGCGCTCGATCTCGCGCACTCGCCGGTTCAGCGCCTCATGTTCGATCTTACGGAACTCTTCTTCACCGCGCGTGTCGAAAATCTCGGCGATGGTGACACCCTGCTCGGCTTCGATCTCCTGGTCCAAGTCGGAGAAGAACCAACCCAAATGATCGGCCAGCAGATGTCCGACGGTACTCTTGCCGGCCCCCATGAAACCAACCAGGTAGATTCCGGGCGTGCGTTTTAGTTTGAGGAGCATGTTGTGTGCGCCGGCGGCATTTCAAAATAAATACAGCCGCCGGTTTTGTGCGGCCGCTCTCCAATCAAAATCGCGCACAACGCAGCGGGTCGCGAGTTTTACCTGGCCGCATTGAACACGTCCCGCGCTGTGCGCTTAGAAGCCATAATAGTACACATGCAGGAAGAGCTGTTGCCGCTTTTCCCACTTCAGGTGGTTTTATTTCCGCGGACCGCGCTGCCGCTCCACATCTTCGAGGAGCGCTACAAGGCCATGATCGGCGATGTGCTGAAGGGGAACTCCGAGTTCGGCGTCGTACAAGCGGGCGAGAAGGGCATCGTGAACACCGGTTGTACGGCGACCATTGAACGAGTGCTAAAAACTTACCCGGACGGGCGCATGGACCTGCTGACCATCGGAAGGCGGCGTTTCGAAATTATCATGTTGAATGACGAAAAGCCGTACCTGCGCGGCGCGGTGGAGTTTTTCGACGACGAACGTGTCGAACCCATCCCGCCCGAGGTTCGCAGTCGCGTGATGGATGCTTACAACGACATTCGTTCGCTGGAGCAGTCCGAAACAGTGCGTGAGCCGGAGATGAGCGATCCGCAGCTCAGTTTTCAGCTGGCGCAACTGGTTCCGGATCTGGACTTCCGGCAGATTCTGCTGGCCACACGGTCGGAGGCTGACCGCATGCGGCGGCTGGCGGAGTTTTTTCCCAATTACGGCGCCAGGCGCCGCGAGATCCAGCACGTGCGCGATGTAGCGCCGCGGAATGGGCACTCCAAACGGCCGGCCGGCCTTTGAGCATGATCGAACGGCAACAGCTCATCGTCGACGCCGACGACACGCTGTGGGAGAACAACATCTACTTCGAGCGGGCCTTCGATCAATTCTGCGATTTTCTGGATCATTCCAGCCTGACGCCCCAGGAAGTGCGCGGGGTACTGGATGAGATCGAGACGGTAAACAGCAGAGTCCACGGCTACGGCACGGCCAACTTCGCGCGCAATCTAACGGAGTGCTATCACCGGCTGGTGGAACGCGACGTTTACGATGAAGACCTGGCGAAGATCATGAGCTTCACCGAACAGATTCTGCACCATCCCATTGAGCTGATCCCGGGCGTCGAAGAAACGCTGGAGTACCTGTCGGTGCGGCACGATCTCACATTGTTCACCAAAGGAAATCCGGAAGAGCAGAAGCTGAAGCTGGATCGCTCGGGACTGGCGATCTATTTCGGCCATACGGCGATCGTCAAGGAGAAAGATGCCGCCTCGTATTCCGCGTTGATCGTAGAGCGGCGGATGGACGCGCGGCGCACCTGGATGATCGGCAACTCGCCTAAGTCCGACATCAATCCAGCGCTGGAGGTGGGGATCAATGCGGTGTTCGTGCCGCATGATCATACCTGGCGGCTGGAGCACGAGGAGGTGCGGGAAGGCGGCGGAAGATTACTGCGGGTAGAGCGATTCCGCGATCTACAGAAGCACTTCTGAACGCGCGTAGGAGACTTACGGAAGCGCGCAGCAGGCTTGGGTCGAGATCAGGGCCATGGGCGCATTCGGACGCACTTTGGCGAAGTAGTTTTCCTGCGCCAGGTTCTTATATACCGCGCCGGCGACGCCCGATGCTACGGGACCACTGACCGGACGGCCGCCGGTGAGCAGCACTACCACCACCAGCTTGTTCTCGCCGGATTCATTGTATGAGCCAAACCAACCCAGGTGCGTGGGTGACCGGCCATCGGTGCAGGTTCCGGTTTTACCAAAAATCGGTTCGTTGGGATTATAGCCGGCTCGTTTGGCCGTACCGTATTCGACGGCGCCCATCATGCCCGGTTTGATGTCGGGCAGCCACTGAGAGATCTCGAGTTGACGCTTTACGCGCGGGACAAACTGCGCGACCTCTTGCGGCGAACGCGGGTGCTGCAAGTAATAGAGCGTGCCGCCGTTGGCGATGGCCGACACGATGCCAGCCAGTTCCAGCGGGGTCATATAGACTCCCTCGCCGAAACTGGTCATCATGCCGAGGCCGTCCGCGGGAGGCTGCGTCGCCAGGGTTCCGGGTTGCTCTCCGTCCAGATTCAAACCGGCTTTCTCACCCAAGCCGAACAGCTCATCGTATTTGATAATGCGATCGTATCCGAGTTTATATCCGACGGCGGAAAAGAACCCGTTGTTGGAGTGCGCCAGCGCTTCGGTGAGATCCATGGAGCGGCGCGGCACGATGCGGAAATGGTTCTGCGGGCTTAGAATGCCTTCATTGAGACCGGCCAGCGCCGCTACGATCTTGATTGTCGAACAGGGCTGGAATCCGCTCTGGAACGCCAGCTTCTGGTTCACGATGGTCAGGATTCGCCCCGTCTTCGGATCCACGACGACGATGCTTCCGTTAAAGGGCCCCAGGGCTTCCACGGCGGCGCGGCGGACCATCAGATCCTCGCCATCCACCGAATCGCCTTCCGTGGAATCGGCAAACGTCGGCACGTTCCAGGGACTAAACACGATGTGCTTCTTCGGCAGCCGGGAAAGGTGGCGGGTGGGAGGGACAACGTAGGCAGCCTTCACGGTGTGTACTGCCGGCGTTTGCCCGGCGGCTAAGTGGCGCCTAGTCTTTTTCTTGGTCTTGGTGGGAGTGATCCCGAAAGCCGTGCCGCCAAGAACCATGAATGCAATGAGAGCAAATACGAGGGGGTTTTTTATGAATGAATGCATGAGCAAACGCTTCGCTTTACAAATGTAACTCCAAGCCGTTCCCACATTATGAGTTATCGGCAAGTTAGGCGTCAACCTGCAATCCTCTGGCAATTGGACGCCTTGCTTCGCGCTGTCGTATCAGTTCATTTTTATTGTAGCCTATCGGACAGGCGGAGTTTACCGGCTGGGCGACTGGGTAGGTTAGGTACCAGGTATTTGCCTTCGCCAAGCTGTAGGCGCGGAGCGCAGCCCAGACCAAACTTCGCAGATCAAGATGGAGTTGGCGGGATTTTGGGGTGCGTATTTGAGCGACGCGGCACGGCCGATCAGGCGCTCGACGTCGGCCGGCATCTGATCGCGCAGGGCGGCGACATCCTGCGAGGCCGTGTAGGCGACACCTGCAACCGAGTAGGAATAAAACAATGTGTCGCCCTGCATATCGGTGATAGTGGCATCGCCGATGCGGCCAAACTGGTTCACCGTTAGACGGCGGCGCTTTTCCTTATCCTTGGGCCGGCGGCTCCAGCGCACGAGGAAATACACGCCAACCAGAAGTACGGCGAGCGCGGCGGCCAAAATGAGGATGAGCTCAAGGTTCTGCGACGACGGCATTTTCAAGAACACCGATGCCCGTAATTTCGACGGTTACTTTCGATCCGGGTACGATCGGCCCGACGCCCGGCGGAGTCCCGGTGGCGATCAGGTCACCTGGTTCCAGCGTCATGACAGCGGTGATATAGGCGATGATAGCATCCACGCTGAACAGCATTTCCGTGACGGAGCCGTCTTGTTTGACGTCGCCGTCCACGAGCGTGCGAATGCGGAAGCTCGCAAAATCGGCTTCTTCGGTGGGAACGACGCAGGGGCCCACCGCGCAAAAGGTATCGAAGCCCTTGCCGCGCGTGAATTGGCCGTCCTTACGTTGCAGATCGCGCGCCGTTACGTCGTTCACGATGGTGTAACCAAGGATGTGGTCGCGTGCCTGGGCCGGCTTCACATGCCGCGCGCGCTGGCCCATCACCACGCCCAGCTCGCCTTCGAAATCGACGCGCTGGGACAGTCTCGGATAGACGATGGCGTCACCGGACGCGATGAGCGACGACGGCGGTTTCAGAAAGAGCAACGGCTCGGGTGGAACTTCGTTGCCCAGCTCCCTGGCGTGCTCGGCGTAGTTGCGGCCGACGCAAACGATCTTGCTCGGAGCGCACGGAGGCAGCAGACGCGCGCCTCGGGGTAAGGCTTCCAGATTCCCGTGCCGCACGTCCGGGTCGGAGTCGGTAGCGGTGGGCGGCGTGTTGGGGTTCAAGCTGTAGCGGATGATCTTCATGGCACGGTAACCTCGACTGGGCTGGACGGTTCGCTGGCGTTGCCGTTTTGATCCACAGCCGAGACGCGATAGCGATAGCGTTTGCCAGACTCGACGGCGCGATCCGAGTAGCTGGGGGCATCCAGACCAGCGGCGATCTGGTTAAAGGCGCCATCTCCTTCGGCGCGGAAAACGCGATACTCCTTGAAGTCTGGCTCGGTGTTCCGCTCCCAGGCAAGCTCCACCGCTCCGACACCGGCCGAGGCCGTGAGGCCGGCGGGAACGGCGGGCGGGAAGATATCCCGAGGCGTGATGCTCACTGGTCCGGCGACTTCGGTTAGTGTTTTGCCGTGGGCGCCCTCGACGTAATACTCATACGTTTTCCCGAATTCCGCGCTGGTGTCGACGTAGGCAGGCTGATTGGAGGAAGCCAGCAGGGTCGGGGTCTTCTCGTCTTCGGTTTTTCGATAGATGTTGAACTTCGTGGAACCCGGAGCGGTCCAGCTTAGCTGCACGCCCTGCGGCGCGGGTTGGGCCTTGAAGTCCGACGGAGTCGCCAGCGGCTGTTCGACGCTAACCGTCACTACGTTGGACCAGTCCGAAAATCTGCCTTTTTCGTTCGCGACGCGAACCGCAACGACTTCGTCCTTACCGAGGAAGGGTTGCACGGGAATCATTTTTCGGACGAACCCGGGCGCCGCGGGCGGAGGGACATCCACCTGCTGTGCAGCCGTAGCCCAGCGGCTCACGTCGAATGCCGCGCCCTCGGTATTAGGTCCGATGCGCAGCTCGATTTTTCCGATGGTTTTCAGCGTCAATCCCTCGGTGGTTTGAGGGGGGATGGTAAAGGTCACGTCGATTTGGCCGCCGCGCTCGATCGCGCTCAGATCGGAGACGCCGGTGGGAATTTTGAGCGCCGGGTAGAGAGGCTCGCCCACCGAGCCGCAACCTACTACAATTGCGTACCCCAGTACGCACCAGAGCATGGCCGCAATGCGCATCTAGAGAATGTACCGGCTCAGGTCCTGATCCTTGACGATGTCGGCCAGTTGCTTGCGCACATACGCTGCGTCGATACGCACGTTCTTCTTCTTGAGATCCGGCCCGGCGAAAGAAATGTCTTCGAGCAGCTTCTCCATTATGGTGTGCAGCCGGCGGGCGCCGATGTTTTCAGAAGACTGATTCACTTGTGCCGCGAAGCGCGAGATTTCTTCCACCGCATCGTCGGTAAAAGTCAGCTTGATGCCCTCGGTATCGAGCAAAGCCGTGTACTGTTTCACCAGGGCGTTCTTGGGCTCGCGCAGGATGCGGATGAAATCGGCCTCGGTCAGAGATTTCAGCTCGACGCGGATGGGGAAGCGGCCTTGCAGCTCGGGAATCAGGTCGCTCGGTTTGGAGACGTGAAATGCGCCTGCGGCGATGAACAGGATATGGTCGGTGCGCACGAAGCCGTGGCGCGTGTTTACGGTAGTGCCTTCGACGATCGGCAGAATGTCGCGCTGCACGCCCTCGCGGCTGACATCCGGACCGTGGCCGGATTCACGGCCCGCGATTTTATCGATTTCGTCCAGGAAGATAATGCCGCTGCGTTCGACGCGCTCCAAAGCGATGCGCGTCACCTGGTCCATGTCGATCAGCTTCTGTTCTTCTTCTTGCACCAGGTATTCGGCCGCTTCCGCCACCCGCATTTTCCGCTTGCGGGTGCGTTGGCCGAACAAGCCGGGCAGGACATCCTTTAAATTGACGTCCATCTCTTCCATGCCGGCGTTGGTGCTGATTTCGAAGGTCGGCCCGCGATCGCGGACGTCGAGTTCGACGATGCGGTCGTCCAGCTTGCCGGCGCGCAACTTCTCGCGCAGTTTTTCACGGGTTCGCTCGGCGCTTTCCGAAGCTTCCTGCTGAGGCGGCATGAGCAGATCGAGCAGGCGCTCTTCGGCGTTGCGCTCGGCGCGGTCGGCAACTTCTTCCAGGCGCTCCTCGCGCACCATGTCGATGGCGATGTCCACCAGATCGCGGATCATGGCCTCGACGTCCCGGCCCACATAGCCAACCTCGGTAAATTTGCTGGCTTCGACTTTGAGAAAAGGCGAGTTGGCGAGCTTGGCCAGACGACGCGCGATCTCAGTTTTGCCCACACCGGTGGGGCCCATCATGAGAATGTTTTTCGGCATGACCTCGTCGGCCATGTCGGCTTCCAGCTTCTGCCGCCGGATGCGATTGCGCAGCGCAATGGCCACTGCCCGCTTGGCATCAGCCTGTCCGATTACGTACTTGTCGAGCTCTTCGACGATCTCGCGCGGCGTAAGCTCGTCGAGCAGCGGCGCTTCGTCCACCGCCTGGCCGGGCAGATAGATCACCATCTAGCCCAGTTCCTCGTAGCTGACCGTTTCATTGGTGTAGATGCAGATTTCACCGGCGATCTTCATGGCCTTCTCGGCGATTTCTTTCGCTCCCAGTTTAGTATTTTCGATGAGCGCCGTGGCCGCGGCTTTGGCGAATGGTCCACCGGAGCCGATGGCCGCGACGTCTTCATCGGGCTCGATCACGTCGCCATTGCCGCTGACCAGATAGGTGTTATGGATGTCGGCCACCAGCAGCAGGGCTTCGAGATGCCGCAAGACGCGGTCCGTGCGCCATTCCTTGGCCAGCTCGACCACGGCGCGCGGCAGGTTGCCGTTATGCTGCTCCAGTTTCGATTCGAAACGCGCGAAAAGCGCGAAGGCGTCGGCGGTGGACCCGGCGAATCCGGCGATAATCTTGTCGTTGTAAAGCCGCCGCAATTTCTTGGCGGAAGATTTCAGCACTTCCTGGCCGAGTGTAACTTGCCCGTCGCCCGCCAGGATGACTTTCCCGTTCCGGCGCACGCACAGGATGGTAGTGGAACGCACTCTCTGTTTCATCGAAGCTTTTTGTTCTCGGCTTTCGGTTTCGATTCGGCGCGGATAGCGCCGGGTTACGGTGGATATTCTATTTTAGCGCGTCAATCAGCTGAGTTCCGCCGCGTCTAGGCATCGCGGCCGAGTTGCCGGGGCTGTGACCTCAGCCCGGTCGGTTCACCCGGATCAGCACGTTCTTCATATCGGCGACAGCCGTAACTGCCTCATGGATTCGCACCGCTTGCGCCCGGAAGTCAGGGTCAAAAGTGCAAACAACAATCCCAGCATGGTCGCCAGTCCGGTGTCGATGGAGTTCCAAAAAGTGGCGACGATTGTTCGACAATAAGATTCGATCTTCGGCGACTGCCAGCGCGAGAACCTCAGCGTCGGGCACGGCTGCGTTGGCCTTACCGGCATCCAGTGACGTCAGTACGTCGTGCCCCAGGCCTCTCAGTTCCGTTACGACCTGCAGCGCGATGTTCTCGTTGGAATAGAAGCGGGCCACTAAGCGCTCTCGTTCTCGCGAATCTGGGATTCAATTTCCGCAGCGTGAGAACGGGAGTATGCCCAGGCGTTCACCAGATCTTCCGCCCGGAGGGATGGGTACGCCGCCAACAGCGCCTGTTCACTCACGCCCAGCCGCCGCGCCTGCTCCAGGAGCCATACCGGTATCCGCGTGCGAACAATACATGCTTCACCGCCGCACACATCCGGACGAGCATCAATCCCCGGGAAGGCGTCGCCGAGTTCCTGAACCACCCACTTCAAGATCTGGGCTTTCTCGCCGGGCGAAAAGGTTGGAAGCAGCTTCTCGATATCGCCTAGATTTGCCATGACGGTCAATTCAATTGTCGCCGAAGCCCGCGTAGTTTGTTGGTCGACCGTACCCTTCTACTGCGCTGGGAGTGATGTGCGCCGAATCACGTCGTCGACTGTCGCGTCACCCCCGTCCGGTTTTCTCTTGCCCTAACAAGAGCCGCAGCGGTTCGCGCGAATATCTGGATGTACTGGCCGAGTTGCCGAGGGCGGGGTTTAATGAGCTACCGCGGCGGTCCAGGCCGGCGGATCGCTGGCCGGGAATGACTCTTCGCCCGCTTCGTCCACCTCGTCCTCCGGCTGATCCGATTCTTGCGGCTCCGGTGGCTGCTTCGCTTCCGCTTTTTCAGTCCTGGCCTTCATATCTCCTCTAATTGGACCGCGCACCGGCGGATACGTTTCCTGGCAGCCGACGCGTTACCGCGGATCCGCCAGCTCGACCGAGTGGAACAAGCCTCCCGCCATCCAATCGCGGAACCACTCAAATAGATGCGCCTGCTTGACCGCCGGTCGCCACTTCCGGCTCAGCACCGAGATAATCGCCTGGCCTAACCTCTGGCCCGAGGCGAGCGCCGACAGCAGTTGGTAGGCCGGCTGCGTCAAGTCCATCCGGTGCAGGCCGTAATCCCGGCGGTACGCCACCACCCAGGTCTTCTTGCGCACCAAGCGCGGGAAGGGATTCTCTTCGTCCACCGCACCAAGGTAGCGGCTTACCGGATAATTGAATTCGAGCAGCCGGAAAGCTTCAACCGTTTTTAATCGCGCGCTCTCCCATGCTTGCGGCGGTACCGCGGCAACAGCCTCGCTGGTCAGGGGCGATATTTCAGGCGCATCGAAAACGCAGGTTAGCGCATATTCCAGCCGGGCCAGATCGTGACAGAATTCCTTTCGGGGCAGATCGTCCAGCGTAGCGACGAATTCGCAGAGATGATCGCCCAAGCGGTTTAGCGTGTAGCTGCGGGAGGGATAAACATCCACGTAGCGCTCAACCAGCCGCATGAATTCATCCGCGCCCAGAAAATGTTTGAGCGCCGGATAATCGATAGAGAGCGCTTCTTCCATCCGCAGCAGGTACATGCCGCGATAAATGTCCAGGCGCTCCAGCGGCGAAAGCGTTCGGGAAGGCAGAACAACGTCGGGCGCCAGGTCCGCCGGAATGGCCGACTGGGCCGCGTCGGACGCGATGGCCTCCTCGACCGTACCTTGATTGAGGATGCAGGCCTGCATCCAGCGCTGGATTCTGTCGAGCGAGGGGTCAGTCGCCATACGCGGGAACCTCGGCCAGTTCCGGCGTCTTCATGCGTGCATCTTCCTGCTCCCGGAACTTGCGGGCCTTCAGGGCTTCGCCATGCACCACGTCGAAGTCCGGAATGTTGGCATCCCATTCGAGCAGTGTGGCCACGCCGCCCAGCCGCCGGTGCGCGTAGCGATACAGCTTCCAAACCGTATCGATCACGTAGTCGTTATGCGTGTCGATGATGTGCGTTCCCTTATTGGTGTGGCCGGCCAGGTGCATCTGCACCACGCGGTCGCGCGGGATGCGATCGATGTACGCCTTGGGATCGAAACCGTGATTGTAGGAACTGACGTACACATTATTGACATCCAGCAGGATGCCGCAGTTGGCCTCCTCGGCCAGCGCCGCCAGGAATTCGCTTTCCGGCCAGGTGGAGGCGGCGAACTCCAGGTAGGTGGACGCATTTTCGAGCGCGATGGGCCGCTCCAGAAAATCCTGGATCACGCGCACGCGTTCGATGGTATGCCGGAGCGCCTCGCTGGTGTACGGCATCGGCAGCAGATCGTGCGTGTTCAGGCCAGTCACGCCGCACCAGCACAAATGATCCGACACCCAGTTTGCTTTTACGCGCTGGGCCAGCGCCTTCAGTTTTTTCAGATATTCGAAATTGACCGGATCGGTGCTGCCGACCGACAGGGAAACACCGTGCAAAACCACCGGGTAGCGCTCGGCAACCTGATCCAGGACGTGCAGCGGACGGCCGCTCGTGTCCATGTAGTTCTCGGACAGCACTTCGAACCAATCGATCGGAGGATTGTGTTCGAGGATGTGCTGGAAGTGCACGGATCGCAATCCGATGCCGAATCCCAGGTCTGGATAGCTCCACCGGTTTGCCATAGTCTTACCGCGCGTCCGCGCTCACCGGGCCTGCCTTGCCGCCAATGTGCAGCCACTTGCTCAGCAGCTTATCGATACTGACGGGGCCGGGCCCGTACAGCACTAACCATATTAAGAATAACAGGTAGGTAAAAGAAGTGACGTCGGTGATGTCGGCCGGGAACTTCTGGAGCCACTCCTGCCCGTCGGACGTGAGTAGCGCCACAATCATCGAACAAGAAAGCAGCGCGGCGAAAACACGCGTCGCCAAACCAAACACCAGACAAAGTCCGCCTACAAACTCGAGCGATGCAACGAAAATGGCATTGAAGTGCGGAAACGGGATGCCCAAGCTCGAGAAGAACTGAGTGGTTCGGTCCAGGTTATGCAGTTTGCCAGCGCCGGTAAAGTGATAAGCGCTGCCGATTACTAAGCGTGTGAGTAATGGGGCCAGGAACGCGAGCGCGGCCGCGACTCGCACACCCAGGCCTGCCAGCCTTTGCAGCGCCCCCACATTGGCCTGAGCCATAGGGCCAGTATAACCGCGGCGCGTTGTCGACGCCGGAAGGACCGGACACGAGACATTCGGCAGCTTGGTTCTCCACAGCAGGCCCGAGTGAGACAGCATGAAACTTACGAATAATATCAGCGGGGCAGCGGAAAGAGCCGCTGCGAGACATCGTCGACACGTCGGGTCACTGAAATTCGACCACGGCTGTCATCACCACATCCTGAACAGCGGCGGCCGGATCGAACAACGCCCAGAACACCTCACCGCTCAGTTCGTCAACTTCGCCGTTGGAGGAGACGATGCGCCCGGGTGTCTTAACGATGAACATGAGAGGGGTCAAGCCGCCTGTCTCGTTCTTGGCGGACGCGGCCGCGGCCGGATCGGGCGAAGTCATCTTAGCCGAGTCGAATGTTTCCTGGATCAGTTGCCGCGCCACCTCCTTGCGTTGCGCGGCGGAGAGCTGATCGCCGAACTGGTCCTGCAGCGCCTGCATCAAGACTGTTCCCATGCGTTGGCCCACGCGCCGCGCCGCCAGATCCGGATGTAACAATCCCGTTGCTAACAAGGGATCTCCTGGCCCGAACAGCATGGGCATCAGCAAAGCCGCCATTTTGCCGGCCAGCGCACGCGCGTTGGCGTCAGTCGCGAGCTGCTTTGGCAAGGCTGACTTGATGATGGACAGATCCGCCGGCTTCACCTCGCTGATGGTTTGGCTCGGGTCCCCCATCCATTTCAGCGTCTCGCGATACTCGAAGCGATGCGGACCTACGCGCTTCACCGCGACTTCGTTCGTCAAGCGGAGCTTGCCGCCCGCGCCCGCCTTGAGGGAGACATCGCCTTGGAGCGACGCACCGGCTGCGAGCGAGCGCTCCAGCGTCAAAACGCGATCGCCATTCTTGTGCTCTTCCTGCGACTTCCAGCCGGCGCCGGCCGGAATCACGAACGTATCCTCCAGCGTGGGCGTGACTTGCATGTCTTTCTTTTCCTGGCCCTGTAAGCATGACGGTGCGAGTCCAGGAACCATCGGCCTGAACGGAGGTGGTCACGCGTGCCCGCGCGCAGCCCGCTAGCGCGACGAAGCCGATTAGGGCCAAACCAATCCCAAACAACCTCACAGGATCATGTTGCCACGACGCCATTGCGCGCGCACTCAGGCAAAAGCCGTAGCTCCGGCGTCGGATTGGTACGCTAAGATCACTGCTTGCGACTCGGGCTGCACACTTCCATCTCCAAATCTCTCGAGCACGCCGCGCTGCAAGCCGTCGAAGCCGGTGGTAACACGCTTCAGATATTCTCGGCCAGCCCGCGCATGTGGCGCGCTTCGCCCGCTCCAGCCGCAAGCGAAATCAAACTGCTGGCCCGCGCGCGCGAGCGTCACGATCTTTATCCGCTGGTGATCCACGACAACTACCTCATCAATCTGGCTTCCTGTACTGAAGCGCTGCGGCAGCAATCGACGCAGGCCTTTCGCGGCGAAATCGAGCGCGCGCTCGCCATTGGAGCCGAATACCTGGTGGCTCATCCCGGCAACTGCAAGGGACATTCGGTGGAACAAGGCATCTATGCGGTGATTCGCTCGCTGGCCGAAGCCGCGCAAGGACTCAAGACGGCGGCCCTGACAGTGCTGCTTGAAAACACAGCCGGCGCGGGCGCGGCGCTGGGGAGCCGTCTTGAAGAACTGGCTCTGATGCGCCAATTCGCCGCCGAACTCACCGACCTGAAAATCGGGTTCTGCATCGACACCTGCCACTTGCTGGTGTCCGGCTTCGATATCTCGAATCCGGCCGGCGTCAACCGGACGGTCGCCGCGGTCGACCAGATTCTAGGCTGGGACAATGTCCCGGTGATTCACGCCAACGATTCGAAGACACCGCTTGGCTCGCACCTGGACCGCCACCAGCATATCGGGGAAGGCCATATCGGCGAAGAGGGCTTTCGCGCGATCCTTACTCATCCGCGCCTGCGCAAGAAAGCCTTCATCCTGGAAACACCGCACGACAAGCCGGAGGACGCCCGCCGCAACGTCGACATGTTGAAGAAGCTCAGCCAGACCCGTGCCGTGCGCGCGACTCGGAACGCACAAACTCGACGCTAGTCTTCGGCGACTCGCCGATCTTCGCGACCAGATAATCCACCACGCGCTCAAACGGGTCGAATCCAAACGCCTTCGCGATGGGCGCGCGCAGATTCGAATTTGCGTTGATGTCGTAAAAGACCAGCCCGCCGTCGCGGGCTTCGAGATACTCGATGCCTCCGACATCCAGACCGCCGGCCGCCATCAGCCTTTGGCCCGCTTCCACTGCCGCGGCAGACACCTCTTTATATGGATAAAATTCCACCGGCCACACAGGTTTCGTTTCGACGTGGCACTCAGCCGCCGCGCCGTCCTCGGGATTGCACGCCTCCGATGGGCACAGATTGAAAGCGCCGTGCGAAACCACGCGCATCGCATACAGCAGCTCGGCGCCCAGAAACTCCATGCGAACGATCCCGCGCGCAGCATCCACTTCGAAATATT
This sequence comes from Bryobacteraceae bacterium, assembly GCA_035501355.1. GTDB lineage: Bacteria > Acidobacteriota > Terriglobia > Bryobacterales > Bryobacteraceae > Palsa-89. The sequence goes on along the minus strand of DATJWJ010000194.1, from coordinate 2,256 downwards.
CCTGCAGCAGCAGTAGATTGTCGGGCAGCCAGAGTTCCGGCCGCTCGCGCAGCAACCGCTTCAGCTCTTCGCCCGAATTGAGCAAGTACATACGGGCGCCGCTCCCGCCCTGCTCCGGTTTCAACAACGCCGGCCAGCGATCCCACTGCTCCAGCGCCGCGTCCACATCGTTGAACGCGAGCGCATGTGGATGCCGGATATTCAAGCTGTGCATCAACGCGGCCTGCGCCGACTTGCTGATTTCCAGCGCGAATGCCCGCGAGCCATTCAAGACCCGCGCTCCGCCCAGCTCGAGCGAACGCATCAAAGCCAGAGCCAAGGGTACGGCCCGCGTGTTCCCTCGCACGTACGCGCTGGGACTGGCTTGATTGAAATACAGCGCTGCCTGCGGCACCGAATCCGGATCGAAAGCAGCGCGCTTCAAGTCACAGGACGCAAAGCGCACTCCACGCCGCTCCAGCGCCGCAAAGATCGGCTTCTGCCACTCCGGATGCTCGAACAAAACCACCAGATCGTGCCGCACGGTTTTCGCTCGAATCAGCGGCTGGACGCCGCGCCAGCCTCCGTATCGTCACGAATCACTTTTCCGCCCTTCATGACGAACTTCACGCGCTGGAGCTCGGTGATGTCCGCCAGCGGATCGCCCGCTACCGCGACCAGATCCGCATACTTCCCTTTTTCGACGGACCCAATCTGATCCTGCCAGCCCAGCGCCTGGGCGCTGACGATGGTCCCGCTCTGGATCGCGCGCGCCGGAGTCATCTCCGCCAACTTCACCAGCGCTTCAAATTCGAGGGCCTGGGACCCGTGCGCGAATGTCGAACCATCCACGCCGCTGCCCAGCATCATCTTAATGCCCTTGGTGGCGGCCGCCATTGACGCCGCCCGCTCGAAAATCGGGATAATCCGAAATTTTCCGCCCGTGGTCCTGGCGTCGTTCTCATCCATGTACGGCTCGGTGTAGCGCACGATGGTCGGGTCGTAATACAGCCCCTTGGACGCCATCATGTCGATCAATTCCTGATTCAACCCAAAGCCGTGTTCAATGGTGTCGCATCCGGCGACAATCGCGTTCTTCAATCCTTCGCCGCCGTACACGTGACAGCCCGCCTTCTTTCCGAGCCGGTGCGTCTCGTCGATCATGGCTTGCACCACTTCGAGCGGATAGGTGACCTGATATTGATCCCGCCCATCGGCAGTGAACGAATAATTGCCCGCTGGAAATAGCTTGATCCAGTCGGCGCCGTGCGCAATCTGCTCGCGCACCGCGGCGCGACCTTCTTCGGCCGACCGGACCACCGTGCTGGCCAGCGGATTTTCGGGCCGGGCGGGATCCTTGGGCGTCGCACCCCACACGATTCCCAGCGTCGACACCTGATAGCGCGGCCCGTCAATGCGTCCTTGATTGATCGCGTCGCGGACCTCAACGTCGCCGTAGCCGTTGCCGTGCGTACTCATGTCGCGCGCCGCTGTGAATCCAGCGCGCAGATCGGCCTGGACGTTCGCAACCGCGATCAGCATCGATTTTTCGGTGGTCCCGTTGCGCCCGCGCGTGTCGAACATGTGCGTGTGCGCATCGATCAAGCCCGGCAGCACCGTGGTGCGGCTCAGATCGATGACCTGTGCGCCGGCTGGAATTTTGACCTGCCCGTCGGAGCCAACCTCGGTGATGCGCTCGCCTGAAATCACGATTACTCGCTTAGAGAGCATCCGTCCGGCTTTGCTATCGAACAGATGTCCGGCCCGCACCGCAACCACACCGCGCGCCGGCGCGCACTGATAGATTCCGCCATCGGAACCCACGCAAGGCGTTGGCCCTGCGCCACGCCAGGGAGCGGGTGGAGGCTGCACCTGCGCCTGGAGCGCGAATCCAGCCGACATAATCGCGAACGCCGCCGAAAGAGTTCTCACACCCGCCTCCTGATGACAACGTTCTTGATTGTAACCACCTTTCAAGCCGCTGTCGCCGCCGTGCTCGCGCACCTCAGAATCGCGTCCGCCGAGAGGTCGATGTCGGCTTCGGACGTGGACCAGTTGGAAACGGAGATACGCATCGCATTCATACCGTGCCACGTGGTCGGGCCCGCCCAGCAAGTGCCATCTTGCTGCACCTTGCGGATAACCTCCGTTGTCAGCGCGTCCGCGTCGCCAAAACGCACCAATACCTGATTGAGAACAACATCGTTCAGGATTTTGACGCTGGACACGCTCGACAGCCGGTCCGCCATGCGCCGCGCGAGCCTGCAACAGCGCTCG
>DATJWJ010000193.1:0-16411 GCA_035501355.1 Bryobacteraceae bacterium | reverse complement strand
ACCAGCTTCTGATAATTGCGCGGTGATATTGCCAGACTGTCGTCCGCCGTCTCAATCGTCTTCCGCACCGGACGCCCGCCGCGCCCGCGTTCTTTCATCTGAAAACGTTTCACCGGCAGCGCTCCGATGCCGAGGGAGTATCCGAAATGCGCCGCGATCTCCTCGAATTCCATGACGCGTTTCGGGTTCGGTTTCTCATGGATGCGAAAGAGCGACGGGATTTCCAATTGCTCCAGGTGCGATGCCACCGCCTCGTTGGCGGCCAGCATGAACTCTTCGATCAACCGGTGTGCGATATTGCGCGGGCTGCGCGTCACCCCGGTCATCTCGCCGAATTCGTCGAACTCGATTAGCGGTTCGGGCATGTCGAAATCGATTGCACCGCGCTCCACGCGCTTCCGGTTCAGCACCAGCGCCAGCTCACGCATCAGCTCGAATCGCGGGGCTACGCGCTCGTAGCGCTTCCTCAGATCGGCGTCCCCCTCGAGTAGAGCGTGCACGTCCGTGTAGGTCATGCGCTCGACACTGCGAATCACACCCCGGCAGAATCGCTGCGCAATCACGTCACCTCGATGATCCAGCTCGAGAAGAACTGAGAGCACCAGCCGATCCACGGCGGGTTTCAAGGAGCAGATCTCAGTGGACAGCTCGAGCGGCAGCATGGGCACGGCGCGGTCCGGAAAATACACGCTGGTGCCGCGCAGGAATGCTTCTTCGTCGATGGGCGTGCCGGGCTTGACGTAGTGGCTGACGTCGGCAATGTGAACCTGAAGCGCGTAGTTGCCGTTAGCGAGCCTGTCCACCCAAACCGCATCGTCGAAATCCCGCGCCGTTTCGCCATCGATGGTGACGATATCGAGATGCCGAAAATCCTCGCGTCCCGCCAGCTCGTCTAAGCGGATGATACTGGAGAAACTCTGCGCCTGTTCCAATACTTCGGGCGGAAATTGATGCGGGATGTGATGCTTTCGAATTACGATTTCCACGTCCACGCCGAAATCGTCGGGATGGCCCAGGATTTCGATCACGCGTCCGATGGCCCGCTCGCGCCCTTCCGGAAATTCGAGAATGTCGACGTTGACGACCATCCCGTCGAGATCCGCGGGCCCGCTGACTTGAAGCGGTGTTACGCCAACGCGGTGACGGGCCACGTCCTCACCCGGCAGCTCCATTCCCTCTGGAATATCGATCCACTGCCGAATCCGCTCGTCGTGAGGGATCACATAACAACCACGCGCGCTCGCGCGAAACTCGCCCACCACGGTCTGGTGCGCACGCCGCAGGATCTTAACTATTTCGCCGTCCGCGCGCCCATCGCCTTCGATGCGCGCGATGCGCACCACCACGCGATCGCCATGCATGGCAATCTGCGCGGACTCGCGCGGAATGTAGATATCGCCCTGGACATTTTCAAGCGGCCTATCGGAGATCAAAAACGCGTAACCATCCCGGTGCATGTTCAGACGCCCGGTGGCATACTCCCGGCTAAAGCGCGTGGCGACGAAATGGCCGGAACGAAGTTCCACCAGGTCACCGCGCTCCGTCAACCGCTCGAGCGCGGCCTCCAATTCACCGCGCGATTCGCCGCGCGAACCGAGCTCCCGAACAAGCTGCTTGAAGGTGGCGCGCGCGTGCGGCAGCCGCGAGATGTGATCGAGAATAGCGCTGTCCGTCACAAGCCCCAATTATAAGGGGCGGCGGCACGCGTCACTGGATCGGAAACTCGACCTTGAGCCCAGGGAACCGCGCGAAGTCGCGATCGTTGGTGCACAGCGTCGCGCCGTGCTCGATGGCGAGTGCCGCCAAATGGGCATCCATAATCAACGATCCGCGCGCTCGCGTCTTGGGGAGCAGTTGACGGAAGATCTCCCAGTGCCGTTGAGTGGGAGTAATGGTCACCACATTTGGCAGTGCTAGCCATTGATCGATGATCGACGACGCAGCGTCGAGTTCGAACGGGGCCGCAAAGATCCGCGGTGTGGTTGCCACACGAAGGAACGCCAGAATGACGTCCCACGCCAAACCAATCATCTCCGGACCAGAAAGCTTGCTCAGAATCCAGGCGGCGGTGCGGTCATGCTCCTCGGAAGTAACGTTATGCGCGTAAAGCAGAAGATTGGCGTCCAGCAAAATCACCGGTAGCCGGGCCCTTCGATCTCTTCAATCAGATCCCAGGGCTTGTCAAGACTATATCCCGGCTTCAATCCCATGTCCTTGGCACGGATTTTGAATGGCTTTCGTTTCTTCGCGGTTTGTTGCGCAAGCAGCCCCGCGCGCAGAGTCTCATTTACGGTTTCCTTGAACGACCCGCCGGATTTCCGCATGGCCGCCTTGAGCTTCACAGCGACGTCGTCGTCCAGGGTAATCGTAGTTCGTGTCACATCTTGATGCTAACCGCGGAGCATCATGATGTCAAGGCGGGCCGATTTACCTCTCCGCCAGCCAAGCCAGAAACAAACCGTCCGGAGCGACATCCTCCCAGTACGAGATCGGCCGGCTTGACACCTTGCGGCAGTGCTTCCCCAGCAGCCGCTCGAGTTGCTTTCCGCCGAACCATTTTTCCCACGCGGGCGTTTCCAGCCGGCCCCACTGCTCCCGGTTCTTGTCTATGATTACGATCCGCCCGCCCGGCCTCACCACGCGGCACATCTCCGTCACCGCTTCTTCAATGTCCACCGCATGCTCCAGCGACTCGGTAGCATAGGCGCAATCGAAGGACTCGCTCGGAAACGGCAGCGCAGTCATGGATCCGCAGCAGGCCGCAATCCCCGCGGGCACATGCCGCAACATCGCCTCCGCCAAATCCAACCCCACCAGTGACGCCCCGGCATGCCGCTCCTGCAATACTCGCGCGAACCTGCCCTTGCCGCAGCCCACATCCAGTACGCGCTTGCCCGCGAGATCGCCGAAGTAATCCAGAATCAACCGCACATGATAAATGCGAGGGTCGATCGTCGACGGAAAATTCTCTTCATCGGCAGCGGCCTGGTTAAAGTGCCGGACGATCTCGGAAAGCGGCACCGCCGCGGGCTTGCCGAAAAATCGTCTCCAGGCCATCAGGCCCGCGTCAGGAAAATCGGCAAGCCGGTCTTGTTGGCGTAATTGGGACGGTAGCGCTCGGTGTTATACATCGTGGCCACTTCCACCTTGCGCGGGCCCAGACTCGCATCCGGAATCTGCGCCATCGCGTAACAGCCGTTCACCAGCGCTGCCATCAACCCGCTCTGTCCGGCCAGCACCGCCTCCAGCGCCATGGTTCCAAACGTGGAGGCGATCAGCTTGTCGACAAAATCCGGCGCACCGCTGCGCAGGTCATAAGTCAAATCGCTCACGATGGTTTCTTCCTTAGTGCGCGCCTTGATCTCGTCGCTGAGCGCTTCCGCCACGTTCTCTTTCTTGCGATGCCCGTACGCATCCGCGTCCCCGTATTCGCGCACCCGATACCCTTCCCACTCCGCGCCTTCCGAAAGAATCACCAGGCAATAATTGCTCGGATTATGACGCTTGTCGGTGATGAGCAGATCGACGAGCTTGTCCAGATTGACCTTGTATTCGGGAATGCAGCAGCGAATGGAAGCGACGTAGGCCGTGTAGAGCGAGGTGAAGCCGGCGTCGCGTCCAAACACGCGGAAAACACCGATCCGCTCGTGCGATCCCACGGTGGTCCGCTGCCGGTTGATCGCGTCCGTGGCGCGTGTGATGGCGGTCGAGAAGCCGATGCAATATTCCGTGTTGTGGACGTCATTGTCCATGGTCTTCGGAACCGCGATCACCTTGACGCCGAGCGTGTGAAGTTTGGCTGCATAGCTCAGCGTGTCGTCGCCGCCGATGGCGATGAGCGAATCCAAACCCAGAGCCGCGATGTTCTCCAGCACATGCGGGCTCAGATCGTAGGTCGTGACGGTTTGGCCGCCCTTGGTGGTCTGCTTGCGGGGGAAATCCCGATCCTTCAGGAAATCCGGCAGGCTGCTCATCTTGGATGGATTCGTGCGGCTGCTGTGCAACACCGTGCCGCCGTACCGGTCGATGGTGCGCGTATTCTCTCGCGTCAGTGGTAGCACGTATTGCGCCCGGCTTTGGTCATCTTGGATGTTCAGGTGCGTCAGGCCCTCCCATCCCCGCCGAATGCCGATTACTTCGCAACAGTTTTCCGTGGCGCGATAAGTGACTTCCTTGATGACTGAGTTCAGTCCTGGAACGTCACCTCCGCCGGTAAGAATGCCGATGCGTTGGTTTGTCATGGCTCGCGATTCTCAACTCCATTGTGGCAGAGTCGGCCCGGCCATCAAGCCGGAAACTCGATCGCCAGCTTCCCTATGCCGTCGCGATACTCGGCCAGCATCTTAAATGCCCCCGGAGCTTGCTCGATGCCCACACGGTGCGTCACGATGGATTCTGGAATCGCACCGGAGGCCAGAAGCGCGATGGCCGGCTGCGACTGGTGATTCGACCGCTTCAGCGGCTGAAAACGAATCTCCTTGGCTTGCAAACTGAAAAGATCCACCGGGACAGGGGTATGATTCGGGATGCCGATCAGCACGAATGTTCCCCCCAGTGTCGTCACGGCCAGCGCGAGATTGATCGTATCCGGTACGCCCGCCGCATCGATCGCGATGTCTACTCCCCGCCCATGCGTTCGGTCCGCCACCAGCTCGCCGAATTGCGCGATCGGAACCGCAGACGCGCCCAAGTCCTGCGCCATCCGAACGCGGTGCGGCAGCTTGTCGGCCATAAGCACCTGTGCGGCGCCGGCCTTGCGAGCCACGGCGGCGGCCAGCAGACCGATAGGGCCGGCGCCCAGGATGGCCACGCTTTGACCAGCCCGGATCTCTACCAACTCCAGCATGTGCATGATCACCGCCACCGGCTCGATCAGCGACGCCTGCGTGTAACTGAAGCTTTCGGGCACCAGCGTGGCGTTATGCGCCGGAATCGCGGCGTACTCCCTTAGCAATCCTGGCGCCTGCGGCGAGCCCATAAAACGCGACGCCATACAATTGTTGTGCTGGCCCTTCAAACACCATTCGCAGTGTCCGCAGCTAATGGTGGGCTCGATCGAGATTCGGTCACCGGGCTTGAGCTGGGTCACCCCGCTTCCAACAGCCACTACTTCACCCGCCGGCTCGTGGCCAAGCACCTGCGGATATGCCGCCGGCATCCCGTAAATACTGCCTTCCAGATACCAGTGCATATCGCTGCCGCATATCCCGACCGAGCGAAGCTTCACCAGAATTTCGCCAGGTGCGGGATCAGCAGGAAGCGGAATTTCCCGAACCTCGATCGTGTGCGGAGCTACCAGTTGTGCGGATTTCAATCCACTACTTTAGCGGATCAAAGGCGCGAGCAAACCGGGCCAAAACAAAACCACCCCGGAGGTGAGATGCCGCCGGGGTGGTCTGAGAGGAGAAAGTTACTGCCGGTTAATTCTTCTTAACGTCCATGGCCGCCGTGACCGCCACCATGCCCGCCACCGCCGAAGTGAGCACCGCCGCCACCATGGAAGCCGCCACCACCACCGTGGAAACCACCACCACCGCGGTAGCCACCACCACTGCGGTAGCCGCCACCACCGCGATAGGCATAACCATGGCCGCCATAGCCGTACCCGCCGTAACCGCCCCAACCTCCGCCAAAGTACAGGCCACCGCCATAATACGGATAACTATAAACGTAAGGGTCGTAATAATAGGGGTTGTAGTAAGGATCGTAGTATGGATAGGGAGCGGGAACGCTATAAGCATATGGATATGCAGGTGCAACCCCTATTCCGAATCCCCACCGTGCGGCCTTGGCCTGCGATGGCGTAAACAAAGCCAACGTTGCCGCCAAGCCAAGTATCGGGAAACCTAGTTTCTTAATCATGACATTAATTCCTTTTTTCCACGCGCCTCAACTCGTCCTCTGTATGTTGGATGAGCCGAGTACCCATCTGGGTTCCATGACCTGCATCTGCTTGTGTATGTAGGCTTCAAGCCGCCGTTACCGGCGCTGCTCAAAAAATCGCTTCACCAGCTCCAGGCACTCCGCGGCCCGGACCCCCTCCACCACCTCCAGCCGGTGATTCAACAGCTCAGAATCGGCCAACGAAAATTTGCTCCGCACCCCGCCGAAACGCAGGTCGCGCGCCCCAAACACCAACCGCGCCACCCGCGCCGCCACCAACGCCCCCGCGCACATCACGCACGGCTCGAGCGTCGCGTACATGGTGGCGCCCTCCAACCGATAATTCTTCAGCCGCGCGGCCGCGTCCCTTAGCGCCAGAATCTCGGCGTGCGCGGTTGGGTCCGTTTTGCGAATTGGCGAATTAAATCCTCGCCCGCACACCTCGCCCCCCACCACCACCACCGCGCCCACCGGAACCTCGCCGTTTCGCTCGGCCTGGCGCGCCAGTTCCAACGCCTCCCCCATGAACAGCTCGTCTGGTGACATTCGTATTTTGTAAGAATGAATTAACGGATCGATCTGCCGCTACAGCCGCTCGCCGGTTCCTGGCCGCCACTGGCCGATCTCGCCTCCGGCAAACCGGTCCAGGCTGATAGGCTGAAGAAGGATGCCAGCATGCGCTATTTAGGACTGATCTTTAAGAACAGTGTACGCAACCGCCGCCGCAGCTTGCTCACCGTCGCAAGCATCGCGGTGTCGCTTTGCATCCTGGGCCTGCTGATCGCGATGTATCAGGCCATGTTCTTTGGCGAAGCCACTCCAGCCCAAGCGCTCCGGCTGGTCACGCGGCACCGCGTCTCCATGACCCAGCCCATCCCCATCTACTATCGCGACAAGATCCGCCAGCTCCCCGGCGTCCGCGACCTCATGACCTGGCAATGGTTCGGGGGCACCTATAAAGACGCGCGCGATCCCAACAACATGTTCGCCCGCTTCGCCACCGATCCCGACCACTTCTTTAACGTCTACAATGAATTTCAGATTCCGGAAGATCAGAAACGGGCTTTCCTGCGCGAGCGGACCGGCTGCATTGTCGAACGATCTCTCGCCACCAAGCTGAATTTCAAGATCGGCGACACGATCCACTTGATCGGCGACATCTTTCCGGTCAATCTCGACTTGAAAGTGGTTGGCATTTACGACGACCCCGACAAGATGGCGGCGCTCTATTTCAGCCGCGAATATTTGCGCGAAGCACTCGGTTCCTCCAGTGCGCAGCAAGACATGGTTGGCGCTTTCCTCATCCAGGCCGACACGCCGGCCGACGTTCCCCGCCTGGCCGCCGCCGTCGACGACATGTTCTCCACTTCGCCTTTCCCCACACGCAGCGAATCGGAGAAAGCGTTTCAACTGAGCTTCATTTCTTTCCTTGGAAATCTGCGGCTGTTTATTATGGCCATCTGCGGGGCAGTTACCTTCACTATTCTCCTGGTCTCCGCCAACACCATCTCGATGTCGGTGCGCGAGCGCATCCGAGAGGTCGGCATTTTGAAAACTCTCGGATTCACGCCCGGCGCCATCCTGGGAATCGTGTTGGGCGAGTCGGCGATCATCTGCTTAGCAGGCGGCGCGTTAGGATGCCTGCTCGCCGCGGGCTTGTGTGCCGCCGTAAGCCATAGCCCAGGCGCCGACATGATGCCCGCCATGCACAACCTCGCGGTGACGCCGCCCGTCGCTCTCGTCTGCCTTGCCGGCGCACTGCTCATCGGCCTGGTCAGCTCATTCGTTCCGGCCTGGAGCGCCTCGCGGACCTCCATCCTCGATTCCTTGCGATACGCGGGCTAGACATGGCGATTCCGGTTTCTTACAATCTCCGCAACCTGGTTGTCCGCAAGACCACCACCATCATGACCGCGCTCGGCATCACCCTCACCGTCGCCGTGCTGCTCTCCGTTCTCGCCCTGGTCAATGGCCTCCAGACAGCGTTCCAGTCCTCCGGCAATCCACTCCAAATCCTGGTGATGCGCAAAGGCTCCAATGCGGAATTGAGCAGCGCCATCACGCGCGAAGTCTATCAGGACCTCAAGTCCATGCCTGGAATCGCTCGTGACGGCGGCCAGCCCATGGCATCGCTCGAAATGGTGACTGTCATCAACCTTCCCAGCGTCGACAGCCCGGAAGGCATGAACGTGACGCTGCGCGGCATCCTACCGCTTGGGATCAAGATGCGCGATGGGCTCAAGCTCCAGGACGGACGCTGGTTCCAGGCTGGCCAGCGCGAGGTCGTGGTTGGGAAATCCATCGCCCGGCGTTATCCCGGCGCCCATTTGGGCAACAAACTACGCTTCGGCCGCGGCGACTGGGAAATAGTCGGCGTAATGGACGGCGGCCAGTCCTCGGTAAACAGCGAGATCTTCGGCGACCTCAACCAGACCAGTTCGGACTTTAATCGCGCCGACGGACTCAGCTCAATCCTGGTGCGCGCCACTGACGCCGCCACCATTCCCGCGCTCATCAATTCCATGAATGACGATCGGCGCCTCGGCGTCGTGGCGCAAACCGAGAAGGAATATTACGATTCGCAAACCAGTTCCGGCGCGGTATTGCAGTACCTGGGAATTTTCATCTCCGTCATCATGGCGGTCGGCAGCAGCTTCGCCGCCATGAACACCATGTACGCAGCGGTTGCCCGCCGCGCCCGGGAGATCGGCACTCTGCGCGTGCTGGGCTTTTCGCGCGGCAGTATTCTAACCAGCTTCTTGCTCGAATCGGTGCTGCTTTCCGTGCTGGGTGGCTTGCTCGGCTGCGTACTGGTTCTGCCTCTGAACAATATCACTACCGGAATCGGCAGCTTCGTCACGTTTAGCGAGATTTCGTTCAACTTCCGGGTCAGTCCCCAGATCATGGCGGCAGGTGTCGCATTCGCGCTGGTAATGGGAGCATTGGGAGGCCTGTTCCCGGCCAGAAACGCGGCCAAGAAAGAAATCCTCAATGCGCTGAGAGACGTTTAGAAATGGACAGCGAACTCAAGAGCCTGCGCATCGACCGCTCTAAGAAGCGTTCCAGCGAGCCATCGCCCTGGGCCGCGCGATTCATCATCGCCGGCATTTTGCTATTCGTCCTGCTGGGCGCCGCGCGTTTCATCTACGCCCGCCTCAATGCCGCCACCGAGGTAGACATCGTGCGCGTCCGCGCTACTTCCGTGGGACCGGGCGGTGAAGGCAACGTGATTCTCAACGCCACGGGTTACATCGTGGCTGCGCACAAAATCGAACTGGCCGCCAAAGTCATCGGCAAAGTCGCGTGGATCGGCGTGGAAAAAGCCGACAAGGTCAAAGCCGGCCAGGTCCTGGTGCGCCTGGAAGACGACGAATATCGCGCCAACGTCCTTTCAGCGCAAGGCAATCTGGAAATGTTGAAAGCCAAGCTCGCTGAGGCCGAGCATGGTTCGCGCCCCGAAGAGATCGCGAAAGCCAAGGCCGATCTCGATCAGGCCCGCGCCGATCTGGAAAATGCCCGCGTTTCCTTGGAACGCACGCGCGGCCTGGTGCACGATAAAATCGCAGCTCAGCAGACCCTCGATGACGCACAGGCCCGCTATGATTCGGCCGTCGCGAAAGTCGCTTCACTCGATCGCGCCTACCAACTGGTCAAACTTGGGCCTCGCCAGGAAGAAATCGATGCGCTGCGTGCGCAGGTAGATCAAGCCAGGGGCACGCTCGATTACGCTCAGGTCCAACTCGATAACACCGTGATTCGCGCCCCCATCGACGGCACCATTCTCGAGCGCAACGTAGAGCAAGGCGAGTTCGTCACCACCGGATTCGTGGGCGACAAGGGCGCAAAAGGCTACGTCGTTTCGCTCGCCAATTTACGCGACCTTCAAGTCGAACTCGACATCAACCAGAACGATTTTGCAAAGCTTGGCCCCAAACAGCCGGGCGTAGTCACCACGGACGCGTATCCGGATCGCAAATACCAGGGCGTGATTACGGAAATCTCGCCCGAAGCCAATCGCCAGAAGGCGACAGTCCAGGTCAAAGTCAAAATCCTGGAACCCGACGATTACCTGCGGCCCGAGATGAACGCCAGCGTCGCGTTTTATTCACCTGAAAAACCGGGCGCCGCGCAAGCCGAATCGAAGCCGGTGATCACCGTGCCGGGCTCGGCCGTACGCGATGGCGCGGTGTTCGAGGTGGTCGGCGGGAAAGCGTTGCGAAAGACCATCAAAGTCGCAGGCACCACGTCGCAAGGCGTCGAAGTTATCGAGGGTCTGATCGGCGGTGAAGATATCATCATCAATCCGCCCGCAAGTTTGAAAGACGGGCAGAAAGTGCGGCCCAAGCAGGCTTAGACTCATGGCTGAAACCGTTATCGAAACGCACCAACTAACGAAGGAATATGTGCGCGACGAGTTTCGCGTAGTCGCGCTGAAGGACGTGGACATCGCCATCTCGCGCGGCGAATTTGTCGCGCTCATGGGACCCTCCGGCTCCGGCAAGTCGACCTTGCTGCATCTGATTGCCGCCATGGACCGTCCCACGGATGGCGAAATCCTCGTGCTCGGTCAGGATCTGCGCGCAGTCTCTGAGCGGGCCATCGCACATTGGCGCAACGCGCACATCGGATTCATATTTCAGTCTTTCAACTTGATTCCGGTCCTGAGCGCGATCGAAAACGTCGAGCTACCCCTGAAACTCACGAATCTCAAGAAGAAAGAACGGATGGAGCACGCAGAGACTGCGCTGAAACTGGTCGGACTCGGCGACCGCTTGCATCACTTGCCGCGCCAGCTCTCCGGCGGCCAAGAGCAGCGCGTGGCCATCGCGCGCGCCATTGTCACCGACCCGGATTTGATCCTGGCCGATGAGCCTACCGGCAACCTGGACGCGAATTCCGCCCTCGAGGTCCTGACACTGCTCTGGCGCTTGAATAGTGAATTCCACAAGACCATTGTGATGGTCACGCACGATCCGCACGCGGCGCACTTCGCCACCAAATCGCGTCATCTTGAAAAGGGAGAGCTGTTGCCGGAAGGCCAGGTGCCGGCCGATTGGATTGTCCCGGCTACCGCGCAGTCGCAGCCGCTTTAATTTCTATCTCAACCTTTTTATCCACCTTCAGCACGAAATTGCTGGGGTCCTTCATTCCCCACTCGACGTACGGGATGGAGAAGTGGCTGGTCGCCGTATAGCGGCCGCCTCCGAGCGCATCCACCAGGAGTTGGAGCGTCATTTCATGATCCGCGCCGTGGATTTTGAACACGCCATGCACGTTCAGCTGCGATTCGCCTTCTGTTTCCAGCCGTCCCTGCACGGAATCCGGAACGAAGATCGCTTCCGGATATTTTTGGCTCTCAAGAACCTCCTTCTGCATGCGCTTATCGCGCCATCCATTGCCGCTTGCGCCGCTCGGAAGGTCAATGACGACTTCGCCACCGGCTTTTCCCGTGGCCGGATCGAAGTGTATCCCGCCGCGCTTTAGCTTGAAACTGCCGTGCACCGTATGCAGCGTGTCATGCAAGGCGAAATTGATCTCGGTCTTGGATGGATCAAGCTGGAACGAGCTGTCGCAGAACGCCAGACCGGCGAGGCACGAAATGAGGAAACATTTTTTCACGAGGTTGCAAGTGCCAGAGACGGGGACCCAACGTGCAGAGCAAGCAGGCTGCCGAAGATAGCTGGCCTCGAAGCCATGACGTGCAACGCCAGCCGCCTTAACCCCGGCGAGCGATCAAGCAGCAGCATGAAATCAGCCATGAGCAGGGGCTTGCGTGCCAGGCGGCGGTGTTCGGCTTGATAAGCTTCCAGGTCGCCTGCGGCCAAAGCGTCGGCCAGCGCGATGGCTTGACGGAAGGCCAGGCTCAGCCCGTCGCCGGTGATGGCGTCGACCGAACCGGAGGCGTCTCCGATCAAAGCAGTCCGTTCCCCGACCACGCGCCGCAGCCTTCGCGACATGGTCACTGCACCACGCTCGACACTCGAAAACGGCGCGCCAGCAAGCCTGCGCTGCAACTGCGGGAGAACCTGGAGAGCCTGTTCGACCCGCTGACGTCGGTCGCGAGTGAGCAGCGCGATGCCGACCTCATTCGACCCCACCGGCGTCACATAAATCTGGAAGCCGGAGGCCCAATGCACTTCAACGCAGTCCGTCCACGGCTCCACTCGATAGTGCCGGCGGAATCCGAAGCGCGAGGACTCCTTGCTCGCGCTGTCCAGACCGTGCAGGCGGCGAACTCGCGAGTTCTGCCCGTCGGCGCCAATGATCCACCGGGCCCCGGCCATTTCTTGGACCAAGTTCGGAGAGGCGCACCACAGCATCCGTACTCCGGCTTCGTTGGCGCGATCGTTCAACAACTGGTGCAGCTTGGTCCGCCGGATTCCCCAGCCAAGCCCCGCCGGGAAGCTGGCTTCCACGGTTGCTCCATGGCCCAGAAAACGGATGCCGCGGAATGGAAAGGCATGCTCGCGTGTGATGCGAACACCGAGCCGCTCGAGCGCGACAGGCGCGGCGGGTAGCAGCCCTTCGCCGCAGGCCTTGTCGATGGGCGGGCGGGCGCTATCGGCCACCGTCACGGTGAATCCTTTGAGGCGCGCAGCGATCGCGGCGGCCAAGCCGGCTGGCCCGCCACCAATAATCAAGACGTCGCTTTTCAGGCTCGACAATTTACCACCTCAACAGAACCAGTTCCGCCGAAAAGCCGGGCCCCATTGCAGCCAGCAGTCCGTAGGTGCCCGGGACCGGCCGCCGCTTCAGCATCACTTCTTCGAGAACTACCAGCACTGAGGCGGAGGAAAGATTGCCCTCGCGCCGCAGACAATCCCAGGACGCCGAGACGTCTTCTTCAGAAAGACCGAGTGCCGCGGCGGTGGCTTCGAGCACGCGCGGCCCACCCGTGTGTAGGATCCAGCTACCAAGATCGGCGCGCGTGAGATCGCGCTCGGCGAGAAATGCATCCACGACCGGTCCGAGCTTTTCCTGCACGATTTCGGGCAGCTCGCGCGCCAGCACCATCCGAAATCCTTTTTCGGAAATGTCCCAACCCAGCACGTGTTCGGAATTCGGGAAGAGCACCGAACGCGTGGCCAAAATTTCCGGGCCGCCGCCGTTTCGTTCCGCGCCAGTCACCAGCACAGCCGCCGCGCCATCGCCGAATAAACCGGAAGAAATGATATTCGCGATCGAGATGTCTTCCTGTTGCAGCGTCAGAGAACACAGCTCCACCGCCAACACGGCGGCAACTTGGCCCGGGTAAGCGCGAACGTAATCGGCCGCGCGCGAAAGCCCGACTGCGCCGGCGACGCATCCCAAGCCGAAGATTGGAGTGCGCTTCAGGTGCAGCGGCAGGCCCATGCGATTGACCAGCTTGACGTCGATCGACGGGCAGGAAATTCCCGTGATAGACACGAAGAACAGCGCGTCCAGATCCGATGGCGCCAGGCCGGCGCGGGTCAGCGCGCGGCACAGAGCGGTTTCTCCGATTTCCTGCGCGACGTCGATCCAATGATTATTCGCGCGTCCCCAGCTTTTTAGGTCGTTATATTCTTCGATCGGCAAAGCCAGGTGCCGCTTATCGACGCCCACGCGCGCCTGAAGACGCTCGAGAAAAACTGGATTGTCTACCTTGGGACCCCAATGCCGCTGCAATGCCGACAAAATCACCCGCTGATCGTACTCGTGCGGCGGAAATGCGCTCGCGGCGGCAGCGATCGTCATGCTGACAGTTTCGGCCCCTCCGGTTATTCTACCCGAGCGGCGCCTCACAACTACGTCGCTCTGATTTTTCTACTTGAGATGGGCGAGTTCCTGCGCGTACAGGCGATTCTTAGGGAACTCTTGAGCTAGCTGGGTCAGAAGTTCGGCGGCCTTGGGAATGTCCTTGCCGCGCAGTGCAGCCACGGCCAGCAACAGGCGGGCATAAGGACTCAAATAACGGCCCTTCTCGGCGGTCAGAGCGAGGTCCTGGATGCCCCGGTCGCGATCGGTTTCGGCTCCGTTCATCTTGAGGAACCAGCGGACTGGCGCGGGCTTGATACTGAGCAGGTAATTCTCGACGCCGACGGCCAGGTAAGCGTCGTAATAGGACGGGTCGATCGAGAGCAGATTCTCGGCCAAGGCGCGGCTCGACTTGACGATTTTCAAAGAGTCTAAATCGCGGCGCTCAATCAGCGCCAGGTAATCGGCGCGCAGGCCGAGCGCTATCGTCTTGGCGAACATGGCGGCGGTTTGTCGGGGCGATTGTTTGAGAATGCTGTCCGATAATTCTTCGGCCTTGGCTAGTTCGGCGTCGAAGGCCTGGCGAACGGCGGGATTTGGCGTCGCTTTGGGGCGCCGCTTGAAAAGCCCGTCTTCGACGAAGAATTCCGAGTGCAGGATATTCAGACGATCGAATTCCGAGAACAGGTATGCGGCCGCGTTGGAAGCCGGCCCTAACGGATCGGCGGGGTGCTGGCGTTCCCAGTCGCTGAAGGTCCGGTGCGCCTGGTCGAATTCGAGATTGTACATCTGCCGGTAGCCGGTATCGATTGAAGTGACAGGCCGGGCGGAACTGCCGATCGAGTCCGCCGCGCGCAAGGCGATACCGCAGGTGAAGACCAGAGCCAGGAATCGAATCGGCATCAGGTGTCCATCACTGTTCTCGCCATGCCGAGCGCCTCGCTCCGAAGGTGGACGCAAAAGCCCGAAAGAAAATCGATGACCCGGCGCCCATCCTCGGTACACAGCTCGGCGCCGCCGCAACGGGTGTAACGCACGTTCATCTCGAGGACGTTGAGTAGTCGCACCCATTGCGGATTGACGTACTCCCGGTACGAGTTTGCCGTGGAAATTCCGGGAGATGTAGCGGCTAGGGGCAAGTGACGATCTCGTTACCGTGAACTCAAAACTTTGAAACTCGAAAGCCTGCGCCAGCTTTCGGGTTGATTACAGGACGTACGGCCTCCGATCCAGGTTTCCGCGCGTTAACCCGCGGTGGAGAGCTCCTGACCGGCCTCACTGGCCACGATCAAGTCGGGAATCTCGATTCCCGTGCGTGTGCCCTCGCCCGGTTTACTATCGATCCACATTTTGTAATCTCCGCCGAAAAGCACCTTGAGACGCTCGTTCACATTGCTAACGCCGATGCCCTGATCGAACAGCGCCGCAAGACGATTTTCCGGGATTCCGATGCCGTCGTCTTCCACCAGCAGATGCAGGCGGCCGCCGGAAATCGAACTGCGGACGCGAATCGTACCGCCATCTACTTTGCTGCCCAGGCCGTGGCGGATGCTGTTTTCGAGAATGGGCTGAAGCATCATGCTGGGGACCAGGCGGTCCAGAGTGGCGGCGTCAATTTCTTTCACGAAGCGCAATTTGTCGCCGAAGCGCACCATCTCGATGGTCATGTAGTTATCGATAAAAGCGATCTCATCGCGCAGCGGGGTGAGATTGTCGGTGTTGCGCAGCAGGCGCCGGAGGATGCTGGAAAGACGATAGACCACGCTGCGGGCCTGGTCGGGATTGGTGCGGATCAGCGAGGAGACCGAGTTAAGCGTATTAAACAAGAAATGCGGGTTGATCTGGCTGGTGAGCGCGGCCAGGCGCGCTTCGTTGAGGCTGAGTTGCTGGGCTTCGATCTTTTTTTCGTTGCGGGCATTGTTCCAGATCTTGAGCGGAAGCATGACGGCGAAAACCGAGCTGGTGCAGATGGCGATAGCGGTCATAGGATGGGCGCCGCGCCAAATCTCGGGAAAGAAGACACCGCCGCGCGAGAAGAGTCTGGCCATGGAGACCCGCAGCAATTCCATGGACACGATGGTGAACAGGCAGCCGAGTTGGAACATCATGCGGAGCTGATATTGGCGTTGTCGCCAGCGCTTGGGGCTCAGGCTGACCAGCGGCGAAAACCTCCAGATGTCTTCCTTTTCCGGTGCGACGTCGCGCAGCAGGCCGCCCAGCACGCCGACGCCGGCGAACAGTGGCATGGACATCAGTTCGCCTTTGGCGAAGGCCGGGATCGAGATCAGGACGCCAGCCAGGAGCCCGCTGACGTAGCCGCCCACCATGCCGGCGGTGAGGCTGCCTTCCAGACCCAGGTCGACAGCCTGATAATTGACGTTCAGCACGCGCAGGGTGACGCAGGTTCCGTACGGCGCGGCGAAACTGAGCGCGAGTTGGAAGCGCTGCAGCAGCGTTCGTTCCTCGCGCATGAGCATGCGCTGGAAGGCGGCGAAGCGAGACAGAATGCTGGCCAGCGATGCGGCCACGGCTACCCGCAGGAGGAGGGTGGCGAGATGTTGTGCGTCCAGCATGGAGCGTCTGTGGTCATTATAGGTGGAATGCGCCTCGTCTAACAGGCTGCGGAAAAATCATGTTTGGCTGACACCTTAGAACAAAAGGCGACGTATCGGATTCATGCGAGGCGACGACAAACAGCAGAACGGAATCTTTAGCTACCGGACGGCCGAGGAGCGTGTGCCTGCCGATCATCCATTGCGTGTGATGAGGCAGATGGTGGACGAGGCCTTGCGAGGACTGTCACCGCGGTTTG
>DATJWJ010000192.1:0-20270 GCA_035501355.1 Bryobacteraceae bacterium | reverse complement strand
GGCCATTGAAAACCTGGAGCGCCAGAATATCCGCGCGCTAGCGGTTCACGATCTCGATCCGGGCGCACGCGACTTCCTGATGCGCCAGCCGCAATGGGGAATTGAATTGATCGGTCAGAGCGAGCGCTACCACCTGTACCGCCTGAAATAGTCAATCCACAACCGAGCTCCATCCGCGCCGCGAGAGGTCCCAGTAGATGATCGCCCCGGCGACGATTCCGGCGGCCAGCAACAGCGAACCGGAAACGAATTCCTCGAGCAGCAATTTGCCGGTCCCGAAGAGAATTCCGTAGATCAGCACGCAGCCACAGATCCAGTCCATAAGATTAAAGAGGCCGCCGGTGGACGGGCGTACGTCCGGAGCGAGCGCGGCAATGGGACGCCATCCGGCCGCGGAAGGATGCGTGCGGCGGTAGAAGGCAACCAAAGTATCTTTCGATTCCGGATCGGTCAAAAACGTCACCGCAAGCCAGACGGCGGTGGTGATCGACACGGTGATGATCATGATCCAGGCGAAATCGCGCGGCTGGTCTCTATCCAGGCCCCAGCCCATTTGCAAAGCCAGCGAGACGGCGAAGCCCGAGATCATGGCCGACACTTCGCTCCAGGCGTTGATGCGCCACCAATACCAGCGCAGCAGCAGGACCCCGCCGGTGCCGGCACCGGTGACCAGCAGCAGCTTCCACGCGCCGGCGATGGAGTCCAGGTAAAACGTGACCACTGCGGAAACAATGGTCAGAAAAACCGTGGCCAATCGCGATGCGACGACATAATGCTGCTCGGTTTCGCGCTTTTTCAAAAAGCGGCGATAGAAATCGTTTACCAGATAGCTCGCGCCCCAATTGAGCTGGGTGGCAATGGTGGACATGTAGGCGGCCGCAAAAGCCGCCACCATGAGACCCCGCAGCGATGGCGGCAAGTAAGCGATCATCACGCGGATGTAGCCGGTCTCCGGGTCTTGCAGCCCTGGAAACAGGATCAGCGACGCCAGCGCCACCAGCACCCACGGCCAGGGACGCACCGCATAATGCGCGATGTTGAACCACAGCGTGGCGAGCAGCGAATTTTTTTCGTCCTTTGCGCTGAACATGCGCTGCGCGATGTACCCGCCTCCGCCCGGCTCGGCGCCCGGATACCACGTTGACCACCAGTTCATGGAAATGTAGACCAAGAACGTGATCATCGGCATCCAGGCGGAGTTCAGGTCGGGAATGAAGTTCAGTACCGAGCCGTGCCCGCCTTGCGCGACGCCGTGAGCCCGGTCGACGGCAGCCAGTTTCATCTTCAATCCGTCAATTCCGCCGACCGCTTCTACCGCGAAGACGGCGAGCGCCGTCACCATTCCCATTTTGATGACGAACTGGAAAAGGTCCGTCACCAGCACGCCCCACAGGCCGGACAAAGTGGAGATGAAGGACGTGAGCGCGATCAGTCCCATGACGATCAGCAGCGCCTGTAGTTTGTCCACGCCCAGTACCAGCCCGAGGATCTTCACCATCGCCAGGTTCACCCAGCCGAGGATGATGCAATTGATCGGGATGCCGAGATAGAGGGCGCGAAAGCCGCGCAGAAATGCGGCGGGTTTGCCGGAGTAACGGATCTCGGTGAACTCGATGTCGGTCATTACGCCGGAGCGGCG
The DNA here is from genome assembly GCA_035501355.1 of Bryobacteraceae bacterium. Taxonomy (GTDB): domain Bacteria; phylum Acidobacteriota; class Terriglobia; order Bryobacterales; family Bryobacteraceae; genus Palsa-89. The sequence continues at coordinate 18,631 of DATJWJ010000192.1, read as the reverse complement.
CCACAATCGCGCGTAGAAGAAGACGGTCAACATGCCGCTGGCGACGAAGTTCCACCACAGCCAATTGCCTGCGATGCCGCCCATCGCGACCATGCCGGTGACCGCCAGCGGCGTGTCGGCGGCGAAGGTAGTGGCCACCATCGAGGTGCCGGCCAGCCACCAGGGAACGTTTCGTCCGGAGAGAAAAAACTCGTTGACGCTCTTTCCGGCCCGGCGCTTGTAGTACAGCCCGATGGCGAGATTAAACAGGAAGTAAAGCGCGACGACAAACCAGTCGGTAAAGGTGAGCTGCACGACCTGCGACGAGTATAACAGGGGGATGTCGGACTTCTGGTGTTGAAACGCTGGATTTATCTTATGTTTTAGTGTACGCTAGGCAAAGAAAAGGCGAATACAATGAACCTCTCTCTGGATCTCTCGGCATCGGCCGCCCTCGGCATTGCGCGGTGCAGCGGTGTCGAGACTTTAGTCGCCCGGTTCGAGCAATGGATGGCGGATCCGGATTCGCCTGTTCGCGCTATCCGCCATCAACCTGCACGAGAGGGCGAGTACGAGGCGATTCCGGAGAGCGTCGCACCTGCCATTCGCAGCATGCTCGAAGCGCGCGGCATTCCCCGGCTGTATACGCATCAGGCCGAGGCGGTTCGGCTGTGCCTCAAAGGCAAGAACGTCGTGGTGGTCACTCCGACCGCCAGCGGTAAAGCGCTGTGCTACAACCTTCCGGTTCTCCAGCGGATCAGCGACGATCCGGGCGCGCGCGCTATCTACATGTTTCCCACCAAGGCGCTGGCTGAGGATCAACTGCACGAGCTGCAATCCGCGCTGGACGCCATGGGCTCGCCCATCCGCGCCTTCACTTACGACGGCGACACGCCGCAAGACGCGCGCCGTGCCATCCGCGAACGCGCCAACGTTATCCTGACAAATCCCGACATGCTGCACAGCGGCGTTCTGCCGCACCACACCAAGTGGGCGAAATGTTTCGAGAATCTGCGATACGTTGTGATCGATGAGCTGCATTCCTATCGCGGCGTATACGGCAGCCACCTGGCGAACCTGCTTCGCAGGCTACGCCGCATTTGCGAATTTTATGGATCGAAACCACAGTTCATTTGCTGTTCCGCAACCATCGCGAATCCCAAGCAACTGGCTGAGGAGTTGACCGAGTCGCCGTTCGAACTGGTGGATCGCAACGGCGCGCCGAGCGGCGAGAAATATTTCGTGTTTTACAATCCGCCGGTGGTGAACCGGCAGCTTGGAATCCGCCGCAGCTACTTACATGAAACGCGCCGGATAGCGACCGAATTCATCGAGCGCCAGCATCAAACTCTGGTGTTCGCCAATAGCCGGCTGGCGACGGAAATTCTTTTGAAATACCTGCGCGATGCCTGTGAGCGAGGTCCGCTGCCGGGTGATCTGGTCCGCGGCTACCGGGGCGGCTACCTGCCGCGCGAGCGGCGCGAGATCGAACGCAAGATCCGCAACGGTGACATTCGCGCGGTGGTGGCGACCAGCGCTTTGGAGTTGGGAATCGACATCGGCTCGCTGGATGCCGTCATTATGGCCGGATATCCAGGCTCCATTGCGTCTGCCTGGCAGCGCGCGGGCCGCGCCGGACGCAGACAGACCGCGTCGCTGGCAGTGCTGGTAGCGTCCAGCGCACCCCTGGATCAGTACGTCATCGAGCATCCCGAGTATTTTTTCGATCGTTCGCCCGAACATGCCCACATAAACGCCGACAACCTGGAGATCCTGATCAGCCATTTGAAATGCGCCGCCTTTGAACTGCCGATTCACGACGAAGAAAAATTCGGCCCCCACCCAACCGGCGAGTTATGCCGTTTTCTAGGCGAGGAAGCTGGCCTGCTGCACCATTCGGCCGGCTGCTGGCACTGGACCTCGGACACGTACCCGGCCGATGCCGTCAGCCTGCGCGCGGTCACCAGCGATAATTTCGTGGTGGTGGATATAACGAACCAGCACGAAGTGATCGCGGAAGTTTCGTTCCCGATGGCGCTCGCCACACTGCACGAAAAGGCGATTTATCTGCATGAGGCGCGTCAATATCAAGTCGAGAAATTCGACTATGAGGGACGCAAGGCTTACGTGCGCCGCGTGGATTCCGATTATTTCACCGACGCCATCGACTACACGCAGGTGAAGGAGCTGGAGCAATTCGAAACGCGAGACGTCAACGGCGCGCGGGCCGCGCATGGGGACGTGCGGGTGAACACGCAAGTGGTCGGTTTCAAGAAGATTCGATTCTATACGCTGGAAAACGTGGGCGCGGGCAATCTCTCCATGCCGGAGCAGGAAATGCACACCACCGCCTTCTGGCTGCATTTTCCGGCAGACTTTCTGACACGCTTTGCGGATTTGACGCCGTCGGAGAAACAGCACGGGCTTACGGGCCTTGCGAATGTGCTTCGAACAGTAGCGGCGCTACTACTCATGTCCGATCCGCGCGACCTCGGAGTTGCCATCGTGGATGACATTTCGAAAGGAGCAATCTTTGAGCCGGACCTGTTCTTATTCGACAAATACCCGGGCGGCATCGGCCAAAGCCAGCCGCTGTTCAGCCACACCTCCCAGCTCCTGGCAGGTGCGCTGGATGTTCTCAAATCGTGCGCTTGCGAAGCTGGTTGTCCTGCCTGCGTCGGACCGGTGGGAGAAGTGGGAGAGCGCGGCAAGCAAGCCGCTTTACAAATTCTTACAGAGCTGAACGCCGCTTAGCGGACGAACTCGTACCGCTCGAGCGTGGCTGCGACTTCCGTCTTACGCGCGAATCGGACCACCTTGCCGAGACAGTGGATCCGCACTTGATCGCCGTTCTGCGGAGAAGTGGGGAGCGTAATCAAGTATTCCACAGGTTCGCCGATTTTTAGCCGTGCGTCCGAGTGGAACAGGACACCCACCGAACTGAGGTTCCTAGTCTCGCCGACATCCGACAATGATCTTGATCCGCCGCGGACTAACTCAACGGGGAGCCGCAGGTCAAACCTTTGCGCTTTGCGCTGTTCCATTATTCGACGCCTATAAGACTCTAATCTGAGTCGAGCTAGAAGGTCAAGTCTTAACAACAACTTTCGAGGATCTTTAGTTCCAGTACTTGATCGAATCCCAGCACGCGTTGTTATCGGGTTAACGTTCCGCGCACCAAGGCAATCTTGGGGCAGGACGTGTCCCGGTATCTCTTGGTGCCGTATGGGAAAATGGAAGCTCATTTCACCATGAAGGACATCGGCGTCGAGCAGCAACTCCAGAAAATGCGCGAGGACTGGGATCGCCGCGCTAAAGAAAACGCGCGCCACTACGTCAGCACCGCGCGGGTCGATTGGTCCGATGAGGAGTTCTTCGCTTCTGGCGAAAAAACGGTGGCAGAAGAGGTCCTGACGGACATGATCAATATCTGCCAGGGAAAGCCTCCGGCCGAGATGCGAGTGCTCGAAATCGGGTGCGGCGCGGGAAGGGTTACGCGAGCGCTTGCCAAGCTGTTCGGCGAAGTTCACGCGGTGGATGTGAGCGGCGAGATGGTCAAATTAGCTCGCGAAGCGCTGCGGGATTATCCCCAGGCATTCGTCTATCAGAACAATGGGCAGGACTTAACCGTGCTTCCCGAACTCTCATTTGACTTTGCGTTCTCCACCATCGTTTTTCAACATATACCCAGCCGCGAGATTATCGAAAGCTACGTACGCGAGGTTCATCGACTGCTGCGCACGGGGGCCCTGTTCAAGTTTCAGCTGCAGGGCTATGTCACGACGGAAACGAAGCCGGACGACACCTGGTTGGGCGCTTCATTCTCCGAGGCACAGGCGGTGAAAATGGCTGAGCGTTGCGGCTTCGAGCCGCGCCATCGGCACGGCGTAGGCGATCAATATTTCTGGCTTTGGTTCTTCAAACGCTGATCATTGCCCGGTCAGCCGGCCGTCGCACTCGCTGAAATGAGCGCTTGCGCTTGTGCTCGCCGGGATTCCCAATATCGGGTCATGCGCTGGGAAACGGCCCGCCGCTCCTGCAAACTCATATTCTTTCTCCCACGGCGTTTCGGCGTGGTTGGGGCGGATGCGTTCCGCAGCCGCCTCTCTAAATTCGAGATCGCTGAATCCAGGATCTTTTTCTCGCTGTACAGCTCGCGTAGGGTTCTTTCAACGTCCATGAATAACTGTCATAGTAGACGAGTTTCGGCAAAAATTCCAGTACCATTCGGGTCAGGCTAACGCCTGATAAACGGCCATTGCCGAAGCAGATGCAGATGGAAGTAGGCTAGCAGCCCCCAGATTGCGGCTACAACCAACACGCTGATAACTAAGATCCGGATGGCAGGCTTCCAGGGGAAACGCTGACCTTCGCGGCGCAGCACGATCAGATAGCTCAGAAATACGCCCACGAAATAAAGGGCACACATCGGGATAGCGAACAGCATCAGGTTGAATACGTCCGGGGTAGGCGTGATGATAGCGGCCGCGATGACGATAATCAGAATGGCGTAGCGCGAGTGCCGCAGCAGGAAGCGCGGAGAAAGGATGTGCAGCAGGGTCAGCAGAAAAATCAGGACCGGCAATTCGAACACCAGGCCTACGCCCAGCGTCACGTTCATGAACAAATCGAAGTACTCGGTGATCGAGACTACCGGGCGCACATTGTTGCTCATGCCGATGCCGAGTAGGAATTCCAGGCCGAAGCGGAAGGCCAGGAAATAAGCGAAGAGTCCGCCGGCGATGAATAGTCCAGCCGTGATGAGGACGAAAGGCAGAGCCCAGCGGCGTTCCTTTTTATAGAGACCGGGCGAGATGAAAGCCCAGATTTGGTAGACGATCCAGGGTGAGGCGATGAAAACCGAGCACAGCAGCGGCAGCTTCACCCAGATGATCGAGAAGCCTTCCATGGGCGTAAGCTGGGCGAGCTGCGGAGGCTCGACGTGCAGGTGCTTAAGAGCTTCGACGGCCGGGTCGCTGATGATGTCCCAGAGTTTGCCGGCATAAACCAGGCTCACGACGAAAGCCACCACCAGACCGTACACGGCATTGAGAATGCGGCTGCGCAGTTCTTCCAGATGCTCCATGAAAGACATGCGGAGCATGCCCGCTTCTTCGTGTTCCTCGGGCGTTGAGGGCGGAGGCGGGGGCGGAGGGGGCGGGGGAGCGGGAGGCGCGGAGACAACGGGAACTAATTCGCGCCCGGTCGACGATCCTTCACCATCGGGAGGAGGTACTCCCTGCTTGTCTTCGTCCATGCTGTGTTTTACTTCTTTTCCGTCTAGCTATTGACCGAGGGTTCCGGCGTGGCGGGCTGGCTTTGGGCAGGCAGGCTTGGGGTTGGCTCAAAACCCGCTTCCGAAGCCGATCCGCGCGGCACGGTTCCGTTCGGGGATGCCTCAACAGAGACGGTCGATTCAGCGCCCTGAGGTGCGGATGCGCTTACAGTGGATGGATTGGCAGCAGTGGATGGTTGCGATTCGATCTGATGGGTGATCGAATCGGTATACGACGAGTCATACTCGCTGAAGTTGTTGTAGATTTCGTTGGTGTAGCTGCGAGTGACTTCCTTGATCGACTCGTTTTCCTTTTCCAACTCTCGCATGTGGCTTTCGAATGTGGCTTTGAGCTCGCTTTGTGCACGGCGAAACTCAGTGATCGCTTTTCCGATCGACTTGCCCAGTTCCGGCAGCTTCTTGGGGCCGAACAAAAGCAGTGCGACCAGGAAAATAACGACCATTTCCTGCACACCGACGGGACCCATGGGGAAAACCTCCGCCTTCATCATAGCAGGGCGGAGGAAGCAGCTGCGCTGGTCCAGGATGCCTAGACACTAGCCCAGGATGCCCATTTGTTTGGCGGCGCGGGCCAGGATTTCGGCCGCGCGGTCCAGCATTTCGCGCGTGTGAGCAGCGGTGACGATGGTTCGAATGCGTGCCTTGCCTTCGGGAACGGTGGGAAAACCGATGCCGGTGGCCAGCAATCCTTGGTCGAAAAGAGCCGCCGAGAAGGCATGCGCGGTCTTGGCCTCGCCGACCATGATGGGCGTGATGGGGGTCTCGCTCTCGCCGGTATCGAAGCCGGCGTTGTTGAGCGTCGCCTTGAAGGAGCGGGTGTTCTCCCAAAGTTTTTCGATGCGCTCAGGTTCCTGCTCCAGGATGTCGAAGGCGGCCAGGCACGATGCCGCCACTGAAGGCGGATGCGACGTGGAAAACAGGAAAGGCCGCGCGCGGTGATACAGAAATTCGATGAGGTCGCGCGAGCCGCACACGTATCCGCCCAGCGCGCCGATGGCCTTGGAGAGCGTTCCAACTTGGATATCCACCCGGCCATGCAGCCCGAAATGATCGACCGTGCCGCGACCGTTGCGTCCCAGAACGCCCGAGGAGTGCGCGTCGTCGATCATCATGATCGCGCCGTGGCGCTCTGCGATTTCAACCAGCGCGGGCAGAGGACCGATGTCTCCGTCCATCGAGAAGACCCCGTCGGTGATGAGCAGCTTGTGTCCGGCCGCGCCGGCGAGTTCACCCAGGGCCTTGTCCGCCGCGGCCGTGTCCTTGTGTGGAAACACGTGAATTTTCGCCCGCGACAGGCGGCAGCCGTCGATGATGCTGGCGTGGTTCAAGGCGTCGGAGACGATGTGGTCGTCCGGTCCCAGGATCGCTGCGACCGTGCCAGCGTTGGCGGCAAATCCCGATTGGAACACCACGCAGGCTTCGGTGTGCTTGAATTGCGCGATGCGGCGTTCCAGCTCCATGTGGAGGCTCATGGTGCCTGAAATGGTGCGTACCGCGCCCGAGCCGGCGCCATATTTTTTCGCTGCTGCGACTGCGGCCTCGATGAGCTTGGGATGGTCGGCCAAGCCGAGATAATTGTTGCTGGCGAGGTTTATGACTTCCCGGCCATCAAAACGCGAGATGGGTTCGCAGGCCGATTCGAGCACACGTAGGCGCTGATAGGTGCCCGCCCTGCGCCAGCTTTCGAGCTGCTCGCTCAAATAGGCAAGGGGTTTGGTGGCGGTCATGCACCTTCATCGTAGCGCGTCAGTTTCGTCGTCATAGTACACTGACGGCATGGAAGTACATCTGAGCCCAGACAAGCAGGCCAGACTTCAAGAGATCGCCACACGCGTTGGCAAGAACACCGAGCAGATGGTGGAGGAAGCTGTGGATCGGATGCTCGAGTATGACGAGCGATTCATTGCTTCCGTTGAGGCAGGACGCGCGTCGGCCCGGCGCGGTGAACTCCTGGAGCATGATGACGTCGTCGAGCGCATCGAGAAGATAATGCGCTCGTGATGAAGGTGCGGTGGACGACCAACGCCGCTGACGACCTAGCCCGCATCGTCAACTACATCCGCAGAGACAATCCTGAAGCAGCGCGCCGAGTCGCCAAAGCCATTTTCGACGGCGTAGCGGATTTGCGAACATTTCCAAAACGAGGACGGATCGGTCTGGCCAAGAATACTCGAGAGTTGATCTTCGCTCCCTGGCCCTATGTCGCAGTTTACGAGATCAGTGAGAGCCAAGTGCATATACTTCGCATCAGACATGCCTCGCAAGACTGGCCCTGACTGGAAATGCTCACGCACCAGGCCTTCATGGAAGTTTCAACGCGCCGTCGCTGTTTTCCGGCGCGTTTTCTCACCCCGCGCCCGCTGCTTGATCTGCGCTGCTTCGCAAGCCTGAATGTAGCTCGCGGCCGGAACGCGCTTCACAGCCTCACCGATTAATTCCAAAGGCAGGTCTTCCGCCTTTTTGAACCGGATGCAAGACTTGCCCATGTCCAGCTTTTTGCCCGTCTTGGCCCACTGTTCGCGAAACCAGCGCGCATGCTTGCTCCCCGCGCTAGTCTCGTCGCCTCCGCCATACACACACATGAGATAGAGCGCCATGTAGTTCTTTTGCGAAGCGAGTACCGCGAAAGGCAGCGGCTGCTTGGGATTGGCGTGATAGCCTTGCGGATAGATGCTGTGAGGCACGTAGTAGCCGATCATTCCGTACTGCATGCCTTCTTCATAAGACGGATCGAGATTCGCGAGGATCACGTCCCGCACGGCGCTGATGGCGGCCCGCCGGTCTTCCGGAAGCGAGCGCAGATAGCCCTGGACGGTCGTCGCCTTGCTTTGCATGAGGGAGATTATAGCCGAGCGCCGTGAAGTTAAAGTTTCAACAAGGCCCGCAGCCGCTTGGTCTGCACGCGGCTCACTGGAATTTCGGTCTGCTTCTTATCATCCATCCGGAGCTGGAAGCTGGATTTGAACCATGGGATCACTTCCTTGATGCGATTGATGTTCACCAGAAACGACCGATGCACGCGCCAGAAAGTCTCCGGGTCGAGATTGGATTGCAATTCCTCGATGGTACGGTAGTTGGATTCCCCTTCGACGTTGGACGCCACCACCGTGATGAGTCCGTCTTCGATGGTGGCATAAATCACGTCCTGCGCATCGATGATGAAATGCCGGTTGGAACTGCGAACCAGCAGCTTGGTGCGCTGCAGTGCCGGCTTACCTGCCGCCAATTCGCCCTGCTGCGGCTTGACCTTCTCGGCCACTGCCTTGGCCGCCCGCTCCACGGCCAGGGCCAGGCGTTCTTTCTCAATCGGCTTGAGCAGATAATCCAGCGCCTCCCAACGGAACGCCTCCAGCGCGTATTGGTCGTAGGCGGTGGCCAGAATAAAATATGGGAGCGGGATGTTTTTCTCGCGCAACGTGCGGATCACGCCGAAGCCATCCAGGCCGGGCATTTGGACGTCCAGGAACACCACGTCCGGCTCCAGCGTTTCAATCAGCTTGATCGCCTCCAGGCCGTTCTTTCCCGTCGCCAGCACCTCGACTTCGGGAAATTCCTTGAGGAGATAAGAGAGTTCTTCGCTCGCCAGTTGCTCGTCGTCAACCACCACCGCGGAGATCACGCCGGTCGCGCGGCTTGTCATAAAATGTTAGTATAGCGTAGGATAGGCGTTCACAGGTCCCCTTTCGAGGGCACGCTTAAAACACCTTCGCGCCACCCAAGGAGATTCGTTGTCTACCACAGGAAACACCAGGATTGCGCCCGCTGATGGGAAATTGGGGATCCTGATTCCCGGCATCGGCGCGGTGAGCACCACCTTCATGGCGGGGGTGGAGGCGGTGAAACGCGGGCTGGGCGCACCTATCGGATCGCTCACCCAACTCGGCACCATCCGTCTGGGTAAGCGTACGGAGGGCCGGACGCCCAAGATTCACGACTTCGTTCCGCTGGCCAAGCTCGAAAACCTGGTCTTCGGCGGCTGGGACATTTTCGAGGACAACGCCTACCAATCCGCCGTGCATGCCGAGGTGCTGGAGAAAACGCTGCTCGAAAAAGTTCGCGAGCCGCTGGAAGCCATCCGGCCGATGAAGGCCGTGTTCGACCCCGACTATGTGCGCCGCTTGCACGGGCCCAACGTCAAGAGCCAGGGCTCCAAAATGGACAAAGCCGAAATGCTGATGGACGATATCCAGCAATTTCGCCAAACTTCGGGCGCCGACCGGCTGGTCATGATCTGGTGCGGATCGACCGAAGTTTTTCACAAGCCGGACGCGGTGCACCAGAGCTTGAAGGATTTTGAGTGCGGCCTGCAGAAGAACGATCCAGACATTTCGCCCAGCCAGATTTACGCGTATGCCGCGTTGAAGAGCGGCGTCCCGTATGCTAACGGTGCGCCGAACCTAACCACGGATACGCCCGCCCTGCTCGAGCTGGCTCGCGAACGTCACATTCCGATCTGCGGCAAGGATTTTAAGACCGGCCAGACGTTCATGAAGACATTGATCGCGCCTGGGATGAAGGCGCGGATGCTGGGAATGTCCGGCTGGTTTTCGACCAACATTCTAGGTAATCGCGACGGCGAGGTGCTGGAAGATCCGGGCTCGTTCAAATCCAAGGAAGAAACCAAGCTGTCGGTTCTGGAGCAGATACTCCAACCGCAGCTCTACCCGGAACTGTACAAGAATCTGTACCACGCCGTGCGCATCAATTATTACCCGCCGCGCGGCGACGCCAAGGAAGGTTGGGACAATATCGACATCTTCGGATGGCTCGGATATCCCATGCAAATCAAGGTGAATTTTCTGTGCCGGGATTCCATTTTGGCCGCGCCGCTGGTGTTGGATCTGGTGCTGTTTCTCGATTTGGCCCAGCGTGCCGGCATGAAGGGTATCCAGGAATGGCTGTCGTTTTATTTCAAAGCGCCCATGACGGCGCCGGGACTATATCCTGAGCACGACATTTTCATTCAACTGATGAAGCTGAAAAACACGCTGCGATGGATGCGCGGAGAGGATTTAATCACACATCTTGGCCTCGAGTACTACGACTAACGGAGCGAAGCGGCAAGAGCCCGCCAAGCGTAAGGTGCTGGTTATCGGCGGGACGTTGTTCATCGGACGCATGCTGGTGAAGGAATTGGTGCGCGCCGGGCACGACGTCAGCGTGCTGCATCGCAAGTCGCGGCATACCCTGGGCAAGAAAATCGGCAACGTCACGGCCGACCGGAACGATGCCGAAGCGCTGAAGCGCGCCTTGGCCGGCAAGAATTTCGACGTGGTGTTCGACAATGTCTACGATATGGAGCGCGGAACCACGGCCGCGCAGGTGGAAGGCACGGCGCGCGCCTGCGGCAACAATCTGCATCGCTATATATTCATGTCCAGTGTCGCCGCCTATGGCGACGGTCTGAACCACCATGAGGGCGATGCCCTGGCTCCGGACGATCATCCCGACGTGTACGTCCGGAATAAAGCCATGACCGAGCGCACGCTCTTCCGCATGCACCAACGCAACGGATTTCCCGTGGTGACCTTGCGGCCGCCCTTCATCTATGGGCCGGAAAACAATCTCTACCGCGAAGCCTTCTTCTGGGACCGGCTGCGCGAGGGACGCCCCATCATTCTGCCCGGAGATGGCCGCAGGTTGATGCAGTTCGTCTACATCAAGGATCTGGTGGGGGCTTGCCTGAAAGTAATGGAAGCGCCGGACATCGAAGGACACGCGTTCAACATCGCCAATCCACGGCCGCTGACCCAGGTGGAAGTAGTGGAGGCGTTTGCGCGCGCGGCCAACAAAGAGCCAACCTTCGTGCGCCTGCCGCGCGAGCGCATACTGCGCGCCGGCGGGCACGCCGCAGCCACGCCGAACCTTTATTTCGGAACCTATTTCGACCTCCCCGCGATCACCATGGTGGTGAACAAAGCCCAACGAGTGCTGAAGTTCAAGCCGGTGGATTTCGCGACCGGACTCAAAGAGACTTACCGCTGGTATATGCGCAACAGTCCATTTTCCAAGCCGGATTATTCGTTCGAAGACACGCTCATCGAGTCCGCGCCGGCGTCGGCTTATTCGGCGCCTGTGGACTGAGCTTCCTCTTTGCGAACTTGAGCCAGGCGCTGGCGCAGAACATCGGGAAGGTCGGCCTCGATTTCGGGCGTGATCAGGCCGACTGAGTCAAGGTCCAGCAAATGAACTTTGTCCTTTAGCCGAAGGCTCGTCAACTTCATGCGGACCAGGTCAGCGACTGGAGCTAGTAGAATTCCTTCCTCCGTCACCGTCGGCTGCGAGAAATCTGGTACGGGCTCCACGTAATCAGGGCGCACCTTCTCACGGACGAAAACAAAATGAACCGCGCTGTGGGCTTTTGGCTGGGTGGTGTCGACAAGCAAATCTACGCCCGCGGCATGACGATAGCGAAATCCAGAGCGCTGGACGGCTTCAGCGATTCGCTTGAGATCTTTCCGATCGATTGCAACGTCCACGTCGCGTGTGAGCCGTGCCGCCAGTGGATCTTTTGCGCTCACTTGAAAAAAAACGCCCAGCCCTCCGACTACGCGGTAGGGGATGTTCGCATTTGCCAGCGAAGAGTGGAGGCGTCGCAATACCTCGTATAGCTGTTCCACGTGTTTGTCTACGGCCCTCGCAGTGATCATCAGCCCTGCTGCTTTGATTCTTGCACAAGCGCTGCCGCTGCTTCTTTGACCGTATTGCAATGAATGGTCACCGTGTCCGAAGTGTCGCGGGCATACCCGCCTGCCAGCGTTACTGCCAGCGGTACGCTCTTTTGCAGCGCTGTTTCAAACACCAGCCGGTCGCGCTGTTTCAGGCCTCCCATCGTCAGCTTCAGACCTCCGAGTTGATCTTCCCGGTACGGATCGGCGCCCGCCACGTAGACGATCAGGTGCGGCGCGAACCCCATGGCAAGGTCCAAAGCTCCGCGCAGGCGCTCCAGGTATTCTTCATCGCCAATGCCGTCGCGCAGGTGAACATCAATCGTCGAAGCCGGCTTTTCGCTCGGGTAATTGTTCCATTGGTGCAATGACATGGTCAGAACCGAGTTATCGCCCGCGAAGATGGCAGCCGTTCCGTTGCCGTGATGCACGTCGCAATCCACCACCATCGCGCGCTCGATGGCCTTTTCATGTTGCAGCGCGCGGATCGCCACGGCGACGTCATGAATCGCGCAGAAGCCCTCGCCGTGCCCGGGAAACGCATGATGAAAACCTCCGCCGATGTTGAAGCCGATGCGTGCGCGCAAAGCGTTCCGCGCCGCGAGTAGAGTGCCGCCGGCGGCCAGCCAGAATCCGTTCACCATGGCCTCGGAATACGGAATTTCGAGGCGAATCACCTCCGCATCCGTCATGGTCCCGGTCTTCAGTCGGTGCACCCACCCGGCGTCGTGCACGCGCAGCACGTCTTCATCCGCCACCGGCTCCGGTTCGACGAAATCCCACGGCGCGGCCGTGCCTTCGTCCAACAATTGATCGTGGATCAGCCGGTACTTGTGCGAAGGGAAGACGTGCGCGCCCAGGTTCAAGTCATAACCGGGATGATAGATCAGCTTAAACGGAAGCATGCGTGGATTCGAGCGCGGTCAGAATGGCGACGCCATAAATATCGTCAGCCGAGCAGCCTCGAGAAAGATCGTTGGCCGGTTTTGCCAGGCCTTGCAGCAACGGACCGAACGAGGCGGCGCCGGCCAACCGCTCCACCAGCTTGTAGCAGATGTTGCCGGAAGTAAGGTCGGGGAAGATCAGGGTGTTGGCGCGGCCCGCGACGCTGGACCCGGGCGCCTTCACTCGACTCACAGCTTCCACCAGCGCCGCATCGCCTTGCAATTCGCCGTCGATCGCGAGTTCTGGTGCGCGCTCGCGCACGATGCGCAAAGCCTCCACCACTTTGTCCACCCATTTATGCTTCGCGCTGCCCTTAGTCGAGAACGATAGCAGCGCCACGCGCGGCTCAGCTCCGATGACGTTGCGCGTCGTGGCCGCGGTTGCAATCGCAATCTCGGCCAGCTCGACGGCGGAAGGATCCACGACGATGCCGCAATCGGCGAACACGAGTATGCCATTGTGCCCGAACGCGCGATTTGGAACCGCCATCAGAAAGGCGCTGGAAACAATGCTGGCCTCGGGCTCCAGCCCGATGCAATACAAGGCCGCACGAACTGTTTCGGCAGTGGTATTGACGGCGCCGCCCACGAAGCCGTGCGCATCGCCGGCCGCCACCATGAGCGCCGCCCGGTAAAGCGGCTGCCTGGCGATCTCTTCTGCTTCCACCTCTGTAACGCCTTTAGCGCGCCGGCGTTCGAAATACAGCTTCCCGTACCTGCGAGCTTCGGGCCCGGCCACGGTCTCGGTGGATTTCAAAAGCACCGGCGTAAGCAACGCTTCGCGCTCCAGACGTTCGGCTGCCGCTTGCACACGCGGATCGTCGCCCTCGGGAAAAACGATGCGGCGCTTCGGCTTCAGCCGCCGCAGACGATCGGCTTGAGCAGCGAGAAACGCGACGGCGGATTCCGGAAGTGCGGCCAAGGATTCATCATAACCGGCTAGACTCGGTGAGCGCGGCGCGGCGGTTGGGGCGGATCGGGCTTGCGAGTGTTGCGGCGGTAGCTTTGCACCGCGCGGTTGTGCTCGTCCATGGTTTTCGAGAATTGATGGCTGCCGGACCCGTCGGCTTTCGCGACGAAATAAAGAAAATCAGTGCCGGCCGGCGCCATGGCGGCCTTGAGCGAGGCTAGGCCCGGATTCGCAATCGGACCCGGAGGCAGACCGGCGTGCTGGTACGTGTTATACGCGTTGGTGCTCTCCAGATCCGACTTGTAAATGGCCCCGTGATAGCGATCGTCCAGCAGCGCGGCGTAGACTGTGGTCGGGTCGCAATCGAGCGGCATGCCCAAACGCAGCCGGTTTTCAAACACCGACGCAATCAGCGGCCGTTCGGCGGGGATCGCGGTTTCCTTTTCGATCAGCGAGGCCAACGTCACGGTCTGGCTCACAGGCGCGGCGTGATTCGGGCCTTGCAGTTGCTGCCATTGCTTTCGGAACTGGTCCGTCATCATCTGGCACAGATCGCGCGCCGTGGTTCGGCGAGTGAGGCGGTAGGTGGACGGGAACAAATAGCCTTCCAGCGTGGGTGCGTCGGGCGCGAGGTCTTTAATCAGGGAAGGATCGCGCGCGGCAGTCAGGAAGTCGGCGGCGTGAAGAAAATCAAACTGGTTCAGACTGCCCGCGATATCGAAAATATTGCTGCCCTCGGGAACAGTCAGGACATAGAAAAACACGTCGCCGCGGACGATGCGGTTGAACACGTTCCAGGTGGTGTCGGGATGGGTGAATTGATATTCTCCCGCCTGCAGCCGAACGGCGGGATGCAGGATGCGCGCCAGCACGAACTGCCAGGGATATCGCACCACCCCCGCGTCCGCCAGCTCTTGTGCCATGGCTTGCGCGCTGGTGCCTTTCGGGAAATCGAGAATCACCGAAGTCGCAAAGCCCTGATAGCCCATCGCCAGCGTGGAAGCGAGCAGCAAAACCACGCCCGCGCCAATCAGCACGACAAAAACAATGAGCCGCAGCAGGATTCCTCCCCGAAGAGGGTGGCGATGGGTCATAGCCGGTGTGAATCCAAGTAACTCTCGAGCAGAATGACGGCCGCCAGCCGGTCCACTGCCTTGGCGCGCTTCTCGATGCTGATTCCGCTCTGGCGCAGGACGCGTTGTGCCTCCACTGTAGTGAGGCGCTCGTCCCAAAATTCTACGGCCAGCCCGGTAGCAGCCTGGAGCCGCGCACCGAAGTCGCGAGCGTGTTCAACCTGTCGTCCCTCCCGGCCGCTCATGTGCAGCGGGTATCCGATTAGAACGCGCGACACGTTATGCTCCGAAGTAATTTCCTTGAGCCGCGCCAGATCCGCCCGGATGTTGGTGCGCTCCAGCGTCTGCAGGCCTTGCGCGGTAATGCCCAGCGCATCGCTCAAGGCCAAGCCGATGCGCCGCTTGCCGAGGTCGAGAGCTAACACCCTGCCTGGATTTGCCGAAGCCGTCTGAGATGTCTCCGCTGCCCGAATTTGCCGTACGCTCCAGTTTCATTTCATCATAGAAGCAGCAGTTCAGGCCTGGATGTCCACCACAGCCCCTCCATTGCCGTCTCAGAAAGCAGGGCAGATCAGCGTTGCCGTACTGGCCGCCGCCGCCGCCGTCGCGCTGCTTTATTTTGGCCGCGTGTTTCTTATCACCGTGGTCTTCGCCGCAATCATTGCATTCCTGCTCGATCCGGTGGTCACGATTTTTGTCCGAATGCGCCTGCCTCGGGCGGTGGCAAGCTTCATCGTGTGCACCATTACGCTGCTGGTCCTGTATCTATTGGGTCTCGGAGTATACACGCAGGTCTCCTCATTCCTGGGAGACCTGCCCGCGTACAGCCAACGCATGAACGACATCGTGGACAACGTAGCCACGCGCGTAGATCAAATAGAGAAACGAACCGTGCAGTTCCTGGTGCCGAAGCGCTTCCAGGAAACTCAACCTGCCGCGCCGCCGCCGCCGGTTGAGACCAAGGGCCGCCGGAGGTCCAGCAAAGCGGCTCCTCCTCCGGACCAGCCAGTGCCTACCATACCCGAGGTGAGGATTCATGCCGAACCCACACCGCTGCTGACCTACGTCTATGGATACGTGCGTTCTTTCTATGACGTACTGCTCATGGCCAGCTTTGTGCCGTTTCTGGTTTACTTCATGCTGAGCTGGCGCGATCATATGCGGCGCAGCTTTTTCTATTTGTTCAGCGATCCGGGGCGCCACGTGGTCGGAAAAAGCTGGGGCGGCGTGGCCGAAATGGTTCGCGCTTACGTGATCGGAAATTTTGTCCTCGGCTTTTTACTGGCATTTCTCAGCTCAGTATTTTTCTTCTCCATCCGTCTGCCGTATTGGCCGGTTATCGGACCGCTGAGCGGGTTCCTGAGCCTGGTTCCCTATGTCGGACTCCCACTTGCTGCGTTGCCTCCGTTGCTGGCTGGATTGATCAAATATAGCGAGCCGGCCGTGTACGTCATGATCGCTATCGTGGTGGCTGTGCTGCACCTCATCGCCTTGAACTTGCTATATCCCAAGGTAGTCGGATCGCGTGTGCACTTGAATCCGCTGGTGGTGACGGTTGCGCTGATGTTCTGGGGCACGCTGTGGGGCGCCATCGGGCTGGTGCTCGCCATTCCAATCACGGCCGCGGTAAAAGCGGTCTGCGATAATGTCAGCAGTCTGCGAGGATACGGCAAGCTTCTGGGAGATTGAGCGCCTGGATGAGTAAGCAATTCATGATTTTCTTTGGCGTCGGCGTGGTCGCCGTCGTTCTGGCCGTGGTTGGAATCCTGAGCTATACCAAGGGCTCGCACCTGGTGCTCCAAGGCCAAATTCTAAAGATTCGCACGGGAGCGCTGAGCGACTCCGACAGCGTCGCCGTGCTCGATTTCCGGCTTACCAATCCCTCCGATCTTCCATTCGTAGTGCGGCAGGTTGAAGCGTCGCTCGAAAAGCCGAACGGCGAGATGATCGAAGGCAACAACGTCGTGAAGGAAGATCTGAAGCAGTTGTTCCAATACAATCGCTTTCTGGGCGAGCGCTACAATGACGGCCTGGCCATCAAGGACACGATTCCACCGCACAGCACGGTGGATCGTATGCTGGCGGTGCGCTTCGATGTGAATGATCGCGACTTGGAGTCGGCCAAGGCCATTCATCTCAGCATCCAGGACATGGACGGTTCGCTGTTTGAAACCAGCCGGAGCATCAAGTAGACCCGCTTGCGCAGGTTGCTGATTCGTCCCGGTGGAATCGGCGATTGCATTCTCTCTTTTCCCGCTTTGGAGCATCTCAAAGCGGATTACACGGAAGTTTGGGTGCGTGGCGACGTTGCTCCGCTGGTTCGATTTGCGGACGGCGTTTTTTCCATTGCATCCACCGGGCTCGATCTGCTGGGCCTGCCGGGAATTGATCCAAGTCATCCGTTGATCGAGCGTCTGCGGTTCTTCGATTCGATTGTTTCCTGGTATGGCGGCAATCGTCCCGAGTTCCGCGACCACGTGGACGCGCTGCGGCTGCCGTTCCGATTCCTCAGCGCTCTGCCGCCGGCCGGTTTACGAATGCATGCCGCCGATTTTTTTCTGGAACAAGCTGGAGGCGCGGGCCTAGCTGCACCACGCATTGGATGCCCGCCCGCTGAGCGGCGCGATTTGGCCGTGATGCATCCATTCTCCGGCAGCTCGCGCAAAAATTGGCCGCGTGATCGATACCGCGAATTGGCGTGCCGCCTGCCCTCGGAAGTGCAATGGTGCGCCGGACCGGAAGAAGCGCTGGATAACGCGGTGCGCATGGAGAACTTGTGGGACTTGGCGTGCTGGCTTCGCAGCGCGCGCGTCTATATCGGCAACGATTCCGGAATCACGCACCTGGCCGCCGCCGTTGGTACGCCGGTAGTCGCGATCTTCGGCCCGACCGACCCGGAGCTTTGGGCGCCGCGTGGCGAGCATGTGCGCATCGTGGCCGGCACGCTGGATTCTATTGACGTAGATCAAGTTTGGGCCGCCGTCCAAGATTTGCGCGGCGTTATCATCGAATAAGGAGCACACCATGCGCGCCGCAATCGCTTTCGCATTGGTATCCATCGCGGCGACAGCCGCCGAGATCCCGTCCGGCACTCACGTCCTGCTTCGAATGGAGAACTCCATCAACACCCGGACCGCGCAGGAGGGCGATTACGTCTATCTGCGTACCGCGACTCCGATTAGTGTGGGTGGCCAGATAGCGGTGCCCGAGGGAAGCTACGTCCAGGGCGTGGTGGCGCAATCCAAGCGCAGCGGACGCGTCAAAGGCCGGGCGGAATTGGGAATCCGGCTGGAGACCCTGACTTTGGCCAGCGGCAAGGTGCTCAAGTTTTCGCCACACCTGAGTTCGGTGGAAGACGAAGAGGCCGGGCAGAAAGTCACCGGCAAGGAGAACACGGTCGAAGCGGGATCGAATACCGGCAAGGATGCCGAGCGCATCGCCATCATGGCTGGGAGCGGCGCGGCGCTGGGAGGACTGACCGATCGCGCTTGGAGTGGCGCGGGCATTGGCGCGGGTATCGGGTCCGGCGTCGGCCTCGCTACCGTGCTTTTGACGCGCGGCAAAGAAGTGGAACTTCGCCGCGGATCCACGCTGGATGTGGTTTTCGACCGGCCTGTTTCGCTCGAATAGCGGATTCAACGCCGCGCGGTCGCGAGTTCCGGCTCCGGCCCTGCATTCAGCTTGCTGTGACTCCGGCCGTAGAGAAAATACACTACAAACCCGATCAGCATCCAGCCGAGCGCGGTCAATTGCGTGTAGGT
>DATJWJ010000191.1:0-31030 GCA_035501355.1 Bryobacteraceae bacterium | reverse complement strand
CTCGGCGAGCGGCCACCAGCACTCGCTGGTCCTTAAGGGCACGGGCCAACTGCGAAACGTCGCGGCCTTCAAATCGCGCCGCCACGATGGGCGAGGCGAAATCTTCAACTGTGGCGCCGTGCTCCCGCAAGATCGCGCGGGTCTTCCCGGCCAAGCCGAGGACGCGCTGCTCAATCCGCTCCGGGCCGATCTCGAGCATGAAATCGACCGAGGCTTCCAGCGCATAGAGCAACGCCGATGAAACGGCGCCGCCTTCGTACTTCTCCGCGGCCGCCGTCAGCTCAGGCGCCCCATGATGAAGATTGTCGACGTTGCGCCAGTCGTGATGGCTGCGCCAGCCGACCGCATTCGGCGGCAGCCACTCGCGAACCTCGGGCCGGATGTAGAAAAAGCCCGCGCCGTTGGGCGCCAGCATCCACTTGTAGGCATGCACCGCCAGCATGTCGGGTTGAATCCGCGCGGTGTCGAATTCGAGCGCTCCAACACTTTGCGTCCCGTCGACATACAGCAGCACCCCGCGCGACCGCAGCAGTGCGGCCAAATCGCCCAGCGGCGGCGCGAAGCCGGTGTTGTAATTCGCCGAGCTGATGGCCACCAGTCGCGTGCGCTCGTTCACCGCCGCGCACAGCCGCTCCCAGGGGCACTCTACCAGCTCGACTCCCGACCGGCGCAGCATGCTGGGCGCGTACAAATTGTTGGGAAATTCATGCTCCAGCGTGAGGATCTGGTCGCCTGGGCGCCAGTCGATGCCGGACAATAGAATCCCCAACGCGGTGGTTGCATTCGGGACGAAAGCGATGTCTTCGGGCGTGCACCGGATCAGGCGCGCGATCTTGGAGCGCAGCCGGTCGGCATCGTCGTACCAGGTCAGAAAATCCCAGCAGGCCAGCTCGTCGCGATGCGCGAAGTGCTGGGCGACGGCTTCGACGCCCCGGCGCGGCAACTGGCCAAAGGTCGCCGTGTTCAGATAGGTCCAGTTTTCAAGCGCCGGAAACTCGCTCCGAACCGCGTTCCAATCTACGTCCATGGAGATTTTCAGTGTAGCGCCGACACTTCTATTGAGTATTTTCCGGCACAATTAGATTTGCCCTCGGCCCTCGATCTGCGCGAGCCGCTGGCCCGCTACTGGGGCTACAGCGAGTTCCGGCCCCTGCAAGAACGCGTCATTCGAAGCATCCTGGCGGGCCACGACGCTGCCGTCGTAATGCCCACCGGCGGCGGGAAATCGCTGTGCTACCAGTTGCCCGCTCTCGTCTCCGGACAAACCGCGATCGTCATTTCACCGCTGATCGCCTTGATGCAGGACCAAGCCGCGCAGTTGAGCCAGATCGGCATTCCCGCGGCGGTTCTGAACAGCTCCATTCCGTGGTCGGAGCAATCCAACGTCATCTCGCAGGCGGCCAAAGGCGCTTACCGCCTGTTGTATCTCTCGCCCGAGCGTCTGGCCAAACCAGAGACCGTAGCTTGGCTCTCACGCGTTCCCATCGGCTATTTCGCCATCGACGAGGCGCACTGCATTTCCGAATGGGGACACGAATTTCGTCCCGAATACAGGCAACTGAGCAGTCTGCGAACGAACTTTCCAGACAAGCCAATTGCCGCGTTCACGGCCAGCGCGACGCGCCGCGTGCGGCACGACATTCTGGCGCAGCTCCAGCTTCACGATCCCCACAAGTACATCCAAAGCTTCCACCGCTCGAACCTGCGGTACCTGGTGAAGCAATGCGAAAACGATCGCGCGCAGCGCCGTCTCTTAATAGCGGCGCTCCGGGCTCATAGCGGCGACAACGTCATCGTCTACGCACCTACTATCGCGCGGGTCGAAGAAACCGTGGATTTTCTAGCCGAGAAAGGCATCGCGGCCGTCCCCTATCACGCCAAGATGGACCCGCGCACCCGCCAGCGCAACCAGGAACGCTGGATGTCGGACGAAGTGCGAGTGCTGGTGGGCACCATCGCTTTTGGCCTGGGGATCAACAAAGCCGCTGTGCGCGCGGTGCTGCATCTCTCGCTGCCCAAGTCGCTCGAGCAGTATTACCAGGAAGCCGGGCGCGCCGGACGCGACGGCCTGCCCTCGGACTGCGCCCTGCTCTGGCAGAAGAAGGATGCGGGTTTGCTCGCCCACTTCATCGAACAAGTCGCCGACCGCGACGAACAGGAGCGCGCCTGGCAGCGTTATCATGTGATCCGCCGGTTCGCCGATTCCTCGGCCTGCCGGCACCGCCAGATTTGCGTCCACTTTGGCGAAACTCCCAAGTGGGAGCGCTGCCAGATGTGCGACGTCTGCGGCGCGGCGCCGGAGTGGCTGCAAGAACAGTCCGAGCCTGCGACGCTTGAGGTGGAGCGCCGGCCAAGATCCAAGCGCACGGAGAGGGAAGCCCCGCAGCCGGACCAAACACTCGATCCGGAACTGCTCGAATATTTGCGCGAGTGGCGGCGGGGCATTTCGTTGCGCGATAACCTGCCCGCGTTCCTGGTTCTCCACGACAGCACGCTAGAAGACTTGTGCCGCAAACAGCCCCGAACTCCGGATCAACTGCTGGGCGTTTCCGGCATCGGCGAGAAAAAGGCCGCCGCGCTGGGCGATCAAATCCTGGAAGCTCTCGAAGCCTTCCGTAATGGCGCACGCGCCGCCCGCCGGGAGCAGGCCAAGGTCTCACCGGCCGAAGAAACCATCCGTCTCCTGGCCGAGGGCCGGTCATTCGAAGAGATCGCGCAAATCCGCGAGCGCCGCATCGCCACCGTGATCGACCTGGTGGCCGAGTTGGTCGAGCGGGGCCGGGTGGATTTCGACCAGCGCTGGGTGGCCGAAGGTAAGCGCCGTCAAATCGAAGCGGCCATCGAGCGGCTGGGAACCGAGCGCATGAAGACAATTAAAGACGCGTTGCCGCCGGAGATCGCATACGGCGAGATCCGGCTGATCGCCGCAGTGCTCCGGCGCGGCAAGCCGGCTTGACGCCTATTATACGATTTCGTATATTACGATAGTGAACCAAAGATGACCGATCACGAGTTCGTGAACGCCTTCGAAACCTGCCGCCTGCCGAACGAACTGTTCCACCATCGCGACCATCTGCGGCTGGCCTGGATCTATCTGGAGCGTTATGGCGCCTCGGACGCGCCCGCCCGCATCGCCGAATCCATCCGCCGTTATGCCGCGCATCACGGCAAGTCCGATAAGTATCATGAAACGATAACGGTCGCTTGGCTAAGGCTGGTTGCTGACTCCACGAGCCGCATGCTAGCGGCAAGCCTCGATGAGCTCCTAGCTGCTTGCCCGGAGCTGCTCGATAAGAACACATTGCACCATTACTATTCGCCCGAATTGCTGGCTTCCGAAACGGCGCGCACGCAGTGTGTTGCTCCGGATCGAAAGACGCTACCAGACGCCGCTCCAGCCGCTCTGTAATGTAAGCTATGGCTGGTGCCAAGCCTCCGCCAGCACATTCCCGACTCATTGCGCGCTCTACTGACCCACTTGATCGACTACGCGGGCCTGTTCCCGCCCGCGGCCTTAAGCTGGCCACAGGTGTCCGCAAACTACGCCCGATATCTCGCCTCGCCGGAAAGCTGGATCCTGAATCGTCTGGTGCTTCCCGCCAACCTCAAAGGCGCGCAACTGGAATCCAATTGGCGCGTCACACTGCTGGTGGATGACGAACCCGGCCCGCTGCCGCCGCAGATCGAAACTTTGGAAACTAAGGCCGCGCGCAGGCTGTCGCGCCCGACCTACTGTGAAGCTCCGCTCGCCCAAATCACGGACAGCTACGCGAAAATCCGAACGGGAGGATTGACACCCGACGCCATCCCGCGCTCCGAAGAGATTGCCGAATTTCTCCACAGCGCCGCGGCGCGCCGGGTGCCATTCAAGGCCACGGCCGGCTTGCATCATCCCATCCGCTCGCAGCGCGCTCTGACGTACGCTACCGACAGCCCTCGAGCCGTCATGCATGGTTTTGTCAACGTCTTCGTCGCGGCTCTTTTTGCCACGCTCAGCGCCGAGCAGCGGATTCTAGTGGACATCCTGAACGAAACCGATCCGTCCGCGTTCCGTTTTCTGGATGGTGAAATGTTCTGTCGAGGCCTGGGCATCGGCACGGCCCAAATCGCCGAGGCGCGCCACGACTTCGCCCACAGTTTCGGCTCCTGCTCGTTTGAAGAGCCCATCGCCGACCTCAAAGAATTGGGATGGCTGCCATGATCGACACCACGCACGATCCGGGACTTGAAAGCTGGGTAGAGTCAGCCAACCGCCCGGATGCCGATTTCCCGATCCAGAACCTTCCCTACGCCACGTTTCGGCGGCGCGGCGAAGAGCAAATCCGGCTCGGAATCGCCATCGGCGAAATGCTGCTGGATGCGGGCCCAGCGCTGGGCCTCCCGCGCATGACCGCCATCTTCTCCATGCCGCCTCAACTCCGCACCGCAGCACGCCGCCGCGCGAGCGACTTGCTTTCGAAATACACGCCGGGCGCCGACCGCTCGCTCATCCCCATCGCGGACGCCGAGCTGCTTCTCCCCTGCCCGATCCCCGATTACACCGACTTTTATGCATCGCTCGACCATGCCACCAACGTCGGCCGCCTCTTTCGACCCTCCAATCCGCTGCTGCCCAACTACAAATGGCTGCCGGTGGCCTATCATGGACGCGCGTCGTCGGTGGTGGTGAGCGGCACTCCAATTCGTCGCCCCTGGGGACAAATCGTGTCGGCTCCCGAAGGGCCACCCGTGTATTCGCCGTGCCGCCTGCTGGATTACGAATTGGAGCTAGGCGCGTTTTTGGGACCTGGCAACCCTATGGGCGAGCCGATCCCAATCGCCGAAGCCGAACATCACCTGGCGGGCGTGTGCCTGCTGAACGACTGGTCCGCGCGCGATATCCAAACTTGGGAGGGCCAGCCGCTCGGCCCCTTCCTGGCCAAGAATTTCGCGACGTCCATTTCACCTTGGGTTGTTACGCTCGATGCCCTGGAGCCGTTCCGTTGCTCCGGACCGCCGCGCGCGCAAAGCGATCCGCAAACTCTGGCACATCTCGCCCCGCCCGCCGATGGCGCCTTTCGCATCACGCTCGAAGCCTGGCTTCGAACCGCACAAATGACGGAGCCAGCTCGCCTCAGCCAGGCCGATTTTTCGTCCATGTTCTGGACGCTCGGCCAGATGATTACGCACCATAGCTCCAATGGCTGCCCGTTGCGCGCCGGCGACTTGATCGGCAGCGGGACTGTCTCGGGTCCAGAAAAGGGCAATCGAGGCTGCTTATTGGAAATTACCTCGCGCGGAGCCGAGCCCGTCACGTTGCCATCCGGGGAAACGCGCTCCTTCCTGGAAGATGGCGATGAGGTGGTCCTGCGCGCCTTCTGCCAGGCGCCTGGATTCCGACGCATCGGTCTCGGCGAGTGTCGCGGCGTTGTCCTGCCGGCCCATGCGTCGGTGTCGGGACTCTGAAGCCTGGCGCCAAATTCTCGTCACTTCGGGAGTCGATGGCAATCGTCCGACCGAGCTGTTCATTGCCTTTGCCTCGCTGCATCAGCGGTTTGCACATTGGTCTCTCAACTGCAACGATGTCCGCGGGAGATTATTCTTGGCCACTTCGCAAGCTGCCCTCGCACGGCCAGCGAGCCCGCAATCGGCTCGCGCGCAAACACGTCCTCGACTGGATGGGCTGTTTCTGGCCGGCGTCACCATTGCCTTCGCGGCCACCCTGATCGGTATCGCCTCTACGGGCGTCTCGCTGGCGTATTTCTTCCAGCCCACCGGAGTAGTCATCGTCCTGGGCGGGACGCTGGGCGTTATCCTGATCACTACCCCGGGCCAGGCGCTGATGCATTCGGCCCGCAGAGTCAAAGATTTGTTCGCGGTATCGGACGCCGACCAGCAAGCAGTGATCGAACAGATCGTGGAATGCGCGCGCGCCCGCAGGCGCGGCCTGGTCGCGCTTGAGCCGTTGATACCCGGCATTCGTAACGAATTCCTGCAGAAGGGCTTGCAACTCACCGCCGATCTGACCGACCGCGAGGAGCTCAAATCCATTCTGGAGACGGATCTGCGCATGACGGAGCGCCAAGGTGAAGCGGACGCCAAGACCCTGGAAGTGGCCGGTGGATTTGCTCCCACCATTGGAATCATCGGCACGGTGGTCGGGCTCATCGATGTGCTGCGGCACTTCTCCAATCTGCAGGCCGTTGGATCTGGAATCGGAACCGCATTCGTCTCCACGATTTATGGCTTAACTCTCGCCAATCTGGTGTTGCTCCCCGCCGCGCACCGCATCCGGGCCCGCGTGGCTGCGAACTTCGAGACCCAAGAACTAATTCTCGAAGGGATTCTCGCCATCGTGGACACGGTTCACCCGTCTATAATTCGTATGCGTCTGAATTCATACGTGCGGCAGCCACGCCAGGGCGCCAAGCCACATGCTGCGTAAACCCGCGTATCTTCAGTCCGAGCGGGCCGGTCGCGAACGCTGGTTGATCAGCTACACCGATATTCTTACCCTGCTGTTGATCCTGTTCATTGCCATGGCGGCGCAGACGGTCGGCCAACAACAAGCCCGCGCGGTTGAGGCCAAGCCACAAAGCCCGGCTCCAACAGCCCCGGCGACTCCGGCTACAACGGTCCCAACGCCGCCCGCGCCGGCACCAGCGGCGCCCACGGTGCCTCCAGAGCCCGCTCCCACTGTGCTGCCAAGTCCATCGCACGAGGTCCTGGTCCGCGCTCAAGAGCGCCTGAAACAAACCGGGCTGGATCTGCACCTGGAAGCGCGTGGGCTGGTTATTAGCCTGCCCCAGGCCATTCTGTTCGCCTCCGGCGATGACCACATCAACGCTTCGGCGCTGCCCATCATTTCCCAAATCGCCGATGTGCTGCGCGATCTGGACAACAAAGTCGAGTTGGCCGGCCATGCCGACTCCGTGCCGATTCACAACCGGCGCTTCAAGAATAATTGGGAACTTTCCGCCGCCCGCGGGCTGAGCCTGTTGAACACGCTCACCAACCAGTACGGAATCGCGGAGGCTCGTCTGACCGTGTCGAGCTATGGTTCTTTCAGTCCCAAAAGCTCCAACGACACCGCCGATGGCCGCGCCGAGAATCGCCGGGTCGAAATCCTGATCCTGGATCAATCCGCGCAGTAAGACCGCATCCAGCCGGCCGGCTGCCGTGCGATCCTGGACATGCCGGCATGCAATATGGTCTGAATATCCTGCCCGATGCGCCCCTGGACTTCCTGTCGCTCGGCGCTTTGGTTCATCGTCTGGATCCGGGCGTCATACCATTCCGCAAAGCCACCGAGTGCGCCATTCACGTGAGCGGCGGCGAATTCAATGTGGCCGCCAATCTGGCGAACTGCTTTGGCCTCAAGACCGGCATCGCCGGCGCCATGGTCGACTACCCGATCGGCGATCTGATCGCCGAACGCGTGCGCGCCATGGGCGTGCAATCGTTCTATAAACGCTTCCCGCACGATGGCGTCACCGGACCGAA
Source organism: Bryobacteraceae bacterium (assembly GCA_035501355.1). Lineage (GTDB taxonomy): Bacteria > Acidobacteriota > Terriglobia > Bryobacterales > Bryobacteraceae > Palsa-89. The sequence continues at coordinate 23,548 of DATJWJ010000191.1, read as the reverse complement.
TATGGCCACCGTCTATAGCGATCGAGGCTTTGGCGTGCGGCCCCCGGTGGTGTTCTACAACCGTGCCAACGAAGCGGCGGCCTATCTCAAGCCAGGAGACTTCGACTGGCAGGCCATCTTCTCGCGAGGAGTCCGCTGGTTCCATAGCGGGGGTATCTTCGCCGCGCTCTCTCCAACTACTCCCGAACTCATCATAGAAGCCATGCGTGCCGCCACGGCCGCGGGTGCAGTGGTATCGTTCGACTTGAACTTTCGCGAAAAACTGTGGAACATCTCCGGCCCCGGCGCCCGAGCCGCGTCGGTCCTGCAGCGAATTGTCGAGAACGTGGATGTGCTGGTCGGGCTCGATGAACACTTCGAAAAGAGCCTCGGATTTAGCGCTTCGCAGGCGGCGGCCGCTTCGCCTGCGGATCCCGGCGCATTCCTCAATGCCATTCCGCGCTTGGTCGAACGGTATCCGCGTCTCAAAGTTATCGCCACCACGCTGCGCGAGGTCCACTCCGCCAACCGGCACACCTGGAGCGCGGTGGCGTGGGTCGACGGCCAGGCTCATGTCGCGCCCGTCAGCGAACTGGATGTCTACGATCGCGTGGGCAGCGGGGACGGCTTCGCCTCGGGTCTCATCTACGGCTTGCTGGCGGGCGAGTCCCCCCAAGAAGCGCTGAAGCTGGGCTGGGCGCACGGCGCGCTGCTCGCCACGTTTCCGGGCGATACCACCATGGCGACGTTGGACCAAGTTCGAGCTCTGGCACAGGGCGGCTCGGCCCGCATCCAGCGTTAATATAACTTGTTATCCCGTACGCGCGGCACGATGTATCCTGGTACGTGCAGCTTCAAAGCGCGCTTTTCTTCGAAACGCCGGAAGAGATTTTCGCGCGGGTTTTTTCGGAATGGAAGCCGCGCACGCCAGTGCCGGTGGTCCGAGTCAAGTTTTGCAAGTTCGCCAATGCCAACAGCTTCATTCGATGGGATGAGGACGGGCTGGAGATCCGCATCACGGACGTTTTGGAAGGCGCTCCGGCGCCCATTCTAGAAGCGCTGGCGAACATTCTGATTTCGAAACTGGTGCGCCGCGCAGTTCCAAAAATCCACGCGGAACGATACCGCCGTTATCTGAACCGCAAGGAGATGCGCCGCAGCTTGCAACTGGTCAAACAGGTGCGCGGGCGGAAGTTCGTCTCTGGGCCGCAAGGCGCCTGCTATAACCTGGAGCAGATCTTTGAAGAATTGAACATCCTCTATTTCCACGGTCTCATGGCGCGTCCGCTGCTGGGCTGGAGCCGCAAGCCCTCGCGCGTCATGCTGGGCCATTACGACCCTTCGCACAATGCCATCATCCTGAGCAAAGTCCTGGATCGTCCCGCGATTCCCCGCCTGGCCGTGGAGTACGTTCTATTCCACGAGATGCTTCACCTGCGGTTCCCGGTGGAGCACCGCGGCGCACGCCGGTGCGTCCATACGCGGGACTTTAAGGCAGCCGAGAAGCAATTTGCTTTCTTACGGCAAGCCAAGGAAGCGCTGAAGCGCCTGTGCTCAGGATCCGATAACCCGGATTAAACGGTGCCGACGGCCGGAGGAAGCGCGCCCAACGCAATCTGATTCCGCATGTGCTCCAAGCCATGCAGAAGTTTTGGCACATCCAGGGCGGTCCAACCATGCGGGTAAAAGGCAACTTTGCAGCGGACCAGGCAAACGGCAAAGTAGAAGCGGACCTGCTGCCGGAACAGTTCTCGCGCCAACTCCGGCCGATCCTGCTCGGAATGGACCAGCATCAATCTCGCCAAGAAATGCAATTGGTTGAAGTCTCGAATCAGCAGGCCGAGGTACTGGCCGAATATCTTGCGCCGCTGGGACAATAAGCGCTTCCCCATTTCCGGCCGGTAACCCGGTTGAGCCGCCAGGAACCGGAAATCGCTGGCATCCAGCAGCCGCTCCATGGGAGCATAGCTCTCTAGAGAAAACTCCTCCAGCCAGGCCGGGCTAACCTTTCGGGAATCCAGCCGCGACGCAAGCCTGAAAAACAGGCCGATGAACGTCACTAGCAGCAGGATGGCAACTACGACGACCAGCACTACGGGCACTAGCACCTCCAACCAACTAAGTCAGATTACCGAATTCCATGGCAAAAAGCAAACGCTTTTTGTGCGTCCCACTGCGCTTATTATAAGAAACTATTTACGGATTTATTTCTTAGCCGTGCGCAATAGACTCTCGTTGATGGCTTTGAGTCTGGAAACGATGCGCTCTTCGTCTTGGATATCCCATCTGTGTCCAACCACCACGGTTTTGACTTCGCCTGCGTTGCTTAGCGTTATCACCCAGAACAACAAACAGGCGACCGAAACGACCAGAAGTCCCATATCGACCTGGTGCCACAGGTAATACCTGAGATTAGCGACGAAGAGGGCGATCGATTTTGCTAGAAAGTAGACGGCAAAGCCGGCTGAATAAATGACGGCGTTCCGGGTGAGCGGCAAAGGGTAATAGACCAAAAAGGCCACTGACAGCAAAACGAACACGAGAAGACTCGAAATGACGGCCCGTTCGCATATCAGGAAATATTGAGGTATGGTTGCTGGTGTTCTTTCCAAGCGAACCAGCAGCAGCGACACGGTCATCGCACAGCCGATAGCGATCCTCATATATTGACGCGCCACGGTGGCGATTCCAGGCAAATCACGCAATATAATGGCGTAGGTTTCGAGGACCACCAAGGAGTAAAAAACGACCACGAGAGCTTCGCTGGCCATCCAGATATAGAGGTATAGGGTACTGCGAATTGGAACAAACAGGCCAACCGCCGCTTGGAGCAACACTAAAAGCAGATAGACAAAGAAGTACTTGTAAACCCGATATAACCGCGTCCACAAAATGCGCACGCACAGCGCGGCAAGCGCCACCACCTGAACTACGTATAAAAGCTGCGCCAGGGGGGGCTGATTCATGAATGGAGACCGAGTGCGGCCTCTCACAGTGTATCAATGGCTCCCCCAGGCGAACAGTCAGAATGTCAGCGTTGGTCGGCTCTGCAAGTGCCTTCGGGGATGCAGGGGGGGATCAGGATCTCGGCTGAAATCGCGGTGGCAAGGGCCATAGCGGCGGCCAGGATCAATAAAGCTTTTTTCAACATGGGTGAGAAATCTCCTTTGTTTTGGCTGTGAGCCGGGTGACTCGCAGTCAGAGTAAAGGCAGAGCCGGCCGAGTTGAAAAAAACCCCAAAGTATTTCGGGAACCAGAACATCTCTCATCCGGCTGGTTTAGATACCTAACAGGGATTCCATTTGCCGGCGATGTTAGGGTATGATTCTAAAGGACCAGATGAAGCGTACGGAAGATCACGCTAGCTTGGACCGTGGCGCGGTCTCAAATCTTTGGCGTAACACTCTGTCGCGGATTCCTTCTGTATTCGGCCGGCTGGTATACGTCTCCTCGCTCCGAAATCCCAACAACGGGCGCTATGAGCACCACGGCATGGCCTTGGTCTTTGGCGAAGACGATGCCAATAAAGCGCTGAAAAAGAGCCACCTACAGCTTTTCGCCGAGTGGCTTACCTTCAATCTGGAGCAACAGAAGGCGGACTTGGATCTGTATCTCTCAGGATTGCCGGATAAACGCGATATCGTGCTGGAGAACTGGTTGAAATTGGCGCCATACCGCAACTTGATCCCCGGTTCGGTTCGGGGTATCGAACGGAAACTCTATATCACCGACTTAACGGCGCTGCTGGTAGTGCTTAAGAGCGGGGGCGCCGACGCCGGCCCTGATCTAGACGCATAGCGACCCCTGTGACCTGGCCTACGATGTCGATTTCGTCCGGGTAGACGTACACTTGCGGGCTGCATTCGGAGGCCGGATGCGGCTGCAGTATGAGCCGATCGTCGGTCAGATTGCACCAGGAGCAGACGTATCCCTGGCGATGTTCGAAGAAGTAAATCGGGCGCTCAAACTCATTGTTCCAGCCGGAGTTAGCGATCCGCCTTTGGGTTTCATCGATCATCACGAAGGTACCTGGCTGCAGCAGTGGATACATGAAGAAATCATCGGTCCCGATGAAGGCATAGCGGTGCTCCTTGAGCCGCAGCGTTTCCAGAAAAAGCAGCGGAAGCTTGCCCCAGCGTTGAATCATCCGGCTGATGTAGGTGGTCCGGCGCAAGTCGATTCCAGGATCCAAGGAGAGCGGAAGCAGCACCTCCCCATGCGTGCCGGGACGAAAACCAATGGGATGTGTCTGTGGAATTTGGGCCAAGGTGGCATCCGTGGGCAGCGCCGCGAGGGAAATCCCGTACCATTCGAGAACTTCTTGAAAATCAAGCCGATAGATCGCGCAAAGAGAATACAGCCGAAACAAAGAAGGAACCAAACCGCGATTTTCAATTTCCGAGACGCGATTGATTAGAATGGCAAATTCGTCATTATGGTACTTCTCAGCGATTTTCTGGCTGGCTTCTTCGACGTCCCGCACGCGCAAATTCAAGCGCTCCCTGGCGCGCCGGAGCTTCTGCCCAGGGTCGTTCATATTAGAATTCTTTCCCCGTCACTTCCGGCGCGGCACCCCCCACTCGATCGACGTCGGTTGGCTGGGCAAAATGCAACTATTGACAAAGCTCGAATTATACGATTGTGATCTGCAAAGAGCAACTCTGAAATCTCAGTTTTGTTCGGCTTTCCGAACAAGCAATAAGGTAAGAGGGCCCTTTTCGTGAATCGAACGGGGCTGTTTAGTGGATTCTCGTCCCCGGGAGGATGTGAATCGGCGCTAACATCACTGTAACATGACAAGTGGTGCGATCTGAACGCACCAGCTTGATCAAACTATGAAGAAACAACGTGTGGGCATTCAAGGAGAACTGGGCGCGTTCAGCCAGGAGGCTGCGCGGCAGCTTTTGGGCAGCCGCGCCGAGGTGATTCCTTACCAGAGGTTTGAGCAGGTGTTTCAGGCGCTGGTACGCCGCAAGATCGCCTCCGCCGTCATCCCCATCGAAAACACCCTGGCCGGATCGGTGCACGAGAACTACGACCATCTGCTGAACTTCGACGTCCGCATCGCCGCTGAAACCAGCGTCCGTATTGTCCACAACCTGATAGCGCCGCCGGGGGTCCGCTTCCAGGACATCCGCAAAGTTTATTCTCATCCGGTGGCGCTGAATCAATGCCTGCGGTTCTTCGCTCGGCACCCGAAAATGGAACGTATTCCGTTCTATGACACCGCGGGTGCTGTCAAGATGGTCATGTCGGAAAAGAATCCGGATGCGGCCGCGATCGCGTCTAGCGTGGCTGCGGCAATTTACGGAGCTAGGATATTGCGGCGCTCCATCGAGGACGACCGCCGCAATTTTACGCGATTCTTCCTGCTGTATCGCGACCAGAGCGCGCCGGCGCCAAGCCGCAAAGCGCGCCAATCAAAAACATCGCTCGTATTCACCACCCGGAACATTCCCGGCGCCCTGTTTCGCGCCCTGAGCGCCTTGGCTTTGCGCGATATTAGCCTGACCAAGATCGAGTCCCGGCCTTTGCATGGCAAACCCTGGGAGTATCTGTTCTACGTTGACTTGCTGGGACGAGAGGACGAACCGCGCGTGCAGAACGCGCTCCGGCATCTCGCCGAGGTAGCGGAATTCTTGCGGGTTCTGGGCAGCTATCCGAAGGGCGCCTAACGGCTGGCGCTTGAGCGCGGCGTGAATTTGAGCCCGGTGTGCGTCTCAGAAAACGCACAGACCTTGATGTCCACCAGACCGGCAGCCAGGCCCGCCGTGCGCACATCATTGGCGCGGACAGCTTCGATTCCCTTCGGGAAGATTACCCAAACCGGTCCATCGGTGAGATAGGCCAACTCCACCAAATCGTCTTTCTGCTGAACCGCGAGAAAGACCAGGTCCGCCCTGGAGCGCGCGAGTGCCGCCCCGCGTTGGGATAACTCCTGGCGAAAATCATCGTCCATGGGACCGATCAGCCGCACCTTCATTCCCGGTTTCACGCCGAGCTTGTCGAGGCGGGTGGGAGGATTCCGGATGCGCGCCGCCCATTGCCGAGCGGCGTCGCCCAGATGAAATACGGCTGAACCTCCGGAGAATTCGATTCGCAGCTTTCCATCGGCGGCCTCTAGGGCGCGAATGTCCTGAAAGGGAATCTTGAGGCGAAAGGCGCCGCGAAAAAGAACCTCGGAGGTTTCAAGCAGTGCTCTGCCTCGACCAGACTCCTGCCCGAAATCTACCCGGCATTGTGCTTCGCGTCCCATCAGCTTCCTGGCTCGCCGAGCTTCGCATGCAAGGCCTGAATAAAGCCATCGATAGTGGCGGTATAGCCGAATACAAAACGCGACATGAACCGATAGATCGGGTTGTAGATTTCGCCGTTCTCTGTGATTTGGAGCATAGCGCCCTCCGGCTCCGGAGTAATTTCGTGCACCCACATTCCGCCATACGGAAGATTGGGATCGGCGATCTGGGTAATCAGCCGGAACGGCGGAGTCTCTTCGATGGCTTCGTAGGTGACTGCGTTGCCGTGCGCATCGATCTCCTTCCACATTCGATGACCGTTGCGCGGAGCAAGATTCTCAAAGCTTTTCACATTCGGCCGCCAGGTTGGGGGCCCGGTGATAACATCCCAGAGTGCTTGCGGCGGCTGGTGAAAGTGCGCCGAGCGGGTGGCAGTATGATTCTGTGGCAGGAGCACTCCGATGCCGGCGATGATACCCAAGATGGCCGCCACGGTTAGCAGCCCAATCCAAAGCCATTTCACGCCAAACCACCGTCGGAGCGCGCATTGGCAATGTTCCGCGCCCGCACGCAAAACATTCTAACTCAATTTGCGCACGCTCCCGCAAATCGCGGCGAATAGCCCCAGTGCAATCAATATTACACTTAGGCTACGGGGCTCGGGTACCGGATCGGGCTCCAACAAGAAAGCCGCCGGGTGGTCGTTCAACAGCCCGATACCGGTAATATCGCCCGACGCGTTGATCCCATAGGCTTCCAACAGTTGCCAGCCTGATGCACTCGGAATCAGGGAATTCAAGTCCTGCATAAGGCCGTCGGAATAAACAAAAGCTTCCGGATTGTTCGCATCTTCCGACCAGCTATAGCCCACGATAACCCCGCTGTCGTTGATCCCATAGGCGTAACTGCAGCCGCCGTCGAGCGTTCCGAGGTCCTGCATAACGCCGCCGATCTCAAGAAATGCGTTGTCGTACCCGCTGGCTGTCGCTGCATGGCCGACCACCTGCCCGCTATCGTTGACAGCGGTGGCGTAACTGTTGGCCCCGCCCAGCGTGCCGAGCTGGGTCACGCTACCGTCCGGATTCCAGATCATCGCGCGAAACAACCCGGAAGCGAGGTCGCCGTAACCGACGGTTGTTCCGGAAGAGTTGACGCCGTATGCCGCGCTCCAGTCTCCTCCCGGGAGTGTGCCCAAGTCTTGATAGCTCCCGTTGACCAACTTGAACGCATGCCCGTTGCTGCCGACGATGGTTCCCGAGGCATTGATGGCCATCGCGAACACGCCCGCCCCCAGGTCGGTTACGGTCGAGCCGGACCAGATAGTTCCGTGGGCTTGCCCGCCCGTGTATGAGACTCCCACGATGACATCCGAGCCGTTGATTCCGTAGGCGGAGGAATCGGAAGCTCCCGGCGACGGCAACGTTTGGGCCGAACCGCCGTCGAGCGAGACAAAGGCCTGGTTGCTGCCGGTCACCGTTTCGGCCCATCCAACCACGGCTCCGGCGTCGTTGATTTGATAGCCAGTCGAAGATGCGTCGCCCAGGCTGCCAAGGTCGGTGACGGAATAGATTGTCGAGCTCCAAGTCAAGCCGGCGGACACTACCAGCAATACAAGAATTCTCATAAAGAAGAGCGCCTACTCGACGCAGCCCGAGTATCACACTTGAGAAGAAATCCGGGAACATCCGAACGTCATGTGCGAGAGGGCATCTGGAATCGGTACGCCGATACTAATCCTGCGGTGATACGTGGCTCAGGGTAATTCCCTATGGGAAATTTATAGATTCTGTGCTAGACTCCACCACTGATTAACCCCTGGAGGCACAGATGACGCACTCATTCTTCGCACGCGCAGCTGCGATTCTTCTGATCGTCTTAGCGGCAAAAGCCCAAAAATTGAATCCTGTTAGCCCGGCACCTTTGAATCAGACAGTTCAATTCGAGGTCTTCTTGCCCCTGGAAAATAGCAGTCAGCTCGACCAATTGATTTCGAACTTAAATACTTCCGGCTCCGCCAATTATCACCAGTGGCTGACGCCCCAGCAGTTCCGGACTCAGTTCGGCACCAACCAACAGACGCTGTCCAAGGTATCGAAAGCGCTGGCTGCCTACGGGCTAACCGTTACCGCCACGCACACCAGCGGATTGCATTTCCAGGGCTCGGTAGCGGCGGTTCAACAAGCCTTTGGAGCACAGCTTTGGAATGCGAAGACACCGAGCGGAGCACAAAAGATCGTCGCCACCCAGGCCCTGAAGCTGCCGCCTGTGCTTACCGAGGCCGGGGCACAAGTGGTGGCCTTCTCGCCTGTGATTTGGCAACACGTGCATTCGGTGAACATGGGCGCAAGGCCTCTGGCACAACCCCTGAACCGTTTTTCGCCCACGGGTCCGTACTTTTTCGACGATCTCAAGCAAGCTTATGATTTTCCTTCCGCCCAGGTGCTGAACGGAAAGGGAGCAACCATCGGGATTGTGATGGCCTCCGATGTCCTGGACAGCGACCTGGCATTATATTTCGGCTATGAGCACACCACCCCACCCAAGTTGGTTCGAGTACCGATCGATGGGGGCGCGCCGTTCAACATTAACAATCCAGCATCCATCGAGGCCTCCCTTGATGTTCAACAGGCCGGAGGCATGGCGCTGGGTGCGACCATCGTGCTGTACAACACCCCCGATCTGAGCGATCAATCCGTCTTCGATGCTTATCAAACCATCGTGGAGACCAACGCTGTCGACATCGTCAGCAATTCCTTTGGCGGTCCCGAGGGTGTTTACACCGCAGCTTACAATGGCGGAACCGACTACACGGGGATATTGCGCATGTTCGATGATCTGATCCGGCAGGGCAACGCCGAGGGGATCACCTTTGTGGCAAGTTCTGGCGATAACGGCGGCTTGGAACTTCCCTCGCTTTCTTATTTCCTGGGCGAGCCTGGGGCGACGTGGCAGCCCGGAGTCGAATGGCCGGCGTCGCTGCCCCACGTGACCGCCGTAGGCGGTACCAATCTGGTCACTTCCAATATTTCAGGGAGCCTGCAATCCACCTACGTGAGCGAAAACGCCTTCGGCGATCCGCTACTGCCGTACGACCCATTCGGCGTCGGCAACACCGTGTCTGGCGGCTACTGGGGCTCGGGCGGAGGCTCCAGCGTGGTCTTTCAAAAGCCGCTCTACCAATTCCTGGTGAACACCGGGTCTTCGATGCGGTCCGTTCCCGATATTTCAATGCAGATGGGCGGCTGCCCAGCAGGAATCTCGGCCAAGTGCGGGTCCGATTTCACGCCACCATTCCCCGAGAGCGAAGTTGTAGCGGCAATCGGAGGAAATTTCTATGGTTTGATCGGGACCAGCACTGGGGCTCAAGACTTCGCCGGGCTGCTCGCGTTGGAACGCCAGAACCTGGGAATCAGGCTGGGAAATGTCAATTTCCTGATCTACGCGCTTGCTGCTCTCCAGAACGTCTTCTCACTGGTTCCGGACTATCACCAGAACATCCCGGGATTTAATGGTTTGTTCTCTTCCTCGGCTCACGGCGGCTACAACATGGTAGTCGGCAACGGAACGCCTTTCGGGAAGAACTTTATCCTGGCGCCTTTTGCGCCGGCGGCCGGCAATCCGCAAACGCCGTCCAATCCGTGATGCCAGACGTCCGATTCACTTCGCGGAGCCGGCGGTGATACCATACTGGGTTCCTAGGGGGATGAATGGACGACGATACGCTGAGTCTGCTCAAGACGGTTTGTGCCGCCGGCCGCGCTCGTGAGGGATATGACGGAAACGCTAACGAGCGACTTGATAAGCTGGTCGAAGAAGGGCTGCTCGACGTTGTGAATGCGGCTGCGCCGGCTTCTTCTAAAATACCCAGGCGCTATTACCAACCCACCGAACAAGGGCGGGCGATGCTTCGTCAATTGAGCGAAAAAGGCGCCGCTTAATATTCCTAAGCGCGCATGCGGCCGCGTCCGATACGCTGTTCGCATGCCCATTGATGCATCCATATTGAACGAAGTGGAGCACCTGCGCGATCTGGGAGCGCAGGAAAAGCTTGGCCTGGCTGAAAAAATCGATCTGCTTCGCTACTCGGCCGGTGAAGCCATCTTCAGCTACGGCGATCCGGGACACGCGCTGTACATCGTGCGATCGGGCGAAATTGAGATTTTCATCAAAAACGATCAGGGCGAAAAGATCGTGCTTGAAATCTCGCGTCCGGGCGGCGTGTTCGGGGAAATCTCGCTGCTCGACGATGGACCGCGTACCGCGTGGGTCAGCGCGCTCAGTGACGCCGAGGTCCTGCGGCTGGATCGCGAGCATTTTGAAGACTACGTCCGCCAGTACACGCCCGCGGCTCTGAATCTGCTGAGTGTGGCGGCGCGCCGTTTGAGAAAGGCCGACGAGGTGATCCGCCGCACCGTCACGCGCAACGTGAACGATGTCGCGGCCGAACAGCGCACCCCGTTGACGCGCCTGGCCGAAGGTGTTCCCGCGCTGACCGGTAGCCTGGGGTCATTGTTCTTTCACGCCTTGTTCTTTGGGACCTGGATCGTGCTGAATCTTGGCCTCATCGGCCATTGGCGATCGTTCGACGCCTATCCATTCGAGTTTCTGTCGGTGATCGTTTCGCTGGAAGCGATCTTTCTGTCGCTATTTGTGCTGACCAGCCAGAACCGGCAGCGCGCCCGCGACCGCATCCGGGCCGATGTCGAATTCGAATCCAGCATCAATGCCGAACTGAAGATCACTTACCTGCATGAAAAGATCGACAAGCTCACTGAGAGCCACTATCAGGTGCTGACTGGCGTTGAGAAGTTGGTGGGCGGGACCGAAAAATGAGGGCTACGCGGCGTTCTTCTCGAGCGCGGCAGCGCGTTCCCGCTGCCACCGCAGCCGTCCTTGAAACTCCTGATAGAGCGTGCTGAAGCCCGCCCACCAGTAGCCGGCCACAAACAAAAGCAGAAACGGAATAGCGGGGAAGTTCCAAGTATCGATGGCGAACTTCACCATCAAAACGAAATACCCTCCGACCGCCAGCTCCGCATACGGCAGCCAGCCGCTGCGGCGCCGGTATTCAGGGTTGTCAATCTTGATCTTACGATCGCCCACCGCGTATTTGGCGGTGCGCGCGAAGGGCGACTTGATGCCCAGGAACGCTTCCAGAACGCCTTTGCTGTTGGCCAGCGTGAGCGCCACTCCGGCCGCCATCAGGGCCGGCATCAGCATCAGCGTCCGCTTCCAATCCTTGGGAAACAACTCATGCTGGGCCCAAAGATAGAACGCCGAGATGGACCAAAAGGAGGCGATGATCAGCGGCAAGTCGATGGTCAGCATCTGGAACCAGCCCATGTAAAACCGGACGATCATCACCGGCAGCGTGAGCGCCGAAATCGCCAGCATAAGCGGATACGAAATGTTGGGCGTCAGATGAAAGAAAGCCTCTACTTTAGTCCGCACCGGGATGTCGGACCGTAGGATGGACGGCAGCAGCTTGATGGCGACCTGCGTCAAGCCCTTGGCCCAGCGCGATTGTTGGACCTGGAAGGCGTAGGTTTCCACCGGCAGCTCGGAGGGGCATTCAATGGCAGGGGCGTAAACAAAGCGCCAGCCCTTAAGCTGCGCGCGGTAGCTCAGATCGGAATCCTCGGTCAGCGTATCGTGCTGCCAGCCGCCCGCGTCCTCAATCATGGCAGCGCGCAGAATGCCGGCCGTGCCATTGAAATTGAAGAACAGTCCGCTGCCATGCCGGGCGCCGTGTTCGATGACGAAGTGCCCGTCGAGCAGCATGGCTTCCACTTCGGTGAGTAAGCTGTAATGACGATTGGTGTAAGTCCAGCGGGTCTGCACGACGCCCACTTTTGGATCGGTGAAGTAATCTATTGTGCGGCGCAGAAAATCGCGCGGCGGAATAAAATCGGCATCGAAAATCGCGATGAATTCGCCGGTGGCGGTCTTCATTCCTGCTTGCAGCGCGCCGGCCTTGAATCCATCGCGGTTGGCGCGGTGATGATATTCGATAGGCACGCTCGCAGCTTGATATTCGCGAACCAGGGCTTGGGTGAAGGGATGGGTGTCGTCGGTGGAATCGTCCAGCACCTGAATCTGCAGCAATTCGGCGGGGTAATCCATCTTGGACACTTCCTCGATCAGCCGTTCTACTACATAGCGTTCGTTGTAAAGCGGGAGCTGAATAGTGACTTTAGGCAGCCTTTCCCATTTCACCGCGCCGGGCGGAGTGAACTGCTTCTTCTGGCGTTGATAGCGGCGGATCATTTCATAGCGATGGCATCCGTAGCAGGACAAAACCAGAAGAATGGTGAAATAAGGAATCAGCAGCGACCAATCGAAGGCATCGAGATGATAGACGCCGGCGAAGGTGTCGTCAAAGAAAGTCTGCACTAACTGATTCATCGAGCTTGCGAGCAACAGCCCAAAAATCATCGCCTATCCTCTGAGTCGTTTCGAATGAGTTCCTGCGACCGCGCAGCCAGGCGGCGTGTCAGACAAGGACGAACACTACTTATCCTAACCTGCATCGATCCGGCATGGCCAGGTATATCGCGGCGAATATTTGTATCGTTGCTTACTATTGGCGCCGTCCTGCCTGTAGAATGGACACTAAGTGAGATTCTTCGTTTCTCTTTTAGGGAACTCGCGCAAAACGGAGCGCGGCGCGAAACAGTTCCTGACACGTCCGGCGGTGCGCGCCGCACCCTTTGCGCTTTTGAGGAAATCGCGCAAAACGGAGCGCGGCGCGAGGCAGTTCCTGACACGCACGGCGGTGCGCGCCGCACCCTTTGCGCTTTTGTTGTCCCTAGGAGCGGCAGTGGCACAGGATCGCCCGCAGTTTGTCTGGCAAGGCCAGGTAGATGGTGTCGCCATCCTCTACCTACGTGGTAACCGGGCGGATGTTCAGGTCAAGGAAGGCGCGCCGGTCGCCGAGCAGCAGTTTCACTTCTACCATGGCCTCCCGGAGACCAGGCAGGACGCCCGGCTGCGCGTGATCGAAGGCCGGGGATATGTGCATATCGTCGACCAGCCCAGAATCGACAACGGGTTCACGTTGGCCATTTCGATAGAGGACCGCCAGGCCGGCAGCTCATTCTATTCGATCGCGCTTTACTGGGATAGCTCGGATCGCGTGTTCGAACGTTCACGGGGGGAAGGGCATCCGGAAGCAATCGCCTGGAGCGGGAGGGTGGATGGGGAAGCCCTGATCAGCTGTCAGGCGAAGACCTGTAGCTCGACCTCCTCGCGCGGCGCACCGGTGGCGGCCGAGCATTTCAAATTCACCCGGGCCTTGCCGAATCAGCCGGTGGAGGTGACCCTGGCCGAACGGGAAGGGCGCGGAGAGATCCGGCTGGTGGAGCAGCCCAGCGAGCGCAATTACTACACTGTGCGCGTCTCGATTCATGATCCTCAGGGCGGATCGAGCGACTATTCGTTCAAGCTGGCATGGAACCGACCGACCGGCAAGGAAGCTCCGCCGCCGATCCCGGCCGGTCCGGGCTTAACATGGAGCGGCTCCGTGACTGGTCGCGTGCGGGTGGCGGTGAAAGGTGGTGCAGCGATTTCGGAGGCGCCGGAAGGAAGCCGCGTCCAAAACCAGCGCGCCGATTTCATACAAGCGCTCCCGGCGCGTTCTGACCTGCAACCTGCACTCAAGGTTTTGCGCGGCCGCGGGCGCGTCGAGATCGTCGAGACGCCGTCCCAGCAGAACAACTATCAGTTGATCTTCGAAATCGCCGATCCCGGTCCCGGCGCCGACAGCTACGAGGTCGAGCTCGACTGGTAGCCAGCCGGCTTAGAACGTGATCCGCCCCGAGATCTGCAATTGCCGCGGTCCCAGAACCGCGCTGGTGGTTTGCGTCACCGTCGGAAACGCCGGATTAGGGGCAATACAGTCGTTGGTATGCCCTGAACAAAGTCCGGTATTGGCCTTGGTGTAGTTGTAGGAGAGAGGCTCATTATTGGTGCTGTTCGGACCAATGCCGGTAATGTTGGTGTGATTGAACAGATTGAAGGCTTCGCCCGTCAAGGCCAGCCTCAGCCGCTCGGTGAGCTTGAATTCCCGCGAAACGCGGAAATCGACGTTGTAGAGATTCGGCAGGCGGTAATTGTTGCGCGGAAGGAACGGGGCGCGGCCGCCGATCAAGGCACCCGTATTGGTGACCAGGCCGCCTGTGAGGCCGCCGTCGGGCGCTCCGGACGGGAAGCCATTGATCAACTCCGTCAGCGGCTGGCCCGATTCCATCGTTACGATAGTCGAGAAGTTGAAGCCATCCAGCAGCAGACGCGCGGGCTGATTTCCGATGCGGCGGAATGGAGGCATCCATACCGCGCTGGTGACAAAGCGATGGCGCATGTCCAGGTCCGAGTAGCCGTATTCAAGTTTGCGATCGTGGGGATCCACCGGCGGATCTGTGCCGAAGAATGTGCCGTTAGTGCCGGCCACCTGGCCGCCATCGATGGCTTTGCTGAGCGTGTAATTGGCCAGGAATTCGAAGCCCTGGCTGAATCGTTTTCGGACCGTGAGCACGAAGGAGTTGTACCAGGAGTTCACGTCGCTGAAGCCGGTCAAGATGTCGCCCACAGTGGGATTCAAACGCGTGCTATAGAACGGCTCTGTCAACGTGCCCTGCGCTACGCCGCTCGAATTCACGATGTCATACGTGCGGGTCCCGGTAGCGGGCGCAAGATTCGCATCGACATAGATCGGCAGGTGCAATGCTCGACTCATCACGTAAGCTGCTGTCAGCCCCATGTTCCAAGGCAATTGCTTTTCAAACGTCACATCGCCTTCGTGAACCAGGGGATTCACGAAGTTGGGCGATAAGCCGTGCACCAGATTTGTTCCAGCCGGTGGCGTAAAGGCGGTGACGGTCGGCGTCAGGGCTCCCGGGAAGGGCGCTTGCATGGGCGGACCGGGCGGCGGGAAGATCACGTTCGGGAAAGTCAAAGCCGGGCAGGCCTTCGGACTTCCGCAGACGAAGGTTTGTTGATAGACGCCGTTCTCAACACGCTGCGCGTAATACGTGCTCCCGGGCGTCTGCGCATAGAACATGCCGTAGCCGGAGCGAAGCACCATTCCTTTTCCTAGCGACCAGGCCAGACCGATCCGAGGGCCAAAGTTGTTGCTATCGATATTGATCGTGGAAGTGTAAAGTGTGGTCAGCGGTGTGGCCGTATAAGGCTGAGGCGGCTGCGGGACCAACTGCACGTCATACCGCAGGCCCAGCGACAGAGTCAGGTTGGTACGCGGCTTCCAGACATCTTCGACGAAGAAGGCCGGTTCCTTTTCCCAAAAATCGTCTTTGCCCACGTGAGTGATGGGGTCGGTGACCTGCGTGAAAGTGGTCCAGTGTTGTCCGGTCAGGCCATCGCCGAGATTGATGCCCGCGACGTCGGCTACCCAGGCTTGAAACGCGGCCGCAGCGCCGCCCGAAGGCGAATAAACGTAGATTCCGCCGCCCTGGAACAGGTTAATCATGACCTCGTGAACGATGTTGATGTCAGCGCCAATTTTGAACTGGTGCCTGCCATGGGTCCAGGAGAGCACGTCGGCGAATTGATAGCGGTGTTCATTGGGTTCCTGCGCGCGCGGGAGAGCGTTGGGCATTCCGTAGGTATCTAATCCGTTTATGGTGACGCTGGGAGGCCCAAAGTTAGCGCCGGTAATTTCCAAATCCTGGCCCCATTGGAAGCGAAGATTATTGACCATCGCATTGGTGATGGTCGAATCCCAGTTGGTGACGAAAATCCGTTCATGGGTCACGTTCGCGCCATTGGTCGTAAGCGAACTGTTCGAATAGGAAGGGTTGGGCTGGTAAGAATTCGGCGCGTGGAAATCCACCAGGTTGAACGACGCGCTGAGGTGGTTGGTGTTGTTCAACGCATAATCGAGCTTTCCAAACCCGGTGTCCTGGTTAAAGAAACGCGGAAAGGCGCCCTCTTGGGCCGCGAGGAAGTTGTTGGCAGCGGCGCAGATCGCGGAAGAAATTACCGTTCCGCAGGATAGAGGATACTTCGCCGTGGTGGTGTAAAGAATCGGATTTACCTTGCGCGAACCATCGTACGTAAAGAAGTAAAAAAGCTTGTCCTTGATAATCGGGCCGCCTACGCTGCCGCCAAACTGCTGCTGCTGGTGGATGGGCTGGGTCAGGATGCCCTGCGATTTCGCTACTGGATCCAGCGCATTCCAACTTGGATAGCGGAGGTAATAGAACAGGTCGAAGTGCGTCTGGTTGGTGCCCGATTTAGTCACAGCGGTGGTGACGCCGCCGGCCGCCTGCCCGTACTCAGCCGTGTAGTCGGCGGTGCTGACCCGGAATTCTTGAATCGAATCCTGGCTGTAGATATAAGGTAGAGTGCTGCGGCCGCGCGTTTCCGAAAACAGCGATTGGCTGTTATTGGCTCCATCCACTGAAGTGCCGTTGTACAAGCCGGAGATTCCCCGATAACTCACCAGTCCGTAGCTGCCATCGGTGGTCACATTGGGCGTGAGCAAAACGAAGTTCTCCCAGCGCCGGCCCGCGATCGGCAAGTTGCTGACGAACGCCGTGCTCACCACCTGCGACACGTCCGTCTTGGAGGGATCCACAATGGGGGCTTCGCCGGTTACGGTCACAGTTTCGGCGGTGGCTTGAACCTGTAGTTGCAGATTGAGGGTCATGGTTTGCCCCACCTGCAGCGTGAGATCCTTGCGGACCAGCGTCGAGAATCCCGGCTTTGACGCCGTTACCTCATAGGGGCCGGGTTGCAGGAATGGCGCCGTGTACAGGCCCGCGCCATTCGTCGTCAGATCGCGATCGATGCCCGTGGCGGTGTTGTGGACGGTCACCTTGGCGTCCGGAATGACGCCGCCGTTGGGGTCGGTCAAAGTTCCAGTGATGGTTCCCGAATTGGCTTGCGCCCAAACTGTGCCATTGACGCACGCAAACAGGATCAACAACATCAGGCCCGGGAGAACGAGCCTGGACACACGCACAGCAGTCTTTGTCATAAGTTTAACCCCCAAGTACACCTGGTCGACGGTGACCAAAATTCGATAACGATACTCTACCAGTACAGCGGTGGACTGGCAATTAAGACTTGGTATCGATGCAATGAATATTACACGAATTTTGGATGACCGCGCAAGGTCGAAACGGCATCTCTTTTTCCCTCCGGCGCGCACATGTTTCAGCCCCCGGTGTTAGAATTCTTGAGTTGGACACGGAGGCTGGTCTCAATCCTTCGGTTCCGGCGCCGTCTCCGCAATCGAGCGCATGAATCTGGAAGATGTTCGCATCCTGCTAGTCGAAGACAATCCCATCGACGCTCGTCTGCTTCGGGAGATGGTGCGGGAAGGGGGAGCCGGGCGCCTCCATCTGGAACACGTCGGCCTTCTAGCTGAAGCCCTGGATTTCCTGAGTCAACAGCAATTCGACGTGGTTCTGCTGGATCTCTCTCTTCCCGACGCGCGAGGTTTAGAGACTGTAACGAGTGTTCACGCCCACTCGCCCAAAGTTCCAATCGTGGTCCTGACCTCTCTGGATGATGAGGCCATCGGGGTCCGAGCCGTTCGCGCCGGGGCGCAGGATTACCTGATCAAAGGCCGGGTTGGCGGCGACCTGCTGGTACGCTCAGTGCGGTACGCCTGCGAGCGCGCGCGTGCTGTCGAGGCGCTGGAACGTCGCGAAGAACACTACCGTTCGCTCACGGAAAACTCGCTCGATCTGGTCAGTATCCTTAATCTCGACGGCACCATCCGCTACGTCAGCCCATCGCATGAGCGCATTCTGGGCTATACCGTGGAGGAGCTGGTAGGAGCGAACGCCTTCGCCTTTCTGCATCCGGAAGATGTCGCGCGGGTTCGAGCGGCAGTCCGGCAAAACACTGGAACGGAGGCCCTCGAATACCGCTTCCGCCACCTGGACGGCTCTTATCGAACGTTGGAATCCTACGGGCGTAACCTTTCCCATCTGGCCGGAGTGGGAGGCGTAGTGGTCAATTCCCGCGACGTCACTGAACGCAGGCGCCTGGAAGAACAGCTTCGTCATTCGCAACGGATCGAAGCCATGGGACGCCTGGCGGGAGGCGTGGCGCACGACTTCAACAATCTGCTGATGGTCATCGCCGGCCACTCTCAAATGCTGCTGGATAGCATGCTGCCCGGCGACCCCGCCCGCGACGATCTGGAGCAGGTGGTGAAAGCTACCCAGCGCGCCACCGATCTTACACGCCAACTGCTGGCCTTCAGCCGCCGCCAGGCCGTGAAACCGGCGTTTCTCAATCTCAACCTGATGGTCCAACACAGCGAGCGCATGTTGAAACGCGTCCTAGGCGAAAATGTCCAACTGATCGCCAATCTTGCACCGGACGTGCAATCGATTTACGCGGATCCGGGCCAGCTCGAACAAGTGATCCTCAATCTCGCTCTCAATGCCAGAGACGCCATGCCTCAGGGCGGAACGCTGACGCTTGCGACCAAGAATGCCACTCTCGGCGAAGCCAATGCGGGCCGCTATGTGCTGCTCGAGATCAGCGACACCGGTTCGGGCATTGCGAGCCAGGTGTTGCCGCATGTGTTCGAGCCGTTTTTCACCACCAAGGAGCATGGCACGGGTCTGGGGCTCTCCACCAGTTATGGAATCATCAAGCAAGCCGGCGGCGAGATCGAGGTGGATTCTCAAACCGGCGCCGGCACAACTTTTCGCATCTATCTTCCCGCGGCCGAAAAGACGGCCGAGCAGCCGGAGCCGCTGCCTCAGAGTGCTCCCTTGTCCGGCACCGAGACAATCCTACTGGTGGAAGACGAGGACGGTGTGCGCCGCGTTTTGGAGACCATGCTGAAGCGCAGCGGATACCGGGTGCTTTCCTCCGGGTCCACGTCGGAGGCGGTGACCATCGCACGCGACCACGGCGGCACCATCCATCTGCTGATCACCGATATGGTGATGCCAGGCATGAGTGGCCTGAACATGGCCGATCAACTTACGGCCCAGCGTCCGGAGATGCGAGTTCTCTTCGTATCCGGTCACGGCGACCAGGTTTCTCCCGCCGCGGATGCCGCGTTCCTGCAAAAACCTTTTTCCACCGCCGAGCTGGCTCTGAAAGTCCGCGAAGTTTTGCAGGCCGCACCGTAGAACGCCAGTGACGTTCGATCTTTACTCCTATCGTTTTGTTCTGCAAGCCCGAGATGCGATTTCGTTTCCTCGCTTCGGGCCCGCCAATCTGCTGCGCGGGGCGTTTGGCAGTGCGCTTCGCAAGGTGGCGTGTGTGCCGCAGTGTCCTGGTCTGTCGGGCGGCCGGGCGAGTGAATGCGCGCTTCAGTCCACTTGCGCTTACGCCCGTATCTTCGAGCCGGCGGGCCTGAGAGGTCCCAGCGGACTGGCTGACCCGCCGCGGCCGTTCGTACTCCGCGTAGCTCATCTGGCGGGCCGCAGCGTGACGCCCGGCGAGCAGTTCTGTTTCAACGTCAACTTCTTCGACACCCGCCGGCCTGCGCTCGACGAGTTCGCTCGCGCGTTCACCGAGCTCGCTCGCGCCGATCTGATCTCAACCGCCTGCGAGCCCGTCGCGATACCGCTGGGCTCTGACGGCAGCGGCGCGAGTCGCCTCCGCTTGGAATTCCGGACGCCAACCGAACTGAAAACCACAGCCGATGGGAATACGCTGGCTACTACGCCCGAATTCGCCGTCCTGCTCGGCCGCGCGCGCGACCGCGTCAGTACCTTGCGCGCGCTTTACGGCGCCGGCCCGCTCGACGTCGACTTTCGCGCCATGGGGCAGCGCGCCCGCAGCATAAAGATGACACGGTGCGAGTTGAACCGCGCCGGAGGACAACGCCGCAGCCGCCGCACCGGCCAGGTTCACGGCATCGGAGGATTTACCGGTGTGGCCGAATACGAAGGCGACCTGGCTGAATTCCTCCCCATACTCGAAGCCGCTCGCTGGACCGGCGTCGGCCGCCACTGCGTTTGGGGAAATGGCGAAATTCTGACCCGCGTTATCCTGGACGCATGAAGGCACTGGCTGTCTTCCCCGCTCAACGCCAAGCGCGCGTGATCGATCATCCCGAGCCGCGCATCGATTCGCCCACCGCGGCCAAGATGCGCGTGCTGGACGTGGGTGTCTGCGGCACGGATCGCGAAATCGTCACTTTTCAATACGGCACGCCGCCGGAGGGTTTCGATTACCTGGTGATCGGGCACGAATCCTTGAGCGAAGTGGTGGAGGTGGGCCCGCAAGTCTCGCGTGTCAAACCCGGCGATCTGGTGGTGATGACCGTCCGGCGCCCGTGCTCGCATCCAGACTGCATCGCATGCCGGGAAGGCCGGCAGGACTTCTGCTACACCGGCGATTACACCGAGCGCGGCATCAAGAGCCGGCACGGATACATGACAGAATTGGTGGCGGAGGAAGAGCGCTACTTAAACGTCGTGCCGCGTCCTTTACGAGACATTGGCGTACTGGTTGAGCCGCTCACGATAGCCGAAAAATCGCTGGAGCAGCTCGGGCGGATACAGCAGCGCCTGCCTTGGGCCTCCCCGGTCGAACCTGGAGTTAAGCCGGGTCCTGGCCGCCGAGCCGTGGTGTTGGGAGCCGGTCCGGTCGGCTTGCTGGGAGCCATGGCGCTGCGCATCTCCGGTTACGATGTCGCGGTTTACTCGCGTTCTCTCCAGCACGATGAACACAACGAAATCGTCGCGGCCATCGGCGCACGCTACCTCGCGGCCGAGACCCATTCCATCGAACAACTGGCGGAGGCGGCTGGACCCATCGACGTTGTTTACGAAGCCACCGGGGCATCCGGCTTCGCCTTCGAAGTGATCAAACATCTGGGGCCGAACGCGGTTTTCATTTTCACCGGCGTCCCGGGCCGCAAGGGACCCATCCCCATCGATACGGACCGCATCATGCGCGACATGGTGTTGAACAACCAGGCCATCGTCGGCAGCGTGAACGCTCCGCCACATTGTTTCGAATCCGCGATAAACCACCTGGGCGTTTTCGTCAGCCGCTGGCCGGACGCCGTGCGCGCGCTCATCACCAAACGCTTTCCCATCGAGCAGGCGCTCGAACCGCTGTCGAGCGGGGCGGGCGGGGTGAAGAACGTGATCGCGATTTCCTCGTGAGCACCGAGTGGATCGACATCTCAGTCCCACTGGCAAACGGCATGGTGCACTGGCCGGGCGACGCGCCCTTCGAGCGGCTGAAGACGCTCGCGCTGACCGATGGCGACCAATGCAATCTTTCCGAGATCCGCGCCAGCGCTCACACCGGCACTCACATGGACGCGCCGCTTCATTATCTTGAAAACGGGCTAAGCATTGACGCTCTGCCGATTAGCGCTACCGTGGGCCGCGCTCGC
The DNA here is from genome assembly GCA_035501355.1 of Bryobacteraceae bacterium. GTDB lineage: Bacteria > Acidobacteriota > Terriglobia > Bryobacterales > Bryobacteraceae > Palsa-89. The sequence continues at coordinate 1,984 of DATJWJ010000191.1, read as the reverse complement.
GTGATTGAAATCCAGGATCCGCGCCTCATCCAGATCGGCGAATTGGAGCCGCACCGCCTGGCCAAGGGCGAACGAATACTTTTCAAGACGGCTAACTCGCGGCTGTGCTGGAAAACACCGGAGTTTAAGAAGAATTTCGTCCACATCCCGCCCGAGACCGCTCGTCATCTTGCCGAGGCTGGAGTTAAGACGATCGGGATCGATTATCTCTCGGTGGGGCACGCCGAGACTGGCGGCGATGAAACGCACCGCATCCTGCTAGGCGCCGGTATCTGGATTATCGAAGGCCTCAATCTGGAACATGTCGCGCCAGGAGAGTACGAGCTGATCTGCCTGCCGCTAAGAATCGCTGGCGGCGATGGCGCGCCAGCTCGGGCGGTGCTACGCAAGCTGGTGCTCTAGCAGCGTTTCTAAAAGCTCAGCCGGCGCAGACGAAGCGCGTTTGTGATTACCGACACGGAGCTGAACGTCATGGCCGCACTGGCGATCATCGGGCTGAGCAGAATCCCCACAAACGGGTACAACACGCCGGCCGCCAGCGGGACTCCAATAGTGTTGTAGATGAACGCAAAGAACAAATTCTGCCGGATGTTGCCGAGCGTCGCCAGGCTCAACTCGCGCGCGCGGACGATTCCGCCGAGATCGCCTTTCACCAGCGTTACGGCGGCGCTCTCGATCGCGATATCGGTGCCGGTTCCCATTGCGATTCCGACATCGGCCCGCGCCAGCGCCGGCGCGTCGTTAATCCCGTCGCCAGCCATCGCCACTACCCGGCCTTCGGCCTGAAGCCGCGCCACCTCGCTGGCCTTGGCGTCGGGCAAGACGCCGGCACGCACGTCGTCGATTCCTAATTTGCGCGCCACTGCCTGGGCGGTCACTTCGTGGTCGCCGGTAAGCATGACAATCCGCAGCCCGTCGCGATGTAAACGCTCAATAGCTTCGCGGGCCGAGGGTTTGATCGGGTCGGCAATGCCTAGCAGTCCTGCCGCGGAGCCGTCCACCGACACGTACACCACGGTTTGGCCATCTCGGAGCAACGGCGCCGCGCGTTCTTCGAGCTCAGCGGACGCGCGGTTACTCACCGTGATCTGACGGCCGTCCACCAGGGCGCTAACGCCCTGTCCGGGGGTTGCTTGAAACGCGCGCGCTTCGCCGAGCGGGAGATTGCGTTCCAGGGCGCCCGCCACAATCGCCGCCGCCAGCGGGTGCTCGCTCAATTTTTCCACGCTCGCGGCCAGCCGCAGCACCTCGTCATCGTCGATGGAGACCAGCTTCGGCCGGCCTTCGGTGAGGGTGCCGGTTTTATCGATCACCAGCGTGTCCACCTGCGCGAGTTTTTCGAGCGCTTCAGCGTTGCGGATCAGGACGCCCGCTGAGGCGCCGCGCCCGGTGGCCACCATCACCGACATCGGCGTGGCCAGGCCCAGCGCGCACGGGCAAGCGATGATCAGCACCGCGATCGCGTTCACCATCGCGTAAGCCAGACGCGGCTCCGGCCCCCAGATGCTCCAGGCGACAAACGTCACAACCGCCACCGCGATCACCGCCGGCACGAACCAGGAAGCAACCACGTCCGCCAATCGCTGGATGGGCGCGCGCGAGCGTTGCGCCTCGTTCACCATCTTGACGATGCGCGCTAATAACGTGTCGGCTCCCACGCGCTCGGCCTGCATCACGAAAGATCCGGTTCCGTTTACCGTGCCGCCGGTCACACGGCTGCCGGGGTCTTTCTCGGCCGGGATCGGCTCGCCGGTGATCATCGATTCATCCACCGCGCTGGAGCCTTCCAACACCACGCCGTCCACCGGAATCTTCTCGCCTGGCCGGACGCGCAGTTTGTGCCCCGGATAAACCTGCTCGATCGGTACATCCTCTTCGGTCCCGTTTGGCCGAATGCGCCGCGCCGTTTTGGGTGCGAGCTGCAACAACGACCGGATGGCGCTGCTGGTCTGCTGCCGGGCTCGCAATTCCAGCACTTGGCCCA
>DATJWJ010000190.1:0-52156 GCA_035501355.1 Bryobacteraceae bacterium | reverse complement strand
GACATCTTCTACTCGCAAGTCTTCGACGTGAATTACATGGCGGGCTTGACTTGGACTCGGCAGACCGGTTATCGGATGCTCTACCATCCAAGCAACACCGTGACCTTCGGATTCTCGGCTGAGAACCCGGACCAGTATATCGGCGGCTACGGCGGCGGTTCAGCCATCACGCTACCGACCAACTTGGCCAGCCTCTCTGGGACGGAGTTGGATCAGGGCAACCTGCCCTTCACCGCTCCCGTGCTCACTCCGGACTTCATCGCCAAGGTCGCCTTCGACCCCAGTTCGCGTTTCCACGCCGAAGTCGGCGGGGTCGAGCGAAATTTCAGAATCGTGAATCCCAACAACGTTCCGGCCGCCCAAGCTAGCACCAAGGCGGGCGCCGGCGTCCTGCTCGGCATGAACGCCGAAATCTTCAAGAACTTCCGCTTGATCACGACCAATTACTGGAGCGATGGCGGCGGACGATACCTGTTCGGACAAGCTCCGGACTTGGTCGTGAATGCCAATTCCACCATCAGCCTCCTGCATGCCGGCGGCACCGTGGATGGTTTCGAAGCCAGGTTAGGTAGTTGGCTGTGGTATGGATATTACGGCGGCATCTACATCGGTCGCGATACGGCCATCGACACCAACGGCAAGCCGGTCGGTTACGGTTACACCGGTTCACCCAACAGCCAAAACCGCAACATCCAGGAATTTACGCTCGGATTCAATAAGACTGCGTGGTCGAATCCGCGCTACGGGTCGATCAACTACATGCTGCAGTACGAGTATCTGACGCGCAGGCCGTGGTATGCCGGCACTGGGCCGGAGGCGGCTCACGACAACACCTTCTATGTCGATATCCGGTACACTCTGCCGGGTAGCATGCCGGCGTTCTAACGCGCCAAATGAACGGAACGGGGTGGCGTAAGACCACCCCACACTCGAAACGGAGGATGAGATTCATGAAGAACAAAATTCTATGGGTTAGTTTCCTGGCGGTAAGCGCCGCGATGGTGCTGCCTGGCGCCGAAACCATCAACGGGGCGGGCGCTACGTTCCCTGCTCCCATCTACCAGAAGTGGTTCCAGGAGTTTCACAAGCTGCATCCCGATGCCCAGATCAACTATCAGTCCATTGGCTCGGGAGGCGGCATCCGGCAGCTCACCGAAGGAACGGTGGATTTCGGCGCTTCCGACATGCCCATGACCGACGAACAAATTAAGGCCATCACCAAATACCATGTACTTCACTTTCCGACTGTTATGGGCGGCGTCGTGCCAACTTACAATCTACCGGGCGTTAGCGACTTGAAGTTCAGCGGCGAAACCTTGGCCGACATCTTCATGGGAAAGATCAAAAAATGGAACGACCCCGCGCTGAAGAAAGATAATCCGGGCGTCAACCTGCCGAACGATGACATCACCGTAGTTCACCGTTCCGACGGCAGTGGCACCACGTTCGTATGGACGGATTACCTGTCCAAGGTCAGTCCGGCGTGGAAGAGTAAGGTCGGCGCCAACACATCGGTGAATTGGCCGGTCGGCCTGGGCGGAAAGGGCAATGAAGGTGTAGCCGGGCTGGTGAAGCAAACGCCTTCGTCCATCGGCTATGTCGAACTGATTTACGCCGCGCAAAACAAAATGGGCTATGGCTCCGTGAAGAATTCGGCCGGCACGTTCGTCAAAGCGGACTACAACAGCGTGACCGAGGCGGCCGCTGGAGCAGCCAAAGACATGCCGGCGGATTTCCGCGTCTCCATTACGAACGCCCCGGGTAAGACCGCCTATCCGATTTCGACCTTCACTTGGCTGCTGATTCCCGACAAGATCGATAATGCTGCCAAGAAGAAGACCATCGTTGACTTCTTACAGTGGATGCTGACAAACGGGCAGGGACTCGCCCAGGGGATGGATTACGCCCCGCTTCCCAAACCTGTCGTTGCTAAAGAAGAGAAGCAAATAGCTTTGATAAAGTAAGAATGCGAGCATGGGAACTGCTGTAGCTACCGCGCCTCCGCCTTCGCAGGCGCGGAAACTTACGAAGTTTTGGCGTGACGGGGATCAGATCACACACCTCGTCACGTTCATCTTTGCGGCCAGTGTGTTCGTCATCACCGTTTGGCTGGTGTACGAGCTTTGGATTCACTCCGCCGCATCGCGGGCCAAGTTCGGCTTCGGATTTCTCACCGGCACCACCTGGGATCCCGTGGCCGTGCAATTCGGCGCGCTGCCCTTCATTTATGGAACTGTACTGACCTCGTTTCTGGCGCTCCTGATTTCGGTGCCTCTAGGAGTGGGCGCAGCCATCTTCCTGGCTGAACTCGCGCCGCCAAAGCTGTCCAATGCCTGCACCTTCCTGGTGGAGCTGCTGGCCGCCGTGCCCAGCGTGATTCTCGGGTTGTTGGCCTGGCTTTCGATGGTCCCGATTATGCGCCAGTACATCGAGCCATTTCTGAAACACACAATCGGCTTTCTGCCCTTGTTTACGGGTCCGGCTTACGGGGTTGGGTATCTCACAGCGGGTCTCATCTTAGCCATCATGACGTTCCCGTTTATCATTTCGATCTCCCGGGAAGCTTTGCTGGCCGTGCCACGGGAGCAGCGCGAGGCCGCCCTGGCGCTGGGCGCCACCAAGTGGGAGTCCACTTGGCAGGTGGTTGTGCCTTTCGCCCGGCTGGGCATTATCGGATCGATTTTCCTGGCACTCGCCCGCGCCTTGGGCGAAACCATGGCCGTCACCATGGTCATCGGAAACGACCCCGCCATTCATACCTCTTTGCTCTCACCCGGCTACACGATCGCCGCTGTTATTGCCAATGAGTTTACCGAAGCAACCGGCGATGTTTACCTGAGCGCCCTAGTCGAACTCGGATTGGTTTTGTTTGGCGTGACCATGGTCCTGAACGGCGCGGCGCAATTACTCATCATCGCCACTACGCGGAAAGGATCAAAGCGGGACTAAATGAATCGCATCGCTCGGCGGAATATGCTGAACAACGTGATGCTGACGCTCACGGGTCTTTGCGCCCTGGTCACGTCGTCCGCGTTGGTCCTCATCCTGGGTTTTCTGGCTGTCAATGGCTGGCGGTCCCTCAATCTGGATTTCTTCACCAAGCTACCTTTGTCCGCCGGCGAGCTGGGCGGGGGCATGGCCAATGCGATTGTAGGCAGCGCTATTTTGATCCTCATTGCGGCTGCCATCGGTATTCCGGTGGGCTTTCTGGGCGGCATTTACCTGGCCGAGTTCGGCGGCAAAACATTTTCGATGCTGGTGCGCTATACCGCGGATTTGCTCAACGGCGTGCCGTCCATCGTGATCGGAATCTTCGCCTGGACTATAGTCGTCGTAAAGATGCATCATTTTTCGGCCTGGGCGGGCGGTTTTGCTCTCAGCATGATGATGGTCCCCATCGGCCTGCGCGCCACCGAACAGTTTCTGCGGGCCGTTCCGGATTCGCTTCGCGAGGGGTCGTTGGCGCTGGGGGCGAGCAAGACCCGCACTATCATGAGTGTCATAGTGCCGGCCGCCCGCCAGGGTATCGTCACTGGAATGATCTTAGGCGTAGCGCGCATCGCCGGGGAGACCGCGCCGCTGCTGTTCACCAGTTTCAATAACCAATTCTGGGCCAACAATCTTAGCGAGCCCACTGCTTCACTGCCTGTTATGATTTATACGCACGCCATTTCCCCGTACGACGATTGGCATCGCCAAGCCTGGGCCGCCGGGCTCGTTCTGCTGGTGCTCGTGCTGCTAGCCAACGTCGCCTGCCGCTGGGTTCTGTCCCGTGGAATGGCGGCACAAAGGGGATAATTTGTGATGGGAGCCATGCCTGAGTCTGCCAAGATGAATGAGACTACCGTTCCGCCTGGACCCCCGGCGCCCACCAGCGAGCCTCCCCCCAAAGGAAAGCTCAAGACCGCTAACTTAAACTTCTTTTACGGCAGCTTTCAAGCCTTGCACGACATCAACGTGGAGATCTCCGAAAAACGCATTACCGCTCTGATCGGCCCCTCCGGCTGCGGCAAGTCCACGTTTTTGCGCACCTTGAATCGCATCAACGAGACTATCAAGAGCGCCCGCTATGACGGCGAGGTTTTATTGGACGGGCAGAACGTTCTTGGGATGGATGTCACCGCGCTCCGGCGGCGCATCGGAATGGTATTCCAGAGACCCAATCCTTTCCCCAAATCGATTTTCGATAACATCGCCTACGGCGTGCGGGTCAACGGACTGGGTGGAAAGCGGCCCATGGCCGAGATCGTGGAACACAGCCTGCGGCGCGCCGCCCTATGGGACGAAGTCAAGGACAAGCTGAACCAATCCGCCTACGGCCTGTCCGGCGGACAACAGCAGCGCCTGTGCATCGCGCGCGCCCTGGCGGTCGATCCTGAGATTCTGCTGCTCGACGAGCCCTGTTCGGCGCTGGACCCCATCGCTACCGCCAAGATCGAAGACCTGATGTTCACGCTCAAGGATCAGTGCACGCAGGTGATTGTGACCCACAACATGCAGCAGGCCGCGCGCGTGGCCGAGTTCACAGGATTCTTCCTGATGGGTCGGTTGATCGAATTCGACAAGACCGACGTCATTTTCAAGCGACCTGCCAAAAAAGAGACCGAAGATTACATTACCGGCCGGTTCGGTTAGCTAAGGAGCAAGCCTTGGTTCATTTCAGAGAAGAACTCGACGAATTACAGGCGCGCCTTCTGGAAATGGCCGGACTGGTCGAGTCCGCCATCCATCAAAGCGTCAACGCGTTGGTGCAGCGCGACGAGCAAGCCGCCAAGGAAGTGCTGTGGAAAGAAGCGCTCATCAATCAAAAAGATATCGAGATTGACGAGTTCGCCACGCGGCTGCTGGCGCTCTACCAGCCCATGGCGCGCGACATGCGCTTTCTTACGGCCGTCATCAAAATCAACGGCGATCTGGAGCGCATGGGCGATCTGGCGGTGAACATCACCGAGCGCGCCATGCAACTGATGCACGACACTCCGGTCAAGCCGCTGATCGACATCCCCAAAATGGCCAGCCTGGCCGAGACCATGGTCCGCAAGAGCCTGGACGCCCTGGTCAAGCGCGACGAAGCGCTGGCTCGCAGCGTGCTCATTTCCGACGATGAGGTCGACAGTCTGCGCGATGCCGTGTACAAGGAATTGGTCGCCTTCATGCAGGAGGAGAGCACCACCATCCCTCGCGCCGTCGATCTGATGTTCATTGCACACAATCTCGAACGCGTCGCCGATCATGCCACCAACATCGCCGAAGACGTTCTGTTCCTGATCAAGGGCATCGACGTCCGCCACCACGCCGAGGTGCGCGAGCAATCCGTCGCTCGGCGGTAGCCTCCGATATCTATCTACCGGCAAATCCGGCTAGACTTTGGTCAAGCTTCTCCAGTTGACTCTCCAGCTCGCTCATCTTGCTTTGTTCAGTTCGAAGTTGGTTTTCCGCATCGGTCTGATCAACCTGGCACCGCTGCGCCTGCTCAGCCAATTCTTGAATTGACGACTGCAGCCCTGAGATCAAATCTTCAGCAGCTTTCTGCTCGGATGCATTTTGCGAGTTGCGTTTTCTCGCTTCCGCTCGCTCGATTTGGGTCGCGGTAAATGTTTTCTGTATCTCTGCTGCTTTGCATTCTCCGCGAGCCTGATCAAACCGCTGTGCAGCTTTGTCCACCAGAGTGGCCTGGGCCTGGAGACGATACATCACAATCTGCACTCTCTGTATGCTCGCCGCCGTATTCCTCAGGTCCTGTCTGAGTTCCCGCAGCTCGGTGACCAGCGTCCGCGCTATTTGCAAGTCCTGCGAAGCCTCCTGAGCGCCTGCGGGCACGGCGTAGATGCCCAACGTCGTCAGCAGCATCAAAGTGCAGCGCATCACGTCCTCCGAAATGAGTAGACACCACCTTTATTTGGATTGTTCCGTTGCTGCGCGCGCCGGTGCTGAGCCCCTACAATGGATGAATTGGAACCTGTCTCTCATTACTACTACTCGGATCGCCTCAAGCTGCAATTCTGGGATTGGGGCCAAAACGGCAAGCCCGCGCTGATCTTAGTCCACGGTGGTCTCGACCACGCTCGCATGTGGGACTGGGTGGCGCGTGAGTACCGCGAGCATTTTCACGTCTACGCCATGGATCTGCGCGGCCACGGCAACAGCGCCTGGGCGCCGGGCGCGCTATACACCATCGCCGAACACACGCTGGACCTGTCCACGCTGGCCGACATCATCAACGACTTCCCCATCTATCTGGTCGGGCATTCCTTGGGCGGCATCATCACCTTGAGCTATTCCGGCATTTATCCGGACCGAGTCCGCAAAGCCATCGCGATCGAAGGCATGGGGCTGCCGTTGACCCATCGCATCCACAAGCCGGCGCCCGAGCGCATGCGCGACTGGATCGAAGCCATCCACAAGATGGAGCGGCGCGCCCCGGAAAGCTATCCCAGTAGCTATCCCAACCTGGAAGCCGCGGTCGCGCGCATGAAGGAAGCCAATCCGCATCTGTCCGATGAAGTGGCGCGACACCTGACACTGCACGGCACCAACTGGAATGCCGACGGCTCGCTGATCTGGAAGTTCGACAATTACGCGCGCATCTTCCCGCCCTACGGCCAGAACATCGACGATCTGCGCGCCATACTCAGCCAGATCATTTGCCCGGTGCTGTTGTTCTGGGGCATGGAAAGCTGGGCCGCTGATCCGGAGACTGACGGCCGCGCCTCAGTCATCAAAAATCATCGCTTGGTTAAGGTGCCGGGCGCCGGACATTGGGTGCAGCATGACCGGTTGGACATTTTCCTGGAAGAATCCCTGCGTTTTCTATTGGAAGGCTGACTTGAGCCGCCGGCGTCCGAAACAATTTTAGCCCATATGCTTCAATACTAAAGAGGAGGTGCGCGTGAGAACCTTATCCACTCTCAGTCTGCTCTGGTCGCTTGCCCTCGTTGTCCCGGCGCTGGCTGATTTCGCCGCCGGCCTGGCGGCCTATCAGAAGGGCGATTACACCACCGCCGCCAAGGAATGGCGTCCGCTGGCCGAAGACGGCGATGCCGCCACCCAATTCAATCTCGGACTCCTGTATCTGGACGGGCATGGCGTCCCGCAGGATTACGCGGAAGCCGCGAAATGGTTTCGCCGTTCCGCCGAGCAAGGCTACACCGAAGCACAGCATAATCTCGGCGCCATGTACGGCACCGGCCAAGGCGTTCGGCGCGACTACGTGGAAGCCTACAAGTGGCTCAACATCTGTTCGGCCAAAGGAAATACCGGCTGCACCACACAGCGCGATTTGGTCGCAAAGAAACTCAAGCCCGCTCAGGTCTCACAAGCCCAGCGCCTCTCGTCCGAATTCGCGCCCCGAGCCGAAAAACAGTAGCTCGGTTCCACGCTCCGCTGAGCCCGACGCCGGCTTGACGACCCAGCTATCCTGAAAGTAAATGGGTTTCCACCTAGCCGTCGACTATCGTCCCCGCGGCGATCAGGCCACGGCCATCGATCAACTCGTTCGGGGCACAGTGGATGGCGAGCAACACCAGGTCCTGCTCGGCGTAACCGGCTCCGGAAAAACGTTCACCATGGCGAAGGTCATCGAAAAGACCGGCCGCCCGGCCCTGGTGCTGGCGCACAACAAAACGCTGGCCGCGCAGCTCTATCACGAGTTCAGGACCTTCTTCCCCTCCAACGCGGTTGAATATTTCGTCAGCTATTACGATTATTATCAGCCCGAAGCCTATCTGCCATCCGGCGACATCTACATCGAAAAAGAAGCCACCATCAACGACGAGTTGGACAAGCTGCGGCTCTCGGCAACGCGTTCGCTCTTCGAGCGCCGCGATTGCGTCATCGTCGCCAGCGTCAGTTGCATCTATGGCCTGGGTTCGCCCGAGGCGTACTATGGCCAGTTGCTCATGCTCGAGAAAGGCCAGAAAATCTCGCGCCAGCAGATTATTTCAAAGCTGGTCGAGATCCTCTACGAACGCAACGACCACAATTTTTCCCGAGGCACGTTTCGCGTCCGCGGCGATGTGATCGAAATCTTCCCCACTTACGAGGACTACGCCTATCGCGTCGAGCTCTGGGGCGACGAAGTGGATAGCCTAAGCCAGATCGATCCGCTGCTCGGCCAGGTGCGCCAGACCTACCTGCGCCTGCCCATTTATCCCAAAACGCACTACGTGATGACGCAGCAGACTCGCGACCAGGCCCTGGTCAGCATCGAAAAAGAGCTCGAAGAATGGCAGCCGCAGCTTGAAAAGCAAGGCAAGATCGTGGAAGCGCAACGGCTGTTCCAACGAACCATGTTTGATCTGGAGATGATCAAGCAGATCGGTTACTGCCACGGGATCGAGAACTATTCGCGCCACTTCACCGGGCGGCTGCCGGGCGAAGCGCCGCCTACGCTGCTCGACTATCTGCCGCACGACCATCTGATCTTCATCGACGAGAGCCATCAGACCATCCCGCAGTTGCGTGGCATGTATCACGGCGACCGGTCCAGAAAAACCGTGCTCGTCAACTACGGTTTTCGCTTACCCAGCGCGCTCGATAACCGCCCGCTCACCTTCGAGGAATTCGAAAATCGCGTCAATCAAGTTATGTATGTCTCCGCCACGCCTGGGCCTTACGAGCTCACCAAGTCCTCGGGCGTGGTGGTGGAACAGATCATCCGGCCCACCGGACTGGTAGATCCGCAGGTGGAAGTGCGCCCCATCAAAGGCCAGGTGGATGACCTGCTGAACGAAATCCGCAAGCGCGTCGAGCAAAACGAGCGCGTGCTGGTAACGACGCTCACCAAGCGCATGTCGGAGGATCTGGCCGAGTATTACACCGAAGTGGGCGTGCGCTGCGCCTACCTGCATTCTGAAATCGGCGCCTTGGACCGCATGAAAGTCCTGCGCGACTTGCGCCGCGGCGAAATCGACGTGCTGGTGGGCGTCAATCTTTTGCGTGAAGGCCTGGACCTTCCGGAAGTCTCGTTGGTGGCGATCCTGGACGCCGATAAGGAAGGCTTCCTGCGTTCCTCCGGCTCGCTGATTCAAACCATGGGCCGCGCCGCGCGCCACCTGAACGGCCGCGCTATTCTTTACGCCGACGTCCACACCGACAGCATGCGGCGCGCCTTGGACGAAACCAACCGCCGCCGCGCCATTCAAGAACAGTACAACGAGGAGAACCATATCATCCCGCAGTCCATCATCAAACCCATCGATATGAGCCTGGTGGCGGTCGCCGAGGGCGACTACGTCACCGTTCCCCTCGAGCCGGAGGATCCGGTCGAAGAAATGACTCCCGAGCAGCGCGAGAAATTCATCGCCGGTCTGGAGGAAAACATGCGCGAGGCCGCCAAGAAATTCGAATTTGAAAAAGCCGCCCAGTTGCGCGATCGAATAAAGATGCTAAAGTCCCCCAAAACCTATGAAGAGGCCCCAGTTGGTAGCGCTGGTAGCGGGAGGTAAACTCAGCAGCTCACCATTGGCGCATTTTTCGTTGCTTTCCGAAATGCTGGGACCGGTCAAGGCGTCGTCCTACCGGCTTGCTAGCCGCATCGCCAACAGCCTTCGGGCTGGTCATCCCGTTAAAGATTACGCCGAGTTCGACGCGTGTCGCTTGATCCTGATATGCGTGCCCGACGAAGCGCTGGCGGGAACGGTGGCTGAGTTATCCTCCGCCGGAATTTCGTGGCAAGGAAAATCGGTCGTGCTGTGCAGCACCTGGCGCGGCAGCGGCGACTTGGGCGAATTCTCCGCCCGGGGCGCCTCCATCGCGTCCCTGGCGGCGATTCCCGGTTTTCGCGATCCCCGCTATTTGCTCGAGGGAGATAAGCGCGCTATCCAGGCATCCAAACGGCTGGTGGAGACTCGCGAGTATCGCTCGGTGACCATCGAGCGCGATCTTAAGCCGCTCTATCTAGCCGCTTTGACCTGCACCAGCAGCCTGTTAATTCCTCTGGTGATGGCGGCCTGGGAGTCCCTGCGCCGCGCCGGCGTGACCTCCGCGATGTCCATCAGCATCTTAGAGAAACAATTGAATATAGGGCTGCGCGCCTATGCGCGCGGCGGGCGCCGGGCCTACACACCGCCACCGGAACTCACCAGCCAGTTGCGCGCCTTGTCGGCCGCCGACCCCGCGCTTGCCAATTACGTGGAAAAAAGTTACCAGCTCGCCGAACAACTGCTGGAGCAGCCTCAACGCAACGCCGCGGCCGCGGGTGCGCGAACCCTATCTGTTGCAAGCAGCCAACGATACAGGCATCAATTCGCCGCCACACGGCGCTAGCGTTCCTCAGGCCGACGCCTGGCTGGACTGCGCGGCGGCGAAACGCGCCTGCATCTCGCGCGTCAGATGCGGCACGATCCCGATCATCCGTTCCATCAACATGAGCTGCCCGCGATGATGCATCTCGTGTTCCTTCACACCCAGGATCATCTCGAAACGCGACTTGGAAGGAGGCGTCATGCCGGCCGGATACGCTATGCTTTCGCCCAGGAAATCGTCTGAGAGCCCGTCCAGCCATTTCGCGAAACGCTCGCCGTCGTCTCTAAGCAGGGCGAGAATCTGTTTCTTATCGCGCGGTTTTTGCTCTTCGGCCATGATTCTCGTCATGAACGCCGGAAAATCGAAACCTTCGAGCGTCGTGCGCCGCTCTTTGCCGTGAACCTGTTCTTGCAATTGCGGTGTCAACGCGATGTGGATCAGCGTGGACGCGACGGTCCGTGTGTTCGGCGTGGCCCGAAATCCGTAATGTTCTTCGCCAATCTCCTCGGCAATCACAATCGTGTTCTTGCGCACGGTGCGAAAGCCAGCAGCCAGTTCTTTTGATCCGTAATAGGTCATGTGTCGATTCTACCGCCACCGGCTAACAGCGAGCCAAGCCTAAAGTAGCCCCACTGCCCTTGACATCCTCGCTCGACAGAGCCACAATACGAAAGGCGAAGAAAAGGCGAATTTGCATGAACCCTAACGCCGCTCTCCCAACTACGCTTGGATTCCGTCCGGAGGCCCGAACTCGCGAAACGCTCCCCAGCGGTCTGGCTTCGCTAGATGCCGTCATCGACGGTTTCCCGCGCGGCGCAATCTCAGAAATCATCGGTTCTGAAAGCTCCGGACGGACTACTCTAATTCATTCACTTCTAGCCGCATCCACTTCAAAATACGAGATCTGTGCCTACGTCGATACTGACGATTCCTTCGATCCTGTCTCGGCCGCCGCAGCCGGAGTCGCGCTCTCCCAGCTTCTTTGGATTCGCTGCGGCCACAACACCGGCCATGCGCTCAAAGTCGCCGATGCCCTGCTGCACGCCGGCGGTTTCGGCGTAGTCGTGCTCGACCTCTGCCAGCTCACGCCGCGCATCGCCAACCGCATCCCCATTTCCTACTGGTATCGATTCCGCCGCGCCATCGAAAACACTCCCACCATCCTGGCGCTGGTCGAAAAAGACCCCCTCGCCAAATCCTGCGCCTCGCTGATGCTCGAAATGAAGCGCAAGAAAGCCGTCTGGAGAGGAGCGCCTGGCTTCGAATTGCTGCGCGGAGTGGAACTGGAAGCCGTCGCGCGTAAGCCGGTGCGCCCTTGCTCGGCAAATTTCAAAGCCAAGGCGATCTAACATGTTTGCCTGTCTGCATGGCCCGGCCGCGGATCTGCCTAAAATCGCCGAGGCCTTCACTCCTTGGTTCGAGCAAACCGCGCCCTCGACCATCGTCTTCCCCATTGACGCGCTGAAGCTTCTGCATGGCTCGCCGCACCAGATCGCGCATGCCATCGCACAGCGCGCCGGTGCCGGAATCAATATCTCCATCGCCGAAACAGCCGAATCCGCAATTCTCGCGGCGCGCAACTTCACTGGCATCACGGTCGACCCACAGTTGGATCATCTGGATATTTCGAGCCTGCCGATCACTGAAGAAATGCTCGAAACCCTGGACGCCTGGGGCATACGCGATCTCCAGCAACTCGCGCAGCTCCCGGAAACCGGCATCGCGGAACGATTTGGCGAGACCGGCGTCTACCTGCAGAACCTGGCTAAAGGCGCCATCCACCGCCCGCTGCGAGTTTTTCAACCGGCCATCACTTACGACGAGCGCATCGAACTGGATCATCCGGTAGAGCTGCTCGATCCGCTGCTGTTTCTGATCGCGCGCCTGCTCAACGAGCAATGCGAAAAGCTGGAAGCTCATGGCATGGCCGCCGGTGAAGTTGCCGTCAGCCTGGAACTCGACCATCAGACTGAACACACGCGCACGCTGCGCTTGCCGGTCCCGATGCGCGACAGCAAAGCGCTGTTGAAACTTCTGCAAATGGATCTGGAGGCGCATCCTCCGCAAGCCGCGACGCTGGCGCTTTCGATCAAAATCAAACCGGTGCTCCCGCGCACGGTGCAAAATGGAATTTTTCTCCCGGTAGCGCCGGCCCCGGACAAGCTGGAGCTGACGCTGGCCCGCATTCGCGGCATCGTCGGCGAAAACAATGTTGGCGTGCCCGAACTTCTGGACACACACCATCCGCACCCCTATCGCCTGGTCGCGAGCCAACCGCAAATCACAACACCTAAGCAACCGGCAAACCAGGCAGCTTTCCGCCATTTCCGCCCGCCGCTCCCAGCCAAGGTCGATATACAGCAAGATCGCCCCATGCGCCTGGCCGCTTCAGGAATTCACGGCAAAGTCCTCAACGCCGCCGGCCCCTGGCGAACATCGGGCGACTGGTGGGCGCAAACCGCCTGGAATCGCGACGAATGGGACGTGACCCTGACCAACGGCGCACTCTACCGCATATATCGCGAGCCAGATCAGCACTGGTTCATAGCAGGCGCCTATGACTGAAAAAACCGGGGACAGTACACTCAATCCCCAATTAAATAATCGGGGATTGAGTGTACTGTCCCCGGTTTTCGTCGAGCTGCATGCGCGCTCGGCTTTCAGCTTTCTGGAAGGCTCCTCCGTTCCCGAGGAACTGGTCGCGCGCACCTCTGAACTCGACCAGCCGGCACTTGCCATCCTCGATTGCGACAACGTTTCCGGCGCGGCACGCTTTCACATGGCCGCCAAAAAAGCCGGCATCCGCGCCCACATCGGCGCCGAGATCACCTGCACCGATGGCCACCGCTATCCGCTGTTGGCCGAAAACCGCAAAGGCTATCACAACCTCTGCCGCCTGATCACGCGCATGAAGATGCGTGCCAAAAAAGGCGAAGGCGCGGCAGCGCCGGAGGAGTTCGCCGAATTCTCGGATGGCCTGGTCTGCCTGCTGGCGCGCCCGGACGAGCGCGTTCTCGATCTATTCGGCACAAAAAACGTCTTCGTCGAACTCCAGCGCCATTACAACCGAGCCCAGGAAGCCCGCAACCAAGCCCTGATCGGTTTCGCGCGCAAACATCAATTGCCGCTGCTCGCCACCAATGGCGCAAGCTACGCTACTCCTCAATCCCGCGCGGCGCTCGACGTACTCACCTGCGTCCGCCACAAGGTAAAAATCCAGGAAGCCGGCCGCCTGCTCTCCATCAACTCCGAGCGGCATCTGAAAAGTGCACAGGAAATGTCGCGCCTGTTCGCCGATCTGCCTGAAGCCATCGCCAACACGCGCGAGCTTTCCAATCGCCTCCAATTCACTCTGGCCGACCTCGGCTATCAATTCCCCCGCTACCCGGTCCCGCCCGGCGACACGATGAACACCTTCCTGCGCAAACGGACCGAGGAAGGCGTGCAAAACCGCTATGGCAGGAACGCATTCTCAGCCGATCTCTATCGCCGCGCCCGCCGCCAGGTGGAACGCGAGCTGGCCCTGATCGAAAAGCTCGACCTGGCCGGCTACTTCCTGATCGTCTGGGACATCGTCGAGTTCTGCCGCAAGAACAACATTCTGGTACAAGGCCGCGGCTCGGCTGCTAACAGCGCCGTATGCTATTCGCTCGGCATCACCGCAGTAGACCCCATCTCCATGGACCTGCTGTTCGAGCGCTTTCTTTCTGAAGAACGCGGCGAATGGCCGGACATCGATCTGGATCTCCCCAGTGGCGACCAGCGCGAGCGCGCCATCCAATATGTCTACCAGCGCTACGGCCAGCTCGGCGCAGCTATGACAGCCAACGTCATCACCTATCGTGGCCGCTCCGCCGTCCGCGACATCGGAAAAGTGCTGGGCTTCGAAGAACCGGACCTGGCGCGCATTTCAGCCCTGATTCCCAACTGGGGCTGGACCGATCCCAAGGAAACCGCCGAGCGGCAGTTCCGCGAGGCTGGCTACGCGCCAGACAATCCCCTGATCGCGAAATTCCTGAATCTCTACCTGACCATCCAGGACCTGCCGCGCCACCTGGGCCAGCATTCCGGCGGCATGGTGATCTGCGAAGGCCAGCTCGATTCCGTCGTTCCGCTCGAGCCCGCAACCATGCCCGGCCGCGTGGTCATCCAGTGGGACAAGGAAGATTGCGCCGATATGGGCATCGTTAAAGTGGATCTGCTCGGCCTCGGCATGATGGCGGTGCTGGAAGAATCCATCCAGCGCATTCGCGAATCGTACAACGAAGAGGTCGACCTGGCGCATCTGCCGCAAGACGACAAGCTGGTCTACGCCGCGCTCCAAAAAGCCGACACTATCGGCCTGTTCCAGGTGGAAAGCCGCGCACAAATGTCGTGCCTTCCGCGCCTGCGCCCCGAGCGCTTCTACGACATTGTGGTGGAGGTCGCCATCATTCGCCCCGGACCTATTGTGGGTCAAATGTTGAACCCGTATCTGCGCCGCCGCCAGGGCCGCGAAAAGCCCGAGTGCCTGCATCCGTCGCTCGAACCGGTGCTGGCGCGCACACTCGGAGTCCCGTTATTTCAGGAACAGCTCCTGCGTATGGCCATGATCGTCGCCAACTTTAGCGGAGGCGAAGCCGAAGAGCTGCGCCGCGCCATGGGATTCAAACGGTCCCAAGCCCGCATGCACGAAATCGAAACCAGGCTGCGCTCCGGTATGACGCGCAACGGCATCACCGCCCAGCAGCAGGACACCATCGTCCAATCCATTACTTCGTTCGCACTTTATGGTTTCCCGGAATCGCACGCCGCCAGCTTCGCCCTGATCGCCTATGCCAGCGCGTATCTAAAATGCCGATATTTGGCCGCCTTCACCGCAGCAATCCTCAACAACCAGCCCATGGGATTCTACGCGCCAGCCACCTTAGTCAAGGACGCCCAACGTCACGGACAGCACTTCAAACCGGTCGACGTCACTCGCTCCGATTGGAAATGCACCATCGAAGAACACAACGGCGAAAGATGCGTGCGCCTGGGTTTGAATTACGCCAAAGGCCTTCGCCAGCAGGCTGCCGAAGCGATCCTGCGCGCGCGGGCCGAACAGCCGTTCTCAAGCATCCAGGACTTGGTGAATCGCGTCCCCCAGCTGCGCAAAGACGAGCTTCGAAAGCTCAGCGAAATCGGCGCGCTCAATTTCATCCAGCAGACGCCCAGCCATCGCCGGGCCGCGCTCTGGGAATCGGAGGCCGCCATCCGCCCCGCCGGCCCGCTCTTTACCGAAAATCTCGCGCCGGCCGATGAATCCCCGCTCGCACCCATGACCGCGACCGAGCGCCTCAACTCCGACTTCCGCGGCACGCAGCTTACCATCGGCAAACACCCGCTGGCGTTTCATCGCGAAAACCTGAATGCCCTCGGCGTCACGCCGGCCCGCGAGCTGCAATTCATCCCCAACGGCCGGCCGGTCCGCATCGCCGGCTGCGTCATCTGCCGCCAGCGCCCCGGCACCGCCAAAGGCCTGCTCTTCCTGAGCCTGGAAGATGAAACCGGCGTCTCCAATGCTGTGGTTATGCCGGATATTTTCGACCGCGAGCGCCCCACCATCCTGAACAATCCCTATCTGGTCATCGAAGGCGAAATGCAGAACCTCGACGGCGTTTTCACCGTAAGAGCTAGCCATTTCAAGCCCTTACAAGTCGCCGAAGAGGCCGTACCATCCCACGATTTTCATTAAGATTCACCGCCGATCAGTACCAGACTGGGGCCTTCTCCTAGTACGTCCAGCAAATAGTTTTGAATCCTATTCCTCATCCCTAGCACGCCGCTGCACCGCATTCTGATTGCGGTGCAAATTATGCAACGAACTCTACTTTCGATGCTCTTGATTTTGTCCGCCGCCTCAGCGGGCGCCACTACCATCACTATTATGCCCGCCACTAGCATCTCCAATGCGTACGCGGATGAAAGCGCTTGGGTCCTATCGACTTTCGGGAGCAACTTCGTACCTGATACGCTGGAAAACTTTAATGAATTTACCGCCAGCGATACAAGCGGCTATACCAGCCTGTCCACAAACGTCGGCACGTTCAGTGTAATGCCTGGCAGTCAACCTGGAAATCCAACGTGGAGCAGCGGCACCAAGCAGAACCAGTTCACCATTCTCGATTCCGCCGATACACCCTTCAAGGGCCGTTTCAACACCACGCCCGGCGGAGGCAATTGGCTAGATACCAATGACATCACCGGAATTCAACTGTCTACCTCACTAGACACGCTTATCTTCATGGTCACTGACGTGAACGACATTCGCCCTGGCGACACAGTTTCCATCAAAACCGCGGATGGCACAGAATCCAGTGCATTCGCGCCGGAACCTCCCGCCCAAAACGGCAACCTCTATTTCGTGGCGATCACTTCCTCCGGACCGATTGGAGACGTCTGGTTCCTCAACACTTCCACTGCCGACGGCTATGGTTTGGATGATTTTGGAACCGTTGTCGACCCGCCGGCTCCGACGCCGGAACCTGGAACGCTCGGAATCGCCGGCATCGGGCTGGCCGCTATAATCTGGGGCCGGAAGAGGCAGATCTCACGCTCAGCCGCTGGTGTATAGTCCCATGCGCTCCTTGGCTAACCGTACCGTGGACCTTGCGATGGGCGAAACGCGCTCGGCGCCCTGCTTCAGGATACTATCCAGATAGCCGGGCTCCGAGGTGATCTCGCGATAGCGCGCTTGGATCGGCTCCAGCCTGGATGCAACGACCTCGGCGACTTTTTTCTTCAGATCTCCATAACGCAGCCCATTGAATTCCGCGTGGCTTTCTTCGTTCTTCCAGCCCATGAACGCCTGGGCGATTTCGATCAGGTTCCGCACACCGGCGCCGAGATGCTCGAAGTCGACCTGAGGTTGCGAGTCGGTGGTGGCGCGCATGATCTTTTTACGGACCTGATCCGGCGGATCGAGCAAACCGATGGCGTGCCCGGAGCCGGTGGCCGACTTGCTCATCTTTTTCTCCGGATCGTCCAGCCCCATGACGCGCGATCCCACCGCCGGCAAGTGCGTGGCCGGCATGACGAAGGTTTCTCCATACAGCGAATTGAAGCGCTGTGCGATGTCCCGCGCCAGCTCCAAATGCTGCGCCTGGTCGTCGCCCACCGGGACGATGGCGGCCTGATAAATCAGGATGTCGGCAGCCATCAGAACCGGGTACTGAAGCAGGCCGTCGCCGATGGTTTCTTGTTGCTGCGCCTTGGCCTTATATTGCGTCATGCGCTCCAGCCAGCCCACCGGCGTGACACAGGTCAGCATCCACGCCAACTCGGAATGCTCCGGCACGGAGGACTGCACCACGATGGACGACTGCTTCGGATCAATTCCAGCCGCGAGAAACAAAGCCGCCGTCTCGCGGATCTTTTGCTGCAATTCCGCCGGGTCCTGGTACACCGTGACCGCGTGCAGATCCACGATTCCAAAAATGCTCTCGTAGTCACCCTGGATCTCAACCCAATTCTTCAGCGCCCCCAGATAGTTTCCAATGTGCAGGTTGCCGGACGGCTGAACGCCGGAGAAAATGCGCGCTTTCATGGTGAATCATCCATGGTACCGTAGGGTTGACTTTACGCTTGCCCACCGAAGAAATTCTCAGCATAGAAAAGCTCGTGTATGGAGGCGAGGGCCTGGCACGCCCGGACGGCCGGGTGGTCCTGATTCCCTACGTGGCAGCGGGCGAGATGGTGCGCGCTGAAATCCAACCGGTCAAGAAAGATTTGTTCCGCGGGCGGTTGCTCGAAGTGCTTTCACCGGCTGCATCTCGCCTGCCGGCGGCGTGCCCCTATTTTCAACGCTGCGGCGGCTGTCAGTTTCAGCATCTGGATTATGCGCATCAGGTGCAGCAAAAGATTGCCGCGTTGCGCGAAGTCCTGCGCCGCATTGGAAAGATCGATTTCACGGACGATATCGCTGCCATCACGGGCGAACCCTGGCAGTATCGCAACCGCGTTCAGCTCCACATCGAGCGAGGCGCAGTCGGATATTTTGAGCACGGATCGCGGCGATTGTGCGCTATTGAGAGCTGCCCCATTGCTTCGCCGGCGTTGAACCGGGCCATCGCCATGCTCAACGCACACGCCGCGCAGCTTGGGTCATACCAGGGCGCGGTGGAGCTGTTTACCAACGAGACTGAAGTGCAAGTCAACGTGCTGGAACGTGCCTCGCGCGCTGTCTATTCGATTTTCGAATCCATCGGCTCCCCGGCGCCGATCGAATATCAAGGTTTCCATGTCAGCCGCAATTCGTTTTTCCAGGTGAACCGATTCCTGCTCGATGGGCTGGTTGAATGTGCGATCGCGGATCACCAGGGAGATTCCGCGTTGGATCTGTATGCGGGCGTCGGCTTGTTTGCGAAGGCTCTGGCCGGCCGTTTCCGTCAGGTCACGGCGATCGAGTCTGGACACAGCGCGTTTCGCGACCTGGCGCAAAATCTCGGAGATCGTGTCTCCAGCCGGAACACCACCGTGGAAGAATATTTGGCAGGCTTCGAAGGCCGCCCGGATTTAATTCTGGCCGACCCGCCGCGCGCAGGCCTGACCAAACACGTCGTGGCTGATCTGACGCGGATTCAAGCCGCCTCCGTGGTCATCGTAGCGTGCGATCCAGCCACGCTGGCGCGCGACTTACAGGGGCTGATTGCAGGCGGTTATCGCATCCACAAAATCATGTTGGTGGACCTTTTCCCGCAGACATTTCACTTAGAAACTGTGGTCGAGTTGCGCCGCTGATCCTGCGATGATCTGATAAAGGAATGCGCGCTCTCGTTGGGTTGTTGCTCTGTGCCGCATCTTTGCCCGCGGCAAATCTCGCTCCGGATCGCGTTCGCGTTGCGGCTAGCAAAGCCATCGCGCTCCTTCAGATTGGTCAAAAGGACTGGTACGCGAAACAGGCCTGCTATTCCTGTCACAACCAGGTTCTGCCCGCCATGGCCTTTCGCGTCGCCCGCGACCATGGCGTTCCGGTCAACGAAACCATGGCCCACGCGGACGCCGCTCGCGGCTTCGGCCCTTACGCCAGCCTCGACCGCGCGGTGCAGTACACCCACATTATCGATCCCACCTTGGACGACAGCTACCGGCTCTTAGCCTTGGACGCCGCCGGCGTTCGTCCGAATCTCACCACGGCGGTCTATGCACGCCTGATCGCGTCGCGTCAAAGGCCCGATGGCCATTGGGTCACAATCGACGAGCGTCCGCCTCAAGCCTACAGCTACATCACTGCAACCGCCGTCGCTGTCCGCGCCATCCAGCTCTTTCATCACGCCTCCGTCGCCGCCGACACTGAAAAACGCATCGCTCGCTCGCGCGCGTGGCTGGCCTCGCAGCAACCGCGCGATACCGAGGAACGTACGTTCCAATTGTTCGGCCTGTACTGGTCCGGAGCTCCAAAGAGTGAGTTGGCTAAGCGCGCCGCCGATCTCGCCGCGACGCAACAGCGCGATGGCGGCTGGAAGTCAGTTAATGGACGTCCGAGTGATGCCTATTCAACCGGCGAGGCACTTATGGCTCTGCACGATGCCGCCGGCATGCCAACCACCGATCCGGTGTGGTCACGCGGTCTCGAATTCCTGCTCGACAGCCAGCAGGCGGATGGCTCCTGGCACGTCGTCTCGCGCCTGCATCCGCCCGCCTCCGTGAGCCCGCCGTATTTCGAGAGCGGTTATCCTTACGGCCACGACCAGTTCATTTCTGCCATGGCCACGTCCTGGTCGGCGATGGCGCTCGCCACTTCTCTCGGGCGCACTACGCAGCACCAACCGGTCTCGCTTCCCGAAGCCGAACCAATGGCCATCCCGTCCTGGGCTGAAACAGTGCTCTTCGGATCCAGCGCGGATCTGCGGGCGCTGCTCGATAAGAACTTTGATCCGAACTCGGCCACCAAGGACGGCACCACCGCGCTCATGATGGCCATGCCCGACTTGGAAAAGGCAAAGTTACTCCTCGATCACGGCGCCAATGTGAACGCGCACGCTAAAACGCGTTATTCCGCGCTGCTCGTAGCGGCGCAGTATCCAAGTTCGTCAGCTGTGATGCGTCTGCTCCTCGATTGTGGCGCCCAGGTGCGCCTCCCCAAGGGCTCCGGCGCTCCGCTGTTCGGCGCAACCGCGCTGGGGCTGGCCGCGATGTCGGGCAACGCCGACCTGATCGCAACGTTCATAGCCAAAGGCGACAAGGTGGACGACCCCTTCATTTCTATCGGGCTGTTTCCGGAAGCCGCGGTCACCAACACGATTCCCTTCGATGATCCGGACACGCTGGCCGCTCTTTTGGATGCTGGTTTCCCGGTCGATCACGCCGACGATGGCGGCGTTACGCTGCTTGACACAGCCGTCATCAACGGCCGGACGAACATCGCGCGGCTATTGATCTCGCGCGGGGCCAATGTGAATGCCGTAGACAAGCAGGGCATGACGCCGCTGCTCTATGCCGCTTCGATCGACTTCGGCGATCACAACATGATCGACCTGCTAGTCAAATCCGGCGCCAACACCAAAGCGCGCACGAAAGAGAACCTGACTGCTCTGGATTTGGCGCACAAATACGGCCAAGCGAACTTGATAAAGAGCCTGGCGCGCTAACTTGAACAGCCTTCAGCCAGCAGCGCGCCCCAATGAAATCCGGCGCCAAACGCTGCGAACGAGACGAGCTGGCCGGGCCGCGGTCCAGGGTTTTGCCACCACTCGGAAGCGGCAATCAACATCGAAGCCGACGAGGTGTTCCCGTAATGCCGGATGTTGGAGAAGAACTTCCCCGCCTCCACTTGCAACGACCGTGCCACGCGATCGATCAAGTTCTGATTGGCCTGATGCATCAGGAAGATTTCGACTGAGTTGGCAGCTTTCTGGTTTCGCTCCAGAACCTCACCGATGACCGCCGGTATCTTCCGCGAGGCCTGCATAATCACCGAGCGGCCGTCCATCGCAAGCGGCGCATCGAACTCCAGCCGCAAATCGTCAGCAAACGCACCGTCGGAATGCAAAGCGTGATCCACGATGCGAGCCGAGCCGCCCTGCGAAGAGATGAGACAGGCGCCGGCGCCATCTCCGAATAGAATCGCAACGCCGGGCTCGGCTGGGTCCCGCGCGATTACGCTCGACATTTTTTCCGAGGCGACTACCAGCACGTTGCCATATCGAGGCGCGAGCGTCGCAGCCAGGACCATGCCGAACAGGCCGCCCGCACTGGCCAGCGGCAGATCGATAGCCGGCGCTTGATCCCTGCCCAGCGCATGCGCCACCGCCGCTGCGGGTCCGGGGAAACGCCGCTCCGATGACCCGGAGGAAACGATCAACAGCCCAATATCACCCGCGCCCGTCCCAGTGCGCTCCAGACATTGCCGTCCCGCTTCCACTGCCATGCTCACAATGGATTCGTCGTCGCGCGCATAGCGCCGTTCCTCGATACCCGAGACATCGCGAATCCACGGGGCGTCACACTTCAGGCGCGCGGCTAATTCAGCATTGTCGACGATGCGCGCTGGCAGATAGGACCCAAAGCCCTTGATCGCCGCCACGCGCTACTTCCTGCTCTCGATGTAGCTTTCGATTCGCGCGATCGATTCAAACTTCCGGGGGTGCAGATCCGAATCCGGAATTTTGATGCCGAATTCGCGCTCCAACTCGCCCACCATATCGGGCAAGGCGAAGGAATCCAAAAATCCCGAGTCAAACAGCGATTCGTCGGCGTCGGGGACTTCGGACTTTTTCGACACGCTTTTCAGAACGCCGACGATTCTTTCTCTATTGTCCATTGGCACGGCCCGCCACCGCGTTCTGAAAGCGGTCGTACTGCGTCATGATTTCAGAGAACAGCATATCGCCAACCATCCGATAACCCTGACCAGTGAGATGCGTGTAGTCGCCCTGCGCCAAGCCGGCTTGCACCCACTGGCGCACCGATCCGGGGCCGCCCATGCGCGCACGCCAATCCCAAAATGCGCAGCCATTTTCGAGCGCGACCTGCCGCTGAATCGCGATCACTTCATCCAGATGCGGAAACGGCAGGCGCCGCCCGTTACGAAGCCGATACTGGCAATCCGGCGGACCGATCAAAAGGATGCTGGCCAAGGGCGCGGCCGCGCGCAGGCGCTGGATCACTTCAGTCAGCGCGGTGCGGTATCCGTCCGGCGTCCAACTGCGGCTCAGAGCTTCATTCGTACCGTAGGCCAGCACGACCAGTGACGGATCGCGATCGGCTATCTCACCGTCAAGGATCGAAGTGTTCCATTGCAGCTGCATTTCAGCTTGCGCGCCATTGATCCCCAGCGTTTCGTAAGTCACGCCGGTCTGATTTTGTGCCACCCACCCGAACAGCCGAACCGGATCGGCACTCAACGTCCGCAGCGCGTATTGATGGGGGCCGGGAGCGGGCGTGTACTGATAGATCCCGGGGCCAAACTCGCCGTTGGAATCAATCATGCCGATCGCCGCGCCATCCACGGAAAATTCAAGCTGGCCTCCGCCAGGCTGGCGCAGATAATGCAACTCGAGCTGCTGGCATTCCACCGACAAGCTCACGGTTTGGCCCGGCGCGTGAGCGGTCAAACTGATTCCACCCAGTCCGTAGACGCCATCGCCCTGCCGAGTCGCCAGACCATCCGTGTACCAACCTCGTGAGCTGGCACTGCGGCTGTCGAAACGGCGATATCCCAAGAACGGGTGCCCGGGCAGCGTGAAGCCCGGACCGCCAACGCCGAACTTGCGCTGAAAATCCTGCCGCATTTCGTCGGCCCAATCGTCGGAGGCGGTGTGAGAATCGCCGTACTGCAGAATGCGCACTGGCCCGTTCGCCGCCGCGTGCGAGAGCTGCTGAAAGAGTGGCACCAGAGCGCCCGCATCCTCCAATGTGTCCGACGACGCCGAGGCACGCGCGCTAACTGCTTCGAGCGCCGCATGTCGAACGGCTGGCGACACCGCGACCACCGGCGTTCGTTTGCGAGCGGTCTTTTTCTTCGCGGTTTTCTTTGCAGGCGTCGCGGATGCAGTGGGAGTATCGGGCCATGCCGGCAAAGTAGCCAGACCAAGCGCGAAGGTCACTGCCGCTACCCGCATTAGGGCTTCACCTCGCCGCCGGATTGCTGCGCGAGCTGTCTTTGATATTTGGCCTGATAGCGCCGGTAACCGGCTTCGAGCGCCTGATCCAGCAATACGCCCACCTTGCGCGCGCCGCCCGGCAACGGATGCGTAAAATCCGCGCTAACCAGCCTCGGCTGGCTTTCATACCAACGCGCCATGGTCCCCTCGCCGCCCATGGCTTGAAATGTGTTGAAGAACGCGCAGCCCATCTCGGCCGCAGTCTGACGCTGGATCTCGATCAGTCTTGGAAGTGCCGGCACGGTAGTAATCTGGCCAGTGGCATCGCGCTGCCCGCGATCCATCGGGCTCATCACTAAGACGGACGCGTTGGGCACAGCGGTTTTCACGCGCCGGATCATTTCGCGCAACTCGCCTGGGTAAGATTTTTCGATGTACTCGGCATAGATGCTTTCATTGGTGCCGTAGTTCAGCACCACCAAGTCCGGACGCGCATGCTGCAGCTCGACGCGCCATTGCGCCGGGTCGAAATATCGCACCACGGCTTGCACTTGCCCGCCGTTGAGTCCAAGACTATTGTAGATCACGCCCGGCGAGTCCCTTTCAAAGCTCACGCCGAATAGCCGCACTGGTCCGCGCTCTACCACTAAGTCGATATTGCGAGTGCCCGGGGGCAACTCGACAGTCTCGAAACTTGGCTGCTTGGTGGTGTCATCCGTTTCAATGTCGGCTAGTTCCCGGCCCTCGGTGCGGATCGCGAACTGTCCGCCTCCGGGCTGTCGGAGATACTGCACCTCCATGCGCGCGTGATCTTCAGCGAGCACCATCTGCGAAGCCGCACCAGTGGCGCCCTCAAAGCTCACGCCTCCCAGACCATGCAATCCGTCGCGAGCATGGGATTGCGTGGCCGCCTCGATGTGCCAGCCTTTTCCCAAAAGGTCCACACCGCGGTGGCCGTACCACGCCCACGGTTTGGCAATTAGTATGAAGCCGTGCCCGGCATCGCCATAATGTTCCTGCAGCAGAGAACGGACGTCGGCCGTAATCGAGTCAGCCGTGACCGGCGAATCGCCATAGTGCAGGACGCGCGTCACCGCGCCCGGAAGCTTGGACTCGCTGCGCCACAGCGCCTGGTAGAAAGGCTTGAGATTTTCGTGATCGTCGATGAGATTGGGCGTCGCCACGGCCGGCCGCGAAGGAGTTGCCCGAGTAGGAACCGGCGGGGCGGGAGCTTCCGCCATCGTGTTCGCACGAGGCCGGAAATCCACCATCGCGCCGGGCGCAATGGGACGCGCCACTTTGGCAAAATTCAGCAGCAACAGCAGAGCGGCAAAGGTCAGGATAGCGAGCGTGGTCTTCTTGGGCAGCATGGTCAGAATCGCGAGTAGATAAACGGCGCCGCGCTGCTGCCGGCGACATACTGAATAGCGACCACCAGTAAAGCCATTGCCGCGGCCTGCGCGTAGTAAGGTGCGGCCGAGAAAAAGCGTAAGCCGCCTTCATACCATTGTTTGGGCACAAAGTGAGCGCAGATCGCAAACGTTAACACTGTCAGAAATGCGGGCGTCACGTTGGCGAACGAGACCGTGCCAGAAAATATCTGCGCGAAAACATCGCGCGCCGTGCTCAGATTGGACGCGCGGAAAAAGATCCAGCCGATCAACACAAAATGAAACGTCACCAGCGACCGGCCGATTCGCGACGCCGGATGCTCGTTCCGTGGGGTATTTCCTCGCAGCGCCTGCCACCAGCGCTGCGCCGCCAAGCCGCATCCATGCCACACACCCCAGATCAGAAACGTCCAGCTCGCGCCGTGCCACAACCCGCCTATCGCCATAGTCACAACCAGATTCAAATAAGCAAAGATCTTCCAGCGCGACCGCAAGCCCGGCAGCGAGAAGTACAGATAATCGCGCAGCCAGTTGGAAAACGAGATGTGCCAGCGCCGCCAAAAATCCGCGATGTTTTGCGCCACGTAAGGACGATTGAAATTCGCGGGCAGCTTGATGCCTAACAGTAGCGCCGAGCCTAGCGCGATATCCGTGTAGCCCGAAAAATCATAATAAAGCTGGAAAGCGTACCCATAGACGCCGGCCAGCACCTCCGCGCCCGAATAGAGCTTCGGCAAATCGAATACGCGGTTGATCAGGTTCTCGGCCAGGTAGTCAGCGATCAGCAACTTCTTGATCAGCCCCAGGCCGATTAGAAACAGCGCCCGCCCACCGTCCTCCGCGCTCAAGACTTGCCATTTCGACCATTGCGGAATCAGGTTCGACAAACGCGCAATCGGCCCGGCCAGCGTGGTCGGAAAAAAGCTCGCCGACGCCAGATACGCGAGAAAGCTCGAGGCCGGCTCGGCATCGCGCCGGTAAATATCCAGCGTGTAGGTCAACGATTGGAAAGCATAGAACGAAAGCCCCAGCGGCAGAATCCAGGGCAGCCGAGGAGAATATTTCACCGAGACAATCAGGCCGACGTTGAGGGCGATACTCAGCGTGATTAGTCCTCGCCGGGCGAGCGGATGTTGCATTCGCGCGAGCGCCTGTCCGATGAAAAAATCGCACGCCGACGCGACGGGAATCAGCGCCAGATAAATAAGGTCCCAACGCGCGTAGAAGAAGTAGTTGGCGAAGAGAATCACAGCCAATGCTCCCAGCCGGTGCCGACGCGCCAGCCAGAACGCAAAAAACACGCCTGCTAGAAACGCAAAGTAAGTGGGACTGGAAAGCAACATCGCTAAACGGAGGCTGAGCCCAGTATACTGTAGGTCTTCTAGGGACAGCCCGCAAAACGGAGCGCGCGGGCAGTTAGTTCCTTGCAATGAGGGTGCCCGCGCGCCCTTTGCGGGCTTTCCGGCCGCAGCGGCGGTGAAGGGAAATAATGTCGAATTCCATTCAAACTCAGGCCAAAGACGACGTTCTGATCGTCACCATCAACCGCCCGGAAGCGCGCAACGCCGTGAACGGCTCAACCGCCCAAGGCTTGGCGGATGCCTTCCGCGACTTCGATTCGGACCAGCATTTCAACGTTGCGATTCTTACCGGCGCGGGCGGCACGTTCTGCGCGGGCGCCGATTTGAAAGCGGTCGCTTCCGGCCAGGGCAACCGGCTGGTCCCGGACGGCGACGGCCCCATGGGTCCCACACGCATGTTGCTGTCAAAACCCGTCATCGCTGCCGTGGAAGGTTATGCGGTAGCTGGCGGCCTGGAGCTGGCTCTGTGGTGCGATTTGCGCGTGGCCGCGCGCGATGCCGTCTTCGGTGTTTTCTGCCGCCGGTTCGGGGTCCCGCTGATCGATCTCGGCACCATCCGCCTGCCTAGGCTGATCGGCCAGAGCCGTGCGCTCGACTTGATCCTCACCGGCCGCGGCGTCTCAGGCCAAGAAGCGCTCCAAATGGGGTTGGCCAACCGCCTGGCCGAGCCCGGGCACGCGCTCGAAGCCGCACTGGAGTTGGCCCGCAGCCTGGCCCAGCTCCCGCAAACCTGCCTACGCTCGGACCGCCTCTCCGCCTACGAGCAATGGTCGCTCCCAACCGAGGACGCGATCCGCAATGAATTTCGGCGCGGCATGCACGTAATCCAAAGCGGCGAGACCCAGGCCGGCGCGACGCGATTCGCGTCTGGTCAAGGAAGGCACGGCACATGATGCAACGGAGAATGTTTCTGAAGCGGACCGCGGCGGCGTTGGCCTGCGCCAGGTTCTCCATGCAGGCGCAGTCGGACACGCCATCAATCCGGTCCATCGACACCAACGTCTTGAACATCGGATACGAAGAGCGCGGCGCCGGCTTCCCTATCATCCTGCTGCATGGTTTCCCCGACGACGTCCGCGCTTATGACGACGTCGCACCACCGTTAGTCAAAGCCGGGTTCCGTGTGCTCGTGCCCTATCTGCGCGGCTACGGACCAACCCGATTCCGAGATCCCGCCGCGCCACGCATGGGCGAGCAGGCCGCCATTGGTCAGGACTTGATCGATTTCGCCGACGCCTTGCGCCTGGATCGTTTCGCGCTGGCCGGCTATGACTGGGGCGGACGCGCCACCGCTATCGCCGCCGCCTTGCATCCCGATCGCGTGCGCGCCGTGGTGCTCATCGGCGGATATACCATACAAAACGCGGTCGCGGCACCGCGTCCTGCACCGCCCGAAGCCGAACGCAGGCTCTGGTATCAGTGGTATTTCAATACCGAGCGCGGCCGCGCAGGCCTCCAAGCCAATCGCCACGCGCTTTGCAAGCTGCTGTGGCAAACGTGGTCGCCGACGTGGCACTTCAGCGACGAAACCTACGACCGCACCGCACCCTCGTTCGACAATCCGGATTTCGTCGACGTAGTGATCCACTCTTACCGTCATCGCATCGGGAACGCGCCCGGCGAAGCGCGCTTCCTGGCGGTGGAGCAACAACTGGCCCAGCGCCCGAAAATCCAAGCGCCCGCCATCACGCTCTATGGCGCGGACGACGGTCTCGGACGGCCGTCGCCCGATTCATCCGGTGACCGCACATTGTTTGCAAATCTCGTAGCCCGCCGCATTGTCGCCGGCGCTGGCCATTTCATGCCGCGGGAAAAACCTGATGCCGTTTCGAGCGCCCTGATCGAAGTGCTGACCTCGGCCCGCTAGCCCTCTCGCTAGAGCGCTCCGGACCGTACCCCCATGACGCGGGCGGACGTTTGTGATACGTTTGCCGGAGAGAGGAGTGGGCGATGATAAACTGGCTGGCTAGTTTATGGCAACGCATCGCGAGCTGGCTGCACCGGCGTGACGCACCCTCGCCCGGGTTCCATCGTTCGAATTTGCATGGCCGGCATCATTAGACGGCATTGAGGAAATCTGCATTAACGCCTCAGTTCGGCAGTCGAAAAGCGAGCAGCTCGCCGGAATAATTGCCACCGCTGACGGCGAGGACGATATATTGCTTGCCGTTGAGCATGTAGGTCATCGGAGAACCGCTTTGTGGCGCGGGCATGTAGACGGCACCCACCTCGTTTCCAGTCGCTTTGTCGTAAGCGCGCAGCATCGCGCCGCGTTGTCCTGACGAAGTGGTGGCGAAGCCGCCTTCACCTGCAATAACGAGCGTCTTGGTGACGAGCGTGCCAATCATGCCGGGCCGTCCCGTGCGTGGAATCGTGATTCCCTTCAGCGCCGGATTATTTTTGACATTGTCCGGAGTGTCACCGTGCGCGATCTGCCATTTAATTTCGCCGTGGTCCAAATCGATGGCGCTGATGCGGCCATAAGGAGGTTTACCGAGCGGCAAACCACGGACGGAGAGGCCGCCACCGCCGCCTTCACCGCTGGAGCTCGCGCCGGCGCCCCGGCCGCCTCGTCCGGCTGGCGGAGGTGCCGCAGTTTCACCCGTCCTGCCTCCGCCGGCGGATGATCCCGCGCCACCAGTGGTTCGCGCGCCGGATTCCGCGTTGCCTTGCACGTACTCCATGTCGGACTGGCCTGGATTCGGAGGCACTAACCCGTAAGAGCCGATGGCGCCGCTCGAGAACACGTAAACGGTATGAGTCTCGGGATCGTATGAGCCGCCGAACCAGTTGGTGCCGGCTTGCGCCCGCGAAAGCGTCGCCAGCGGACCACCGACCTTGCTAAGCACCGGCGGAGTGAAGATCGGCCCCATTTTGTATTTCGATGCGAGCTTTTCGGCTTCGGCCCGAAGCTCCGGCGTGAAGTCGATCAGATCGTCAACCGAGACGCCGGTACGTTCATAGGCCGGGGGCTTCGTTGGAATGGGCTGTGTGGGCGCGTACCATTCGCCCGGGACGTCGCCTTTTTCCACGGGCGTTTCGACAATCGGCCAGACCGGCTGGCCTGTGGCGCGATCGAACACATAAAGGATGCCTTGTTTGGTGGGTTGCGCGACGGCTTTGATGGCGCGCCCATTGACGTTGATATCCGCCAGAATCGGCGCGCACGGGATGTCCATGTCCCAGATGCCGTGGTGAACAAGTTGGTAATGCCACTTGCGCTGGCCGGTGTGCAGATCCACCGCGACCAGGCTTTCGCCGAAAAGGCCATCGCCGGGACGATGTGCACCAAAATAATCGCCCGTCGGCAACTCGACAGGAATGTAAACCGTGTCGAGAGCTTCGTCGGCTGAGATCTGTCCCCACGATCCCGTGTTGCCGGTGTAGGACCAGGAATCGTTCAGCCAGGTTTCGATACCGAACTCGCCCGGCCGCGGAATGGTATGGAAAATCCAAAGGCGCTTGCCGGTACGCACGTCGAAACCACGCACGTACCCCTTCACGTTCTTGTAGCTTTTAGGAACGCCACCCGAGCGGTGCGCGGCGCCGATGACGACGACATCTTTAGCGACCAGCGGCGTGGAATGCAGACCAATGTCCGGGCTCAGGGGGTCGATCTGCTGGTCGTCATTCTCCTTGAGGTCCACGGCTCCGTTGTTGCCGAAGCTAGCCACTGGCACGCCGGTCTTGGCATCCAGCGCGACCAGCCGATAGCCGGGGGTCACATAAAGGATGCGCTCCTCGCGATTATCCGTCCAATAAGCTAAGCCGCGGCCCGATAGCTGGCGGGGAGCACTGCGGCCGCGCGGGCCTTCGTTTTCGCTGTGCATCCACAACATTTCGCCCGTCGCACCGTCGAGCGCAACCACAGCTCTGCGCGAACCTGCCGTGGTGTAAACGACGCCGTGGACCATCAGCGGCGTGCCTTCGAACTGATATTCGGGACGTGGGCCGAGCGAGTCAGTTTTGAAGCGCCAGGCAAGTTCGAGATCTTTGAAATTGGTCGCATTGATCTGATCGAGCGGCGCGTAGCGCGTGTGGCCGAGGTCTCCGCCGTAGGAGCGCCATTCGCCACTTTTGGCACCCGTCTGGGCAGCGACTGGAAGCGCGGCGAGCAGGCAGCACAGGATTGAGCGCATCTTTTCTCCTTGTTATTAACGAGCAACCGCGATGGTCACATCGCTGGTAGTGGCGAGTCCTCCGTCGTCGGCGGTCGCTCGCAGTACATAGGTCCCCGGCACCGTGAAATGCGCTAGGACCTGTGCTTTACCATCCACTGGTTCACCCGGCGTGCCGACATGAACCGGCTCGGCTGGATCGAACGTCACCTTCGCGGGACCTCGATATTCAAACCAGCTCACTGACAGGCCCGATCGCGAACGGCCGCCCGCTGTGTTGGTCTGAGCTTTGCCGGGCGCGACTTCGGCCCTTACTTTCAGCACGCGAGGCTTGGGCAGACCGTCATCGGTCACCAGCGCCGTCAACGTAACCGGATTGCCAACGCTCGCCGAAGATACGGGAACGATGGATACAAACGGAGGCTTGTTGGGATCATCCAGGCCGGGACTCAGGCCGCCATGCGACATGATCAGGCGCGGGACAATCTCTTCTTCCATTTGCAGCGACGCGTAGGCCTTCTCTGTCTTGCCGTGCGCGGTAATGGTCCAGACCAGCTCTTTCTTGCCCCAATCGGCCGGCACGGTCACGCGAAAAACCCAGGCGTGGCGTCGCGGCAGGAAATAGGTTGGCTGGCTCTGATCGAGCGCCGTTCCAGGTTCCACTCTATTGTCAGGACCGGCCGGAATTGCCAACTCCTCTTTGTAATTGCGATTCATGTAGCCGAATACGAACGTGAAGGTTCCGTCAGCGTTACGCAGCCATCCGTCGAAGGATGGCACCACGTCCTGACCGGAGTTGAACTTGGTCTGAGGAATGGCAGTAGGAAATTGCGGTTGTGCGCGCGCCAGAATCGCGAGGCCGAAGAGAATGCTGGCGCAGAGTGCGGCGCGCGTCATTTTATTACTCGCCGGATTTTGCGACTGTTTTGCGGGCCGACACTCGCGCATCGAAATCGGCTTGGTCGAGATAGTACAGGCTGATCCAGGCGAAGCTCATCTCGTCGATGGTGCGCTGGCCGCTTCCCACCCAGTTCTTGGGATTCGGATTGTGCGGATTGTTATCGCTATTGTCGTGCCAGGTGGTGACGTGAATCACGGTGCCGGCCGGCAGCAGCGGTGCGACGTCGTCGGCGTAGGGATAAGTAATGCTCCAGCCGAACTGGTAATCGCTCACGCAACTGATGGTGTCGGTCCGCGCCGGGCCGGGCCGAGCCGAATCTGGTCGCACATCCGGATACAAGGCTTCGATGCACTGTGCTTTTCCACGGGTGTGGAAGTGCGGCTGGAAGGCCGTGAGCACCGCCGGCTTTTGCAGACGGAAATAGCCGTCCGTGCGCGTGATCTGGCCGGCCGGGATATCCAGATCGTTCACATCGCCCATGTGCTGCGTGAAAGCGACGTACTTCGGAACCACGCCCTTGGGGAAAAACTTGAATGCGATGGACAGCTGCACCGGAGTTTCTTGCCCGTCCGGATGCAGATGCAGGTTGAAATGGATGATGGTCCCGGCCTTGATCAAACGGCCCGCGTCGGGCGGAAAGACATCGGCGTTCTTGCCGATAGCGTATTCGTTCAAAAACAGGCCGATCGGATCTTCTTCGGGATCTTCCACCAGGTTTGTCGTGGCGTGATGCACCACCTTGTAGCCCAAATCGGGTTTGGTCTCGATCGCCTGAATGTACCGATCCTCGGTCAGTCCCGGGTCGACATCGATGTCGGCGTACTCGTCGCCGCCATTGGCTTTAAGGACGTACGGCTTGGCCATGGAGACAACCAAGTCGGGCTGGAAGTGCCATTTGTTCGCATCGGCAAAGTTGGGCGGCGGAGGCATGTCGGTGGGATTGCCCTCCGGCGCGCCCTGATCCACCCAAGCCGAGATGGTTGCGATCTGTGCGTCCGTGAGCGATGGATCGTCTTTAAATTTGGTGATGCCGACGTTGCGATCGATGTGCCAGGGCGGCATCTGGCGGCGCGCCACCTTTTCCTTGATGGAGCGCGCCCACGGCCGGGCGTCTTTATATGTCAAGAGCGACATGGGCGCGATGGAGCCCTCGCGATGACAGTTGTCGCAGGAGCGTTGGAAAATGGGCGCAACGTCTTTGGAGAATGTCGGGACAGGCTGCTGAGCGGTAGCTGACCCAGCGAGCGCTGTCAAAGCAAGAGCCGATGTTGGAACCCACTTGCGCATCGTGGACCTCCCGGCGCGTTGGCGCCTCTTGTAATCGTCCTACTAAAGTGCCCCGGTGTCAAAACGCAGGTTGGGCGAATATATACTTGGCTAAGACACCCATGACCCGTTCCGAAAAATCGCTGTGGACTGTAGTTGCCGCGCTGGTACTTTCTCCCGGAAGTGCCTTCTCGCAGCCAAAGATGAAAACCATGGGTGATCCGAATACGCCAGTGAACGATCTGCCCACTCCTTATCGCACCGTACGCGATTGGGGAGAACTGCCGGCTGGCATGAAGTGGCCCGCTGTAACCGCTGTGGAGCCGAGTCCCGACGGCAGCATCTATGTAATTGAACGCTGTTTTGCGAACTCCTGCGCCAGCCGCTCGGAACCCCCGATCCTGAAGTACAACAAGTCGGGCAAACTTCTGAAGAGCTTCGGCGCGGGAATGTTCGTTTTCCCGCACGGAGCTAGCGTGGACTCACAGGGAAATCTCTGGGTGACCGACGCGCAAGGCCGGAACGGAAAGGGCCAGCAGGTTTTCAAGTTCAGTCCTGAGGGTGAAGTTTTGATGACGCTCGGGAAGGCTGGGGTCGCCGGCGATGGTCCCGACCCTTTCAATCTCCCGGCGGATGTCGCCGTTGCGCCGGATGGCACCATCTTTGTGGCGGACGGCCATCGCGAAACCGGCAACAACCGGATCGTCAAATTCTCGAAAGACGGGAAGTTCATCAAGGCCTGGGGAACGAAAGGCTCCGCGCCGGGCGAAATCCACGAGCCTCACACCATTGCGCTGGATTCGCAAGGCCGGCTATTCGAGGGCGACCGCATCAACAATCGCATCCAGATCTTCGACCAGAATGGCCGTCTGCTCGAGATTTGGTACCAATTTGGCCGGCCGAGCGGAATTTACATCACCAAAGACGACACGATTTATGTGGCCGACTCGGAGTCCGGCCCGGATACTGGCGCAAAAGAAATCGGCGGCTGGAAGAAAGGCATTCGCATCGGCGACGCCAAGACCGGCAAGGTGACGGCTTTCATTGAAGACATGGAGCCGCTGACGAAGGACCATAGCGGAGCCGAAGGTGTCGGCGTGGATGCGGACGGCAATGTGTACGGCGCGGTGGTGAGAAGGCAGATGCTGGAGAAACACATCAAGCGGTAACTCTTGGGAACGTTGGTGAGCCGGGCGGGGATCGAACCCGCGACCACCGCATTAAAAGTGCGATGCTCTACCAACTGAGCTACCGGCCCGGAGATGCTGCAAGGAAGGCGTCTTTTTCAAAGATAACACGCTCCGGATCATTCGGCCGCAGCCGGATGCGCGCGCGAGCTTTTCTCGCGGCGGCGCGGAATCTCGCCCACGACGCGCAACAGCGGAGTCATCGTCAGGCCCTGCACGAAAATCGAGAACGCCACCACCCCGAAGCTGACCGTGATGATTTCCCCGCGGAACGGCAACGTCTGAGGGAGACCGAGCGCTAACGCCAACGCCAGGCCGCCTCGCAATCCACCCCAGAGCAGCACATGTTGATGGGCGTATGAGACACGCCGCGAGGTGCGCGCAAAGATCAAACAGCTCGGGTATACGGCCGCAGCCCGCCCAACCATTACCAGCGCCACCGCAGCCAGGATCGCTAGGCTCGGCCGGCGATAATTGAGGTGTGCCTCTTGCATGCCGATCAGAAGAAAAATGAGTGAATTCGCCAGAAACGCGATGTATTCCCAAAATGCCTGCACCGCCGCTCTGCCGCGCTCGGAAAGGGTATGAGGCCTGCCGGCGTTTCCCATTACTAGGCCCGCCGTGAGAGTAGCCAGCACTCCGGACGCATGGAAGTATTCAGCGAACATGAAGGACCCGTACGCAGCCACGGTCGTGAAGGTTAGCTCGATCAAATGATCCTCGGTGCGCCCGACGAGTGACAGAATAATGGCTGCCACGATCGCCCCGCACAATAAGCCGCCGGCAATTGTGGCCAGTGCGGTAGAAGCGATTTCAGAGCCGCTCAGATGGCCGCCTGACGCCAGGGATATGACGATACCGAAGCCTACTGCGGCGGTCCCGTCATTGAAAAGACTTTCGGACTCTAGTAGTAACCGCAGCCGTCCCCGTACCCCTGCCTCGCGAAATATGGCGATGACCGAGACCGGATCGGTCGCAGCGATCAGGATCCCGAAGGCCGCCGCGCTCAACCATGGCCAGTGAGCCAAAGCGTGCATTCCACTAGCGGTGATTGCGGCGGAAATGCCGACGCCCAGCGTGGCGAGCACGACCACAAGTCCCAAGTCGCGTCGCAACTCATGCCAATCGAGAGAGAGCGCCGCCTCGAAGATCAGCGGTGGAAGCAGCGTGCCAAACAGCAGCTCCCGCGTTAGGGTGATCTGGGACGGAAACGGAAGCAGCGACAAAATAATTCCCGCCACTACCAGGCCAACGCTGTAAGGCCACCCCACTTTCTGGGTCAGGATCGCCACCACGGCCGCTACTAGCAGCAGCACTATAGCAGTTGTTTGTACCGTCATTTCTACAAAGATAGGACCGAATGCCGAGATGGACGTTTCAGCCCGTGCCGGTGAGATGACTGCCGCCGGAACATACGAATAGCAGAGACCGGCAGCAGCCGCATCGCCCCGCCCAACAGCATCTTTTCAAATCGGACGATCTGTGCCGCGCTTCACCCGGTCGCTTTCTTCCATCGCTTTCCCCGCCCCCAATTTTTGGCCCACTCCTTTCCCCAAATGCGCACAATGGATTCCCACACGCGCTGAGCGGTGGCCGCGGACTCCTGCAGCGCGCGCTCACCCAGACCCTCTAGACGATAGCAGCGTTTGGCCCGCCCGCCCCGCTCCTTGGTGGGATCCGAGAGCCACGACGAGATGAAGCCCTTATCCTCCAGGCGGTCCAGCGTGACGTAGACCGCGCCCAGCGAAACCGTTTTCGGACGCGCCAGCTCCTCCACCTCGGCATGGACGGTCACGCCGTACGCGTTCTCGCGCAAGGAAAGAATCGCGGCCAGAACCAGTTGTTCGAATTGTCCAGCGGAGTCCGATTTCGCCATTAGTCATACATTGTAAGGGTAATGATTCCAGCAATCAAGCTCTCGCCGCCTGCGTGGAACTTAACGCAAGACGTGGGACAATAGCGACAATTGGCTCTCGGCAGGTTCAGACGCCCGCTCGAAAGCCAGGAATTATTTGCAGGAATCAATTGTGCGCGTCGGAATCATAGGCACCGGAGCGGTGGCGCAAAAACACGCGCAGGCCTATGCGAATCTCGGCTTCGAATTAGTGGTCTGCACCAATAACGACCCTGAAAACGGCCGAGCGTTCGCCCAGCGCTACGGCTGCGAGTTCGCGCCCAGCTACCAGGAAGTGTGCCGCCACCCCAACGTGGATTACGTTGACGTTTGCACCTTTCCCGATTTCCGCTTGCAAGCCGTGCAAGCCTGCGCCGAAGCCAAGAAACACGTCCAGGTCCAGAAGCCAATGGCCACCAGCCTGGAGACTGCGCGCCAGATGATCGATACCGCGCGCGACGCCGGCATTCAGCTAGGCGTCGTCAGCCAACACCGCTTCGACGATTCAATTCAGTTCCTGCACGACGCATTGGAAGATGGACGACTCGGAAGGCTGGTCCAGGCGGATGCTTACGTGAAGTGGTTCCGCTCGGCTGCATACTATTCGCGTCCCATCAAGGGAAGCTGGGCGACCGAGGGCGGCGGCGCGCTAATCACGCAGGCCATCCATCAAATCGATCTGCTGCTGTGGCTCACCGGCGGCATATCCGAGGTGTTCGGCTATTGGCGTCTGGGCGCGGTCCACAAAATTGAAGCCGAGGACGTCCTGGCGGCGCTGATCAAATATTCGTCCGGTGCGACAGGCGTGATTCAAGCCGCGACCGCGTTCTGGCCGGGCTACAACGAACGTCTGGAGTTCCACGGCAGCAAGGGCACAGCAGTAATTTCCGGCGACAAGTTGACCACTTGGCATGTGGACGGAGATTCCGGCGCGCCCCCGCCGCTGGGCGGCGATCCCGCCTCCGGCGCATCGGACCCCAGGGCCACATCGATCGCGCCGTTCGAGCGCCAGTTTCTGGATTTCGCCGATGCGATTTCGCGCGGGCGGAAGCCGCTCTCGGCTGGTGAAGACGGTTATCGCGCTTTAGAGACCGTTCTCTCCATTTATCAATCCTGCCGCACCGGCCAGGTGGTGCGGATTTAAATGGGAAGCGCCGTCAAGACAGTTCGCGTTCCAGCCTCGAGCGCGAACCTTGGTCCCGGGTTCGACGCCCTCGGTCTGGCGCTGGGGATCTACCTCACCTGCCGCTTTGAGCCATCGGCCGAGTTGTCGATCCAGGTCCGCGGGCGCGATGCCCATCAAATCTCCACCGGCGCGGACAATCTGATCTGGCAGACCGCGCTGGCGGTGGTCCGGGACGTCGGCGGCGAGCTGCCGAACATCGCGCTTGAGATCGACAACGACATCCCCATTGGAAAAGGTCTCGGCTCGAGTGCTGCCGCCCTCATCGCGGGCGTCGTGATCGCGGATCACTTTCTGGAATTACATTGGAAGCCGCACCGGATTCTGGACGAAGCGGCGCGCATCGAGGGCCATCCCGACAACGTTGCGGCGTGCGTGCTGGGCTCGATCGTTGCCAGTGCCATCGATGCGGGCGGCGTCGCGCGCGCCGTGCGGCTGGAGCTGCCCGCCCGCTACGGCGCAGCGGTCGTCGTACCGGA
The DNA here is from genome assembly GCA_035501355.1 of Bryobacteraceae bacterium. Lineage (GTDB taxonomy): Bacteria > Acidobacteriota > Terriglobia > Bryobacterales > Bryobacteraceae > Palsa-89. Next base: position 15,067 of record DATJWJ010000190.1, on the reverse strand, counting down.
TTTTTGTCTGCCCACCAGCCAAGCACGCAAGGTTTTGCCAGACTGCTACTCGCGGCAGGACGCTATTTTCAACGTGCAGCGCAGCGCGCTGTTGGTAGCCGCACTGGCCACCGGAACCACCAGCGCGTTTCCCATCGCTTTTGAGGACCGCCTGCATCAACCCTATCGCTATTCACTCGTACCGGGCCTGGAAGAGATGGTCAACTTGCGCGCCCCCGGTTTATTGGGCTGCGCGCTGAGCGGCGCAGGGCCGTCTATCCTGGTGTTCTATGAAAAAGGCTGCGAACAGGTTTGCGACCTGGTGCGGCAAATCTTCGCGCTGCACGGCCATCAGTCCGAAACGCTTTGGGTGCAAATCGCCGATCATGGATATGAATTAAGTTAGAATTCGAGGCGCAATGAACAATCGCGTTCCCGCGGCCGCTGCCGCCCTGCTTTTGCTTGCTCCGCTCGTCCACGCTCAGCAAACGAACATCGACGATTTCTTCCGGAATTTCACCGCCGAATGGGTTCGCAGCAATCCCAATCTGGCCACGTCTTCGCGTTATTTCAGCGGCGAAGAGCAAGACCGCCTGGAAAGGCAATTGACTCCGGAGACGCTAGCCTACCGGCGCTCGCGCATTGAGCTGGCCCGCAGAGGCCAGGCAGAACTTGCGAAATTCGATCGCTCCAAGCTGAACGAAACCCAGCGTGTGTCGACTGAGTTAATGCAGTGGCAGCTCGACACCGTCGTCCGCGAGGAGCCGTTCCTCGACTACAGCTTTCCGTTGCAGCAAATGAGCGGCGCGAACATCAACCTGGTGGAGGCGCTCACCGTGCGGCATCCGCTGGCGAGCGAAAAAGACGCCGTCAATTACCTCGCCGCGCTCGGACAAGTGGGCACACGCATGGACGAGGCCACCGCGGAATCGAGACGGCTGGCCGCCAAGAACGTGATCCCGCCGAAATTCATACTGCAAGCCACCATCAAGCAGATGAGCAGCTTCGTCGACCAGCCTGCGGCGCAAAATCCGTTCGCGGCGATCTTCTCGCAGAAACTGGACGCGATCAAGGACCTGAGTCCCGCTCGCCGCACGGAACTCCGCGGCGAGGCTGCGAAGATTGTCGAAACCCAAGTCTATCCGGCCTGGAAGCGAGGTGTCGCCGCGCTCGAATCTCAACTTCCGCATTCCACCGATGACGCAGGCCTGTGGCGGCTCAAAGGCGGAGCAGACGCCTATGCCTATTTCCTGAATCGCTACACGACGACGCACTTGACCGCCGACCAGATCCACGAAATCGGCCTGCGCGAAGTAGCCCGCATAGAAAAAGAAATGGACGGTATCCTGCGCCGCCTGGGCCGCACGGAAGGCTCGGTAAAGGATCGAGTGGAGAAATTGAAACAGGATCTCGGGTATCCCAAGACCGAAGAAGGACGCGTCCAGATCATGGCGGACGTGAACCAGATTCTGCGCGACGCGCAAAAGCGCTCCGATTCCCTGTTCGACAAAGTCCCCAAGTCTCCGGTCGTAGCCCAACCGTTCCCGCGGTTTCGCGAGGCCAACGCCGCGGCCAATTACAATTCCCCAGCTCCGGACGGCTCCCGCCCTGGTGTGTTTCAGATCCCGCTGCGGCCGGAGCGCATGACCAAATTCGGCCTGCGCAGTTTGGTCTATCACGAAACCGTTCCCGGCCATCATTTCCAGATCGCGCTGCAAGTGGAGAATAAGGACCTCCCGCGCTTTCGACAGATCGGCGCGTTCGGTGGAATTTCCGCGCTGGTGGAAGGATGGGGACTCTACGCCGAACGTCTGGCCGCCGAATCAGGCTGGTACGACGGCGACCCCGAGGGGCAGGTTGGCGAGCTGGATTCATTGCTCTTTCGAGCGCGCCGCCTGGTGGTCGACACGGGAATGCACGCTCAGCATTGGACTCGCCAGCAGGGCATCGACTACGGCATCGAAACCAGCGAAGTGGAACGCTACGCGGTGTACCCGGGCCAAGCCTGCTCCTACATGATCGGCCAGTTGAAGATCGTCGAGCTGCGCGAGAAGGCCAAAAAAGCGCTGGGCGACAAGTTTTCTTTGCGGGCGTTCCACGACGTAGTCCTCAACACCGGCACTGTTCCGCTCGATCTGCTGGAGCAACAGGTGGACGCCTACATTCGCGCCAACGGCGGGAAACTGTAACGGTTGGGACGCAGGCTCGGTCAGCATTTTCTCGCGCGCCAGTCGGTCCTGGAACGGATTGCCCAGGCGGCTTGTCCCGAGCCAACTGAGACGGTGGTCGAGATCGGACCTGGGCGCGGCGCTCTCACCACGCATCTGCTGGCGCGAGCCGGCCGCGTGATCGCCATCGAGATCGACCCGGTATTGGTGCACTATCTGCGCGCCGAATTTCGCGATGAGCCGCGCCTCACCATCCTGGAGGCCGACGTCCTGAAGGCCGACCTGGCGCAATGGGGCCGGGCGGCGGTTACCGGCAATTTGCCGTACTACATCACCTCGCCGATTCTCGAGAAAACTCTAGCGCTCGGTGACAATCTGGTGCAAGCCGTCTTCCTGGTTCAGAAAGAAGTTGCCGAACGCTTGACCGCCCGGCCGGGCACGCGCGCTTGGGGATTCTTGAGTGTTCAGACCCAGCTTCTCAGCGCGCCGGAATTGCTGTTCGCTGTTCCAGCCGACGCCTTCCGCCCGCGCCCCAAGGTGGATTCCGCCGTGGTCCGCCTCATTCCAAGACACGAGTTCCCCGCCCCGGACCGCGTCATTTTCTTAGAGTTTGCCAGCCGCTCATTCCGCCACAAGCGCAAGACCATCCGCAACAACCTGGCGCCATATTACGACCGCGCGCTGCTGGACTCAATTCCTGCCACCAAAAAGCGCGCCGAGCAGCTCTCGATTCCAGAACTCGATGAACTGTACCGCCAGCTTTCCCGCCCAGCCTCTCTATCCTAGGCCACAACCGCTGCGACTAGCTTAATGGCGTCTTCTCCGAAGATTTGGCGGAAGCCCCCCAGCGTATCCATGTATTCGCGCATCTGGCAGATCCGTTCGCCATTCACCTTCCCATAAATTCAACCTGTACGTCGGCAACGAAAAAGCGCCCCCAGTCGTGTGCCATGAAATCGGCGATTTGGTCGCGATTCATACGGTGCGTCTCAGCACGACCGAACGCTATTGCCGTCCCGTTACGGCGCGGGGCGATCCACACCGCGTCCTCAGTGAAGCATGCTTTGATCCGTGCCGCATCGCGCGTTGCAAATGTTCTCCAGGTGGCCGCCACGATATCTTTGTTGGTTTGGTTCATAGCTAGACCTTTTAGCGAATACGCGCCGTCTTCTCGCCGTTTTCGGACGACATAGCCGTGCCGATGTGTAGCACCTCCGTGTATCCTTAAAATTCATGATTCGTGTCCGCTTCGCGCCCTCGCCCACCGGCTTCCTGCACATCGGCAGCGCCCGCACTTTCATCTTCAATTGGCTGTATGCGCGCCACCACCACGGTGCCATGGTGCTGCGCATCGACGACACCGATATCGATCGCAACACGCAGGCTTCGCTCGACTCCATTTTCGACGGCTTGAAGTGGCTCGACCTCGGCTGGGACGAACAGTACAGCCAATCCGACCGCGGCGCGCTGCATCGCGAAATGGCCTGGGGAATTTTCGAAAAAGGCTTGGCCTATCGCGATTTCACGCCTGCCACCGCCGGCTCCGAAGAAAAACCGCATGGCGAGGGCGCGTGGCTTTTCAATCCCGGAATGCGCGAGCTCAGCGCCGAAGAAAGCCGGCGGCGCGCCGGCGCGGGCGAGCCATTCGTGCTCCGCTTTCGCGTCCCTCGCGAACGTCTCCGCGGCATCGACTTCCGCGACGGCGTCTACGCCCATCAATCCAAGTCCACCGCCGACATCGAAGACTTCGCTCTGCTGCGCAGCAACGGCGTCCCCACTTACCACATGGCCTCCTGCGCCGACGATGTCGATCTGCATATCAGCCACATCATCCGAGGCCAGGATCACCTCACCAACACCTTCAAGCACGTACTAATCTTCGAGGCCCTCGGCGCGCAGCCTCCGCAGTTCGCGCACCTCCCGCTGCTGATCGCTCCCGATGGATCGAAGCTATCCAAGCGCAAGCACGGCCCGGTGGTCAGCGTCACCACCTATCGCGACGCCGGTTTTCTTCCGCAGGCCTACATCAATTTTCTGTGCCTGCTCGGCTGGTCGCCGAAGGACGACCGCGAAAAAATGAGCCGCGAAGAACTCGTCCAGGCGTTCACGTTTGAAGGCATCAATCGCGACAACGCCGTCGTCAACTTCAGCGAGACCGAGCCGTTCGATCCCAAAGCCCTGTGGCTGAACGCCGAGTACATTCGGGCCGCGCCTATCGAGGAACTGGCGGATCTTTTATTTCCCTTCGTCTGCTCCGCCGGCTACCAGGTCGAGCCTGGCAAGATGCTGAAAGTCACGCATCTCATCCGCGAGCGCATCCGCCTGCTCAGCGAAGTGACCGCGGTGGCCGACTTTTTCTTTATAGAAGATCTCGCCCCATATGATCCCGCCGAGCTGATCCCACAAAAAGGGGACGCAGCCATGGCCCTTACCGCACTGCAGCGCGGCCGCGAAATCCTGGAAACGGTAGACTTTTCGCACGACGCCTTGGATGCCGCGCTGCGGGCCGCCGCCGTGGAATTGAAGATCAAGACCGGCCAGATGTTCCAACCCATCCGCGTGGCGGTCTGTGGCCGCAAGGCAGCCCCACCGCTGTTTGAGACACTAGAAGTGCTGGGCCGTGAAACTTGTCTCAAGCGTATCGACCGGGCCATAGCCATGCTGCGGTAAGCCCATCAGCTTCCGGAACAAGTAACCGAATATGAATCCGATTAAGAGTGAGACCGAGGCCGTGCCCGCTGCTCCAATGCCAGATGGAGCGCCGGCCCCTTCCAACTTCATCCGCGAGATCATTCTCGACGATTTGAAGACCAATAAATTCGGGGGCCGCGTGCATACGCGCTTCCCACCCGAGCCGAATGGCTACCTGCATATCGGCCACGCCAAGTCCATCAACATTAATTTCGGATTCGCGCAGGAGTTTGGCGGGAAGTGCAACCTGCGCTTCGACGACACCAATCCTTCCAAGGAAGAAGTCGAGTATGTCGAATCCATTATCGCGGACGTCCGCTGGCTGGGGGGCGATTGGGACGATCGTTTGTTCTACGCTTCCGATTATTTCGGCCAGCTTTATCAATGGGCCGTGCAGCTCATCAAATCGGGCAACGCCTACGTGTGCGATCTCTCCGCCGATGAAGTTCGCAAGCAGCGCGGCACTTTGACCGAACCAGGCCAGGAAAGCCCTTATCGCAACCGCACTGTCGAGGAGAACCTGAATCTGTTCGAGCGCATGAAGGCAGGTGAATTTTCCGACGGCGCCCGCACCTTGCGCGCGAGAATCGACATGGCGTCGCCCAACCTGAATCTGCGCGACCCCGTGATGTACCGCATCCTGCACGCCGAACATCATCGCACCGGCAACAAATGGTGCATTTACCCGATGTACGATTTCGCGCACGGCCAGTCCGATTCCATCGAAGGAATCACGCACTCCATCTGCACGCTCGAGTTCGAAGACCATCGCCCGCTGTACGACTGGTACGTCGAGCAACTCGGGATTTATCATCCGCAGCAGATCGAGTTCGACCGGTTGAATCTGACCTACACGCTGTTGAGCAAGCGCAAGCTGCTGCAGCTGGTCCAGCAAAAGCACGTAAACGGCTGGGACGACCCGCGCATGCCCACCATTTCCGGATTGCGCCGCCGCGGTTACTCGCCCGAGGCTATACGCAACTTCTGCCGCCGTGTGGGCGTTTCAAAAACCAACGGAACCACCGAGCTGGGCCTGCTCGAATATTTCCTGCGCGAGGACTTGAACAAGCGCGCGCTGCGTCGAATGGCCGTGCTGCGTCCGCTGCGCGTGGTGATCGATAATTATCCGGAAGATCAAATCGAGCAAATGGAGGCCGTCAACAATCCCGAAGACGCGAGCGCCGGCACGCGCACCGTCCCGTTCTCAAAGGTCCTCTACATCGAGCAGGACGATTTTCGCGAAGACCCGCCCAAGCAATATTTCCGGCTCTCCCCAGGCCGGGAAGTGCGGCTGCGCTACGGCTACTTCATCACTTGCACCAGTGCGGTGAAGGACTCAAACGGCGCCGTTACCGAGATTCACTGCACCTACGATCCGGCCACGCGCGGAGGCAACGCGCCCGACGGACGTAAGGTGAAATCCACCATTCACTGGATATCAGCCGCGCATGCCGTCGACGCCGAGGTCCGCCTGTACGACAATCTGTTCACCGTCGAAAATCCCAACGACGCGCCTGAAGGCCAGGATTTTACGGCCAACCTGAATCCCAACTCGCTCGAAATCGTGCCTGCCAAGCTGGAGCCCAGTCTCGCAACCGCCGCGCCCGGCAGCCGTTACCAGTTCGAGCGTCTCGGCTACTTCTGCGCCGATTCCGACAGCACGCCCCACAAGTTGATCTTTAACAGAACCGTGACGCTGCGCGACACCTGGGCCAAGATCGAAAAGAAAATGAAATGATCATTCTCGGGCTCGGTGGTATTCCAAACGATCCGGCTTGCGCGGTCTTCAAGGACGGCGCGCTGCTCGCGGCCGTGGAGGAAAACAAAGTCGCGCGGAATCTGAAGCCGTCCGGCCTACCGGATCAAGCCACGGTCATCGCCCTGCGCCTGGCGGGCATCACCGCGTCCGAAGTGAACTGCATTGCGCTGGTCCGCCCTTTTTCGCACGATACCCATCTCACTCTGAGGTCTCAGTTTCCCAGCGCGCAGATCGTCATGGTGGAACATCACGCCGCGCACGCGGCTTCCGCCTATTACCCCTCCGGTTTCGACGAAGCCACCGTGCTCACGCTCGACCGCGACGGCGATTTTCGATCCGCCGCCCGCTGGCGCGCCTCAGGCAATCAACTGCAGTTGGAGCGCGATCTGTATTATCCGGACTCGCTCGGCGATCTCTATGGCCGCGTCACCGAGTTGCTGGGCTTCGCCGCCCAGGCCGACGAGCATAAAGTCCAATGGCTCTCCACCGCCGACGACGGCGCCGCGTACTTGCCGCTGTTTGAAGAAATTCTAGGCAACTCGGAATGGCCCGCCATCAATCGCAGCTACTTCGATGCGGACCGCCTCAGCCACGGCGGCTTCAGCGACAAGTTCTACCGCCATCTGGGCCTCGCCGACGGCGAAGATATTCCCGAGAAACTCAAGGCCCCGCTCGCGGCCGGTCTTCAGCGCGCGGTCGAACGCACCGTTCTCCGCATGGCCGGACCATCGAAGAGGCTTTGCATCGCCGGAGGCCTGGCTCTCAACGCGCTGCTCATCAGCTCGCTCGAAGCTTCCAAAGAAGTCTTCGTTCAGCCCGCTGCCGGAAATACCGGAACCGCGCTGGGGGCCGTGTTCTACGCTTGGAACAGCGTGTGCGGCCAAACCAAGCGCGCCTCGTTGAACGATCTATGCCTCGGCCCTTGCTATTCGAGCGAAGAGATCAAAAAGGTAATCGAAAATTGCAAGCTCCGCTTCCGCTACCTGCTAACCACCGATGAGCTGATCGACGATGCGGTTCGCCGCCTCAACGACGAGAAAATCATCGCCTGGATGCAAGGCCGCATGGAATTCGGTCCCCGCGCGCTCGGCAACCGCAGCATTCTGGCGTCGCCGCTGAATCCCTACTCCACCGAGAATCTGAATATCTACATCAAGCATCGCGAGCCGTTTCGAAAATTCGCGGCTTCCGTCCCGGCCGAGCTGGCCGACCAATATTTCGAAACCGGACCTAACGCTCGCTACCTGGCCACAGTAGGCCGCGTCCGGGCGAAGCATCACAAAACTTTCGAAGCTGCCGTGATGGGCAAGGACGCGGTTCGCGTGCATACCGTCGCCGCTGCCGACAACCCGCTCTATCACCGCCTTCTGCACGCGGCCGGCAAAGCCACGGGGCTTCCGGTTCTCTACAACACCAGCTTCAATTTGTTCGCCGATCCGCTGGTCTGCACGCCGCGCGATGCCGTGCGCAGCTTCTATTCCTCCGGTATCGATGCGTTATTCGTCGGCAATTTCGTTGTCGATAAATAACCGCCGCTTTCGTGCTTCCTCCTTGAACCGGATAAGATAAACCTTGCTCGAAATGCGTTCGCGCCTATTTCACAATCGCGCGGCACTGATTTGCTTGGCTATCGCCGCCCTCTGCATTGTGGTGATTCGCGCATGCCTGCAATCAATCACCGTAGATGAAGCCGACTCCTTCCTCCAATACGCCAGGAACCCCCAGCCCTCACACTGGTGGCCGGTGTCGGACAACCATGTTTTGAACTCGCTTTTAATGCGGCTGGCGGCCGCAATCTTTGGCGTTAGTAATCTGACTGTGCGTTTGCCTGCTATTTTGGGCGCGCTGTTATACATCGGCTCAGCTTTCTATCTCTGTCTGCTGATCACCGACCGCAGGCTTCTACAGTGGCTCCTCTTCAGTTGCCTGGTCTTCAACCCCATGCTGCTCGACTATCTGGTCGCGGCTCGCGGCTATAGTCTCGCCATCGGGTTTTTTCTTGCCGCCTTAGCTGTTATTGCGAGCGCGATGATGAACAACGGCGGTGGCGCAAACCTCTCTAGAAAATCTGCCTGGATTTCGGTCTTGCTTGCGCTGTCGTGCTCTGCCAATCTATCATTCGCCATTGCGAACGCTGTCACTCTCACGATCTTCTTTCTATGGACCGTTCGCCGGCACGGCTTCGGTCGCGCCGGATACCTACGCCTGGCCGCTGCGACTTACTTGCCCGGACTGCTGATAGGCTTCATCTTGTGCGGCTCCATGGTATTGAATTGGCCCAAAGGCGAACTGTATTTCGGATCGAAGCACATGTCGGAAATGTTTGACGGATTTGCGAAAGGCAGTTTCGATGACTTAAATCCAAACCTGATAAATCCGATGCTGCTTCACGTATTGCACCCTATTAAATCGGCGGGGCCCTGGATCGTGGCATTGGCCGCGTTGTTTCTCTTCGCCAACATGGAAGTCAGCCGCTTCAAAAATCCCGGCCCCCAGGCAGAATCGCTGGGTAACTTTGTTCGTCTTGTAGCTCTGATCTCTGCTGCAACCCTGCTGTTCCACTGGCTCGCCTTCAAGATCGTTCACATTCCTCTGCCGAAAGACCGCACCGGCCTCTTCTTTCTTCCGCTTTGGACGTTAGCCCTGGTTGGATCTCTGGCTTACCTTACTCGGCTCGGAATAGTGGGTATTCCGCGCCGATGTGCCATCGTGGTTCTCGCTATTACTGCGTTCTACTTCGTCGGATGTCTCAGGCTCGGCTATTTCAAAGAATGGAAATTCGACAGCGACACCAAGACCCTGTACTGGATCATGGCCGATCTTCACCAGCGCTGTGGCATCGAGAAATTCGGCATTGATTGGAGATATCACCTTCCGCTGAATTTCTACCGCGAGAATTATGGCACGGACTCTTTAAAGGAGTTCTCCGGATCCACCAGCGGTGAGTTGCCTCCAGATCGCGACGCCTATGCCATATTTTTCCCGACCAGCCAGGAGTTCATTAGCCATCAGAAGTTGCAACTGCTTTATCACAACGATGAATCGGACGCGGCCGTGGCCATTCGCGGCTGTCCGGCGGTTGTCCCGTCCCCACCGTAACGCTATGCTGGAGCGAATGAGATTTGCGCTCGCTCTCCTCGCCGCGTTCTGTTCGATCGCCCCACTCGCGCCCGCGGCCGACCGCTATCCAGTCGACTGGACCAAGCTCCAGTCCGAAACCCTCGACTACTTCACCTCCCTGATCCGCATCGACACCAGCAATCCTCCCGGCGACGAGACCAAGGCTGTGAATTATCTCAAACCCGTTCTCGACCGTGCCGGCATCTCCACCCAGGTCTTCTCGCTCGACACCAACCGTGCCAACCTTGTCGCGCGTATCAAAGGTAACGGCTCCAAGCGTCCCATCATCATCATGGGTCACACCGACGTGGTCGGCGTCCAGCGCGACAAGTGGCCGGTGGATCCCTTCGCCGCTCTCCGCAAGGACGGCTTCATCTGGGGCCGCGGCTCGAGCGACGACAAGAGCCACGTGGTTTCCTGCCTCATGACCATGCTGCTGCTCAAGCGTCTGAACGTCCAGCTCGACCGCGACGTCATCTTCATCGCTGAAGCCGGCGAGGAGGGCACGTCACGTTTTGGCATCGGCTACCTGGTGGACCAGCATTGGAACGACATCGCCGCTGAATTCGCGCTCGCCGAAGGCGGCCAGACCGTAGCTCGCGACGGTCAGGTGCTCTATGTCGGCATCGCGACCACTGAGAAAACCCCGCGCGCTACTCGCCTGGTAGCACACGGAACCGCCGGCCACGGCTCGCGCCCACGCCAGGACAACGCCATCATCCATCTGGCCAGCGCCGTCGCCAAATTCCAAAGCTGGCAGCCGCCCATGCGCTTGAACGACACCACTCGCACCTATTTCGAGCGCCTCGCAACCATCAGCCCTCCCGACGAATCCTACCGCTATAACCACATCGCCGACCCCGCCCACACCGAGGAAATCCAGCGCTACCTCGCCGAAAACGATCCCGGCAATTATTCCGTATTGCGCACGTCCATCGTTCCTACCGTCATCCAAGGCGGTTTCCGCACCAATGTAATCCCATCCCAGGCCGAAGCCACGCTCGATATCCGCGCGCTTCCCGACGAAGACATGAACCAGCTCTACGATCAAATACGCCGCGTCATCAGCGACCCGGCCGTCGAAGTGATCCCCGATCCGTCGCGCAACCGCCCCTCGGCTCCGCCTTCACGCATCGATTCAGAAATGTTTCAGGCGCTGGAGCGAACCCAGCAACGCCTGTATCCGAAAGCCATCACCATCCCCACCATGCTCACCGGCGCCACCGATAACGCGCAACTCCGCACCAAAGGCGTGCAGGCTTATGGATTCGGTCCTGTCGCCGACGAATCCGAGGGCGACCTCCACGGCGCGCACTCCGACCAGGAACGTGTGCGCGAGAGCTCTATCTACCAAATGGTCCAGTTCCTCTGGTACACCGTGCTCGACATCGCAGGTTCGAAGTAGCGCGTGCCCAATCGCCTCATTTCCGAGAAGAGCCCGTACCTCCAGCAACACGCCCACAATCCAGTGGACTGGTACCCGTGGGGCGAGCAGGCCTTCGCAAAAGCGCGCGCCGAGGACAAGCCAATTTTCCTCTCCGTCGGCTACTCTACCTGCCACTGGTGCCACGTCATGGAACACGAGTCCTTTGAAAACGAAGCCATCGCCGCGCTCTTGAACCGCCTGTTCGTCCCCATCAAAGTGGATCGCGAGGAGCGCCCCGACGTCGACCGCATCTACATGACTTACGTGCAAGCCGCAACAGGCAGCGGCGGATGGCCCATGTCGGTGTTTCTGACGCCGGACCGCAAGCCATTTTTTGGCGGTACGTATTTTGCTCCCGACACCCGCTATGGGCGTCCTGGTTTCGGCACGCTGCTGGAGCGTGTGGCCGAGACCTGGAAAAACGAGCACGACCGCATCCTCGAGTCGAGTGCCGAAGCGCTTTCACAGCTCGCGCGCTATGCCGAAGGCGCACCCGGCGCGGCCGGCCTCCCTGACAAAACTGTTTTCGATTCCACCTTCCAATACTTCCGCCGCACCTTCGACTCCGAACATGGCGGCTTCGGCGAGGCGCCCAAGTTCCCCCGTCCAGTTGTGTTCAACTTCCTGCTGCGCTATTACGTCCGGACCAACCGGAAAGAAGCCCTGGACATGACGCTCGAAACGCTGCGTGCCATGGCTAACGGCGGCATGCACGATCAGCTCGGCGGCGGCTTTCATCGCTATTCGGTGGACGAACGCTGGTTTGTCCCGCATTTCGAAAAAATGCTCTATGACCAGGCGCAGCTTGCGATTTCCTACCTGGAAGCCTTCCAGATCACCCACGACTCCTTCTATGCCGACATCGCCCGCGGCACGCTGGACTACGTGCTCCGCGACATGACTCATCCCGAGGGCGGATTCTATTCGGCCGAAGATGCCGACAGCGTGATCGATCCCGCGCATCCCGAAGTGAAAGGCGAAGGCGCATTTTATGTTTGGACCGCCGAGGAGCTCCAGGACGCGCTCGGATCGGTTCTCTACGCGCCGTTCGCCAAGCATTACGGCGTCGAAGATAACGGGAACGTCTATCACGATCCGCACGGCGAATTCACGGGCAAGAATATCCTGTATCTTCGCGAGAATCCCGATCCTTACCTTGCCACTCAGCTTCAAGAAGCCAAAGCGAAGCTTCTGGAACTGCGCTCCCTCCGCGTCCGCCCACACCTGGACGACAAAATCCTCACGGCTTGGAACGGCCTGATGATTTCCGCCTTCGCCAAGGCCGCGCAGATCCTGAACGAGCCTCGCTACCTCGCCGCCGCGCAGCGCGCTACTCAGTTCGTACTCAAACACCTCTATCAACCCGATTCCAGCACTCTGCTACGGCGCTACCGCGAGGGAGAAGCAGCAGTTTATGGTTTCTTGGACGACTACGCGTTCTTCATTGCAGCGCTGCTCGATCTTTACGAATCCGATTTTGACCCGAATCATCTCGATATAGCGCAGTTTCTCGCTGACCATATGCGCGATCTGTTCGAGGATGCGCAAGCCGGCGCCTTCTTCAGCACCGCCGAAGGCGACAGCAGCCTGGTCCTCCGTCTCAAGGATGATTACGACGGCGCCGAGCCATCCGGAAACTCAGTGGCAATCCTCGATTTACTCCGGTTCGCGCATCTCACCGATCGCGCCTACTATCGCGAACCCGCTGAACGAGCCCTGCGATCCCTCGGCCCGAAGATCTCGGCTCAGCCCGTAGCATCGCCGCAAATGCTGGTCGCGCTCGACTATTATGATTCGCCGCGCCGTGAAGTCGTCATCGCCGGCCCGCGTGACGCTCCGCTCACCCAAGCCTTCCTCGGCGCATTGCGCGCCCGCTTTCTCCCGCGCACCATCACGCTACTGATCGATTCAGCCGAGAGCCGCAGCAAACTCGCCGCGCTTTTCCCCACCGCCGCGGACATGCTTGAAATCAATTCCCGGCCCACTGCATACGTCTGCCAGGATTACGCCTGCCAGCTCCCGACAAATGAGCTTTCCAAGTTCGACGAGTTGCTACAATAAGGCGAAATCAAATTCGCAATTATCAGGAGGATTCGTGGAAAGACCCGGAGCAACTACCATGCGTGGACGGCCGCTGACTCTGGTAGGGCCGGAATTGAAACCCGGCGATAAAGCCCCCGATTTCGACGCTGTTAACGATTCTCTTCAGCCCATCAACCTGGCAGGCACCGGCCAGGACGTTCGGATCTTCAGCGTCGTGCCTTCGCTGGACACTCCAGTTTGCGACGCGCAGACCAAGCGCTTCAACGAGGAGGCCGCCAAGCTCCCCGGCATTCAGTTCTATACCATCAGCATGGACCTCCCGTTTGCGCAAAAACGCTGGTGCGGCGCCTTCGGCGTCGACAAGGTCAAAATGGTTTCCGACCACCGCTCCGGCTCCTTCGGCGAGCGCTACGGAACCTTGATCAAGGATCTGCGCATCGAGAGCCGCGCCATTTTTGTGGTCGACAAGGACAACATCATCAAGCACGTCGAATACGTGAAAGAAGTCGCCGACCATCCCAATTACGATGCCGCCCTCTCGGCCGCCCGGTCGCTAGCCGCGCAGCCAACCGGCGCCTGATTTTTTTCCACCGCTTCAGGGACCCAGCGCCTTGTTATTTCTCGAAGACGTTCGGCAGGCTCTCCGGCTTTTTCGCCGCAGCCCCGGACTCACCGCCATCGCGCTGCTCTCCATCGCCATCACCACCGGAGCCACGGCCGTCGTTTTCGCGGCTATAAAATCCGTCCTGCTCGACCCCCTGCCTTACAAAAACGCCGGCGCCCTGGTGCAGCTCCGCACCGACTACACCCGCAGCCGTCCGCACTTCGACTGGGTCTCGTGGGCGGACATGCAGGACCTCCAGCGCGCCAATCACTCCTTCGAGTCGCTCGCAACTTACCACTACGCGCTTGTCGATCTAACTGGCAACGCCAACAACCCACCCGATGCTCTGTACGGGCTGTACGTCTCCGCCGGGTTGTTCCCGATGCTCGGCGTGAAGCCCATGCTCGGACGCAACATTTCGCCCGACGAAACACAAATCGGACGCGACCGCGAGATCATCCTCAGCTACGGCCTGTGGACGCGCCGGTTCGCCTCCGACCGCGGTGTGATCGGCCGCTCGATTGAAATTAACGGCCACCCCTGGATCATCATCGGCGTCATGCCCGCGGACTTCGATTTTCCCTTGCGCCAGGCCGTCACCATGAAAACGCCCTCGCAGCACATGGATTTTTGGGCCCCCGAAGCGGTCGATCCAGCCAAGCTCGGCCGCACCGGCGGGTACTGCGCGGTCGCTCGTCTGAAGCCCGGCGTTTCGCTCGCCGGCGTGCAACAGGATCTCGACGCCATCAGTGCCGAGCTCGCGCGTCTCTACCCTCGCACCAACGCCGGACACGTTCTTCACTTCACGCCGCTTCCGACGCAAGTCATGGGCACCGCGCGAACCGGACTCTGGCTTCTGATGGGAGCGGCGGTGCTATTCATGCTGATCGGTTGCGCCAACGTGGCCAATTTGCTGCTGGCACGCTCGCTCGCCCGGCAGCGAGAAATCGCGGTCCGCCTCGCCCTCGGCGCCGGACCGAAACGCATCGCTCGCCAACTCGTTACCGAAAGCTGCGTCTTGGCGCTGGCCGGAGGCCTCGCGGGTTATGCCCTTACAGCGCTGGCTTGGACGCTCCTGCCCGCGGTCGCTCCCATGAGCATTCCACGCTTGGCTGCCGCTCGTGCCGATGGAAGCGTGCTGGCATTCACCATCGTCGTCGCCGTCCTGAATGGAATTCTCTTTGGCCTCGCCCCCGCTTTCCGATCCGCACGGCACGATCCCGCCGCACCACTGCGCGAATCCGGATCGCGCGGCTCGGTCGGCGCCGCCCGCAATC
>DATJWJ010000189.1:0-4261 GCA_035501355.1 Bryobacteraceae bacterium | reverse complement strand
GCGAGTAGCCATAGCTGCCGGCCGAACAAACAGGAGGGTATGGCCCGTATTGGCAAAAACGAGATCCACATCCTGGCTCCGGATCAAGTGAACAAACTCCGCCACAGCCAGCGACGTCCGAACCACCTGCCGAAATCTGCCAGCGGCCACGTGGAGCGTCGGGATCCCCAGCTTCTCCACTTCGGCAGGCATCTCTCCGCCGTCCGGTGTCGCAGACGCGTAAATCGGTTCGATCTCGGCACGATCGAGATATTTCAGCATGGCGAGAAGGGCGAAGCTAGTCCCGCAAAGCTCCGCCTGACTGTCCACGAACAGAACGCGAAGAGGCCGCTGCGCAGCCGCCCGATGTGCCGCTTGTTTCAATGTTTCGACTCCTCGCTCAATTGTGCGGCGCACATCTGTTTCGTTCCGGCCGTGACAACGACAACCCCAGATCTTCCATCATCGGATAAAGCTCCACCAGGGCTGTTCTGTGGCAGGTTTATATCCCTGGGCAGCTTCCGTCATCTCGGTCCTCACCAGGGCGTAGAGGAGTCCCAACAAAAACCAGAAGTAGAAATTTACAGGCGGAACGTCCAGCGGAGCCCCAATGGGAAACACCAAGATATTTGTAATGCAGTAGCTGGCCGCGATGCAGCCAACTACCTTCAATTGCGGATCGTAAAGCCGACGGGCCGTACGCCAAATGTCGATCAGCATCGCCGCGGTCACAACGACGAAGAGCACGAGACCGGCCAAACCGCCTTCGTTTCGCATCCTCGCAAACTGATTTTCGGTCCACACCACAGGCGCGTCGGGAAACATTCTGAGCGTGGCCGTGCACCCCATCCCCGCGCCAAGCCCAACTATCGGTGATGTCATCGCTTCATCGAATTCACCGACGGCTAGGGCCGTGTTCCGTTCGCGAATCATGTCAAAGTCTAAAATCGTCGAGAAGCGCGTCCTCACCACCGGCCCCAGGAAAATCATGCTAAGAACAAAACATGCAACCAAAAGCGCCGCAGAGGCGAATGCCAAACGGAGGCGCCTAAGCAGCCAGGAGCCCAGAAATAGCGAGGCAAAAAGCAAAATGAACGGACCTCGACCTCCAGTGCTCAGCATTCCACAGGACTGAGCCAGCAGGGCCAAGCAGCCCATCGTTCTGTCTGCTGTCCGTCGGGAAATACTCATCAGGAGAATAGTGAGCAGAGACGAAACCCACAAATACTGTGAAAATCCGGCGCTTGAAGCGAACGTAGATATCGTCCGGAAGTAATAACCCACGGACAAGTTGTTCGGATCATACGCATAGAAAATCGTCCGCTCGAAGCCGGGCGAGATGCGCAGAAGCAAGTCCGGCCCGGTGAAATATTGCACTACGCCGAAGATGGAGATCGAGATACTCAGCCAATTGTGGAAGCGCAGGAAGCGGACTACCTGCGCCCTGTCATTGAAAAACCAGTAGCCCACAACAAAACAAAGGAAAAACTCCAGCGTCACCCTGACGCCGATCAAACCGACCAAGATACTGGGCAGCAACGGGTTAAAGATTTCGGAAGAATAATAAATTGCGAACAGAAAAAACGCGATCACCCAGCCGGTTTGAGGGACCGGAAACGTTCGCCGGGCAATCAGCGCGAGCGCCAGCCGGAAGAAGATTAAAACGAGTTCCGCGTCTTTCAATAGGTTGAGCGCAGGCAAAGAGTACGTGTTGACCAGGAAGCCTTCCACAAGCACGTAGACTACAAACAAATAGACGGAAGCGCGCCACCAGGCAAAGGTGAAGCAAATGTCGGCGAAAATGAACACGCCCACAATCAGGGGGACGTACTGCTGATATGCCAGATGAAAGGCGAGCCAGGGAAGCGCAAACACCACCAGGAGCAAAACCGGAAGAGTAATCAGCAGGTCCGGACCCGCCCTGCGATTGGCAGTGAAATCGAAGTTCACCGTTTGGCTCCGCCGGCTGAGGCTGCTGTGGCGACCGGGCGGCGTCCAGCCGGATCCTCCGCCGGCACCTCATCCGTTGACGCGCCCCTGGCGATACGGGCCGTGACACGCCAGTCGAAGCATTGTTCGTAAAGCCTGCGCAGGTTATCTCCCAAGCGCGACGACGCCGCCGGATCCTCGGCAAGCAAGCGGATTCCGAAGGAAAGGTCTTGAGCGCTGCTGTGCCCGACCAGCCAAACGTTTTCGCGGTGGGAGAAATCCGCCTGATCGCGGCCTCCTGGCTGCCGTACAGCCACCACGGGCAAACCGTGTGCTGCGGCAGCCATGAAAGCGCTGCTGCGGGTCAGGTGGCCATCGGGCTGCGGAAGCACGAAGACGTCAGCGGATTGCAGTGCCCGGGATATCTCTTCCGCTTCCAGTCTGCCGGGCCACCAGACGGCGTTTGCTATCCCGGAATCTTGGGCCACCTTCTTCAATTCCCCAATATAGTCGGGCGAAGCTGCAGCGGAATTACCGAGCATCCAGAGGTGCACGGGCCGCGAGCGGCGCAGCAGCGAGGCCGCTTCGATCAGCCCAGCATAATTCTTGGCCGGGTGGAACAGGCCGAAGGCGGCGACCACGTAATCGCCTGCAACAACTCCGCGTGCGCGGCGGAACGTCTCGCGCTCGGACGCTGCGAGCGGAACCACCGGAATATTGCTCGAGTTCGGACGATAACGGAATTTTTCCCGCCACCAGGGAAACAGACGCTCAAGAAGCGCGGCGCGCGAGCGCATGTTCACGGCCACCGTCTCCGCAGTGGCAACAATGCATGCGACGTGCAGCCACTGTGCGAGCGCCGCAGGCGCCTGGAGAGGGTACTGGCGCATGCTGACCGCCAACTCGTGCAGGCCCGCATCCACGGGAATCCCGCGGCGCCGCAAGCGGAAAAGCAAAACGTTGACCCACCACGCGGCGCCCCACCGGCTCCAGGCAAACGCCGAATATTCCAGTTGCACCCGGTCCGGCGCAGATGCGGCGATCGCTTCCAGTGCCCGTGAGACATCGCGCCAACCGCGCAGCGGAACCTCCCGCAGTCCCAACGCCGCATGGCGCGGCGCGTCTGCGGGTTCGGTGAGCACAGTAACAGATTCGCCGGCGGCGGCCAGTTCGTTTGCCAGACAACAAGCGTAGTCACCCACGCCACAGGAGCGCGGGGGAAAGTTTTTCGTGATTACAACGACGCGCATGGACCTCTAAGCCGACGCGGCTGCGGCCGCGTGTCCGGCGGCGCTGCGGGACGCCGAGCGTGATGCAGTTGCCGTTTCCGGCTTCAGCGCAGTCATGGTGAGAAAAAATCCCCACCGCCGCTCCACCCATCCGCGCAGAAAGGGCAGCGGGAAATACTTCAGATCGCGCCTTACGAAGCGAAAATCCTCGAGCCCCGGGAACAGCTCGCGCATTTCGCGCTCGGTCCAGAAGCCCGATCGAGGGATAAAGTTGTCGCGCCCGGCAAAGCTGGTGTCGGCGCTGGTGGCCAGCAGCAGTTCGCGGGATAGGCCGTGCTGCTTTGCGATGGCGTACAAGTTTCGATATTTCTCTGGGGCCCAGCGGAGGAACAGCTCCAGGGCACGAACATGCAGCATCAGCCAGATGAGCGGCCGGACTACCCAGTTCACCAGCGCGTAATGGTACGAGTTACGGTTGTAGAACATGACCCGCACGATTCCCCCAGGCGCCGTGACGCGCGCCAACTCGCGGCAGGCTTCCGGCGTGCCCACGATGTGGTGAATAACTCCGATGGACATGGCCAGCCCGAAAGCACCATCGGGAAACGGCAACGAGACTGCATCGCCATTAACGAACTGCTTCCGCAGCCCGGCGTAGTCGAAGTGTTTTTGCGCGAGGCCCAGTGTGCGGAAGCTGTAGTCCAGCCCGGTGTAGTCGATACCGTTTTCGGTGAGGAATCGAGCGTCTTTACCGATCCCGCAGCCCACTTCCAGCACCTTTCGCCCGCGGCAGGATTCAAGAAATTCAAGCCGCATCTGGTCGATGGTCTGTTTCCAGTTCTCATAAATCGCTTCGAACGATTCGCGGGTCCCCGGGGCGTGCGGCACGCTGTCCGTGGAAATCGGGTGCGTGTCCCAATAGCGGCGCAATTCCTGTTTCTCTGCAGACACCGGCGCGGATTCGTTCGCGGACTTGAGGACGCTCACGAACGCAGCATCTCATGCGCGCGAACAAGTCTCTGGTCCGGCGCAGCCGGGGCAGCTTCAGCCGGTGCTTTCCGTGCGGTTATGAAAAGGTTCAGTACCAGCTTGTCGTCAGGGTCCAGGCGATTCAGCAGGTGAAA
>DATJWJ010000188.1:0-9943 GCA_035501355.1 Bryobacteraceae bacterium | reverse complement strand
CAACGTCGAGTGGATTTCGAGCGGCGTCTCCTCGCCTTTCAGCTCGTGCACAGTTTCCTCTAACAACCGCACATAGGTATCGAACCCCACCGCGCCGATGTGCCCGTGCTGCTCGCCGCCCAGTATGTTGCCCGCCCCGCGCAGTTCCAGGTCCAGCGCCGCGATCTTGAATCCCGCGCCCAGATCGCTAAATTCCCTCAGCGCCGCCAGCCGTTTGCGCGCGATCTCGCTCAACTCGGTATCCGCCGGCACCAGCAGATAAGCGTACGCCCTGCGATTGGAGCGCCCCACGCGCCCGCGTAGCTGGTAAAGCTCCGACAATCCGTAGCGCTCGGCGTGTTCGATGATCATGGTGTTCGCCAGCGGAATGTCCAGTCCGTTTTCGGCGATGGTGGTGCACACGAACACGTCGAACTCGTGCCGCATGAAACCGAGCAGCGCCTTTTCCAGCTCCGCCTCGCCCATCTGCCCGTGCCCCACGCCGACGCGGCAATTCGGCAGCAGCTCCTGAATCGACGCGGCGCGCGAATAGATGCTGTCCACGCGGTTGTGGATGAAGTAAACTTGCCCACCGCGGCTCAGCTCCTGCTCGATGGCCGTGCGGATCAATCCCGGATCGAAGTGCGCCACCAGCGTCTGAATCGCCAGCCGGTCCTTGGGCGGTGTTTCGATCACCGACATGTCGCGCAACCCCACCAGCGACATGTGCAGCGTGCGCGGGATCGGGGTCGCGCTCATGGTGAGCACGTCCACATTGTGCTTGAGCTGCTTGATGCGCTCCTTGTGGCGCACGCCGAAGCGCTGTTCTTCATCCACCACCAGCAGGCCCAGATCGCGAAACTGGACGTCTTTAGAAAGCAGCCGGTGCGTTCCGATCACGATGTCCACTTTCCCTTCGGCCAGCCCGGCCAGCACTCCGGCAATTTCTTTCTTGTCGCGAAAGCGGCTCAACATTTCAACATGTACGGGAAACGGGGCGAACCGGCGCCGGAAGGTTTCATAGTGCTGGAAGGTCAGCACCGTGGTCGGCGCGAGGATGGCGACTTGCTTGCCGTCGCCCAGCGCCTTGAACGCCGCGCGCATGGCCACTTCCGTCTTGCCGTAGCCCACGTCGCCGCACAGCAGCCGGTCCATCGGATGCCCGCTTTCCATGTCTTTCTTGATCCGCTGGATGGCCGCGTGCTGGTCCTTAGTCTCGCTGAATTCGAACGCATCCTCGAATTCGCGCTGCCAGTTGCTGTCGTGTGAGAACGCGAAACCCTCGGCCATCTGGCGCTGCGCGTACAGCTTCAGCAGCTCGTCGGCCATGTCGCGCATTCTAGCCTTGACGCGCGATTTGGTGCGCTCCCAGGTGGCCCCGCCCAGCCGGTCCAGCGGCGGCGCCGCGCCCTCCCCCGCCCCGCGATACTTCTGAATCAGATCCAAGCGCGTCAGCGGAACATACAACTTCGCGTCCGAGGCGTACTCGATCAGCATGAAATCGCCCTTGTTCTCGCCCTGCACGATCTCGCGGGTCCCCAAGAACCTTCCGATCCCGTGCGTGACGTGCACCACGAAGTCGCCGGGCTTGAGGTCCGCCAGGTCGGTGGTGAACGCCGCCAGTTGCGATTTCGCCGGCGACGGCTTCGCAATCAGCTCCGACGTGTCGAAAAGATCTTCGGAACCGAACAGCGCAACACGCGCGTCCGGGAACACGACCCCGCGTCGCACCAGCCCCTTGGCCAGTAGGGTGCTCGCGGCCGCACCCGCCACGTACGAGCGCTCCGCCAAATAAGGCCGGGTCGCATCCGCCGGATCGAGACCCAGCTGGAACGGTACGGAATATTCCTGGAAAATATCGGCCAGGCGTTCCAGTTCGCCGCTGGACTGCGCAAAAAAGATCACGCGATAGCCCTGCTCCACCAGATTGCGCGCCTCGCCGATGGCTGCTTGCACGTTGCCATGAAACGCCAGCGAAGGCCGCGACGTGAGGACCGGACCGAGTTCCACCGCCTGCGCGCCCGTGATCAACTCCAGCTCTCGCAGCCTCAGTTCCGCCTTCGGCTCCAGCTCTGCCTGCAACTCCGGCCAGGTGTAAAAATTCTTCTCCGGCGGACACGGATACGGCCGGTCGCTCTCCTCCAGCCGCTTCCAAAGCCGCCCAGCCGCCGATGCGATCTGCTCCGGCTCGTCCAAAATGATCAGCGGATGCGCCACCAGTGAAAATAGCGACTCGGCGCGCGGCCTCACCAGCGGAACCAGAAATTCCCAGCCCGGAAAAGGATCGCCCGGGCTCGGGACGTCCACCTGCTCGGCGATCGCCCGCAGCACTTCGCGCGACTTCGGATATTCCGCCAGCGGAAGCAGCGTTGTTTCGGCAATCCGCAATACCGAGCGCTGCGTCTCCACATCGAAACGCCGGATGGATTCAATCAAGTCGCCGAACAGCTCAACGCGGATGGGCTTAGACGCCTCCGCCGGGAAAATGTCCAGAATCCCTCCGCGCAGCGCATATTCGCCCACCATCTCCACCGGATCGCGTTTCTCGTAGCCGATGCTCTCCAGATGCGCCAGCAGATCTTCCAGTGGAATTTCTTCGCCAGCGCGCAGCGTGAGCGCAAGCTGCCGGTAAAATTCCGCGGATTCAGTTCGCAGCAGCGCCGATGCCACTGGCGTAATGGTGATGGTGGTCTTCGCCGATGCCAGCCGCCACAATCCCACCGCGCGCTGCTCGCTGATTTCGCTGTGCGGCGACAGCCGCTGCCACGGCAGCACATCCAGGCTGGGAATGGTCTGCGGCCGCGGAAAATCAGACGTGACGAGCAGATCGAAGAACGTGCCCACCAATTCCCCCAGCGTGTCGGCCTCTTTGTTCCCATCCACCACGACCACCAGATTGCGTTCCGTCAATTGCCATAGCAGCACCAGATACAGTGCCTTGGCGGTGGTGGTTAGCCCGGAAAGCGAAAGCCGCGAGCCAGGGTCCCGCGTAAGACGGCTAGCGATTTCCTGAAATGCAGGATCCCGGTTAAGCGATTCGAGAAGGTCGCGGATAGCAGGATGGATCACGACAGCGGGCGCGGCACTTTTATCTTAACGTGCTCACCGTCCGGCTTTGCATCAGCGGGCCACTCCCCTGCCTGTCAGCGAGCCCTTTCTAACCAAGCGCCTGACACCGCCGCCGGTTCCGGAACAACTTCAGCTTCCCAGAGCAAACAGTCCGGAGTATTCGAGTGCCTGGGAACCGCACCCGGCCGTCCCAGCAGAAACCCTTGCACTTCATGACAGCCGAGTTCGCGCAGCGCGGATAGCTGCTCGACAGTCTCCACGCCTTCCACGATCACCCGCTTGCCAATGGTGCGCGCCAACGAAATCATCCCTTCGATGATGGAACGCGCCATGACATTCTGGCACAGCTCCGCTACAAAACTTTGGTCGATCTTAACCGTGTCAATGGGCAGGCGCGGCAAATAGCCGAGCGAGGAGAAGCCGGTCCCGAAATCGTCTATGGATATACGAACTCCGTGCTCCCGCAGGCGCGACATCTTCGCCACGGAGGCCTCCAGATCGCGCATCAAAATCCCCTCGGTGAGTTCCAACTCGAGCAAATCTCCGCGTAATCCGGTTTCATCCAGGAGCGCCAGCACGTGGTCGGCAAATTCCGCCCTCGCAAACTCCAGCGGAGACACATTCACGGCTACGCGAACCGAATCCAAGCCCCGATGCTGCCACTGCTGGCACTGCCGGCAAGCCTCCTTCAGCACCCAAGCGCCCAGGGGGATGATTATTCCGGTCTCTTCAGCCGCCGGAATGAACGTACTAGGCGGAATCAACCCTCGCGTGGGATGCCTCCAGCGTGCTAGCGCTTCGAAAGCAGTCTGGCGGCCTCCAGACGCTTCGAAAATGGGCTGGAATTGCAGAAAAACTTCGCCCCGGTCCAGGGCGTGCCGCAGGTCTGTTTCGAGTTCCAACTGCTCAAGCACGCTTGTTCTCATGGCCGGCGTGAAGAACATAGTACGATCCTTGCCCGCATGCTTGGCTTGATACATCGCGGCATCGGCGCTCTGCCGCAGCGTGCTCACATCCGCGCCATCGCGAGGATACATGCTGATGCCGATGCTCGCGGTCAGATAAAGCTCGCGGCCGGCGATCCGGAATGGCTTGCGCAGCCCCGCTGCCAGCCGTTCGGCCACCGCCAGAGCTGTTCGATCGTCGCACACTTCATTGATCACCAGCATGAACTCATCGCCGCCCATGCGGGCCAGCGTGTCCGGCTCGCGGATACAAGCTCTCAGCCGGTCTGCCACCTGCCGCAAAATGCTGTCGCCGGACTCGTGTCCCAGGGTGTCGTTCACCAACTTGAAGCCGTCCAGGTCCAGGTACAGCACCGCGGTCATGCGCCCTGACGCCTCGGCCAGGACAATGCTCGCCGCCAGCCGATCGGCCAGGAGCAGCCGGTTGGGCAGCCCGGTCAGATGATCGTGCCGCGCCTGGTAGGCCAGATCCGTTTCGGCTTGCTTGCGTGCACGAATGTCGCGCGCGATGGCAGCCACTCCGGTGACGGTTCCGGCTCCGTCGCGGATGGGTGAAACCGTAAGCGAGACCGGCAGCGTACCCAGCGACTTACGCACCAGCACGGTCTCGTCGAACCGGCTCACTTCTCCGCGCACGCTGGGATCGAGTATGTCCGAGGCGCGCTCTGGTTGCGAAAGCAAAATAGAAATAGACGCCCCTATCGCTTCTTCTGCCGCATAACCCAGCAACTTCTCGGCGCCGCCATTCCAGGAGGTGATTATCCCCTGAAGACTCGCCCCAATAATGGCGTCTTCCGAGGACTGCACGATGGCGGCCAATTGAGCGATGGCTTGCTCGGTCTTCCGATTTTCGGTGATGTCGCTCGCCAAGCCGATACATTTCCGCGGCCCGCCTACGCTGTTTCGAATCGCTTGGCCGCGAAGAGAATAAAAGAAGATGTCCCCTTTCTGTCCAATCACGCGGTGCTCGGCAACATAACGTTCTCCACTTTCGATGTGACGTGCGATCCCA
Organism: Bryobacteraceae bacterium; assembly: GCA_035501355.1. GTDB lineage: Bacteria > Acidobacteriota > Terriglobia > Bryobacterales > Bryobacteraceae > Palsa-89. The sequence continues at coordinate 4,918 of DATJWJ010000188.1, read as the reverse complement.
TCCAGTAGCGGTCCGATATCGTCGGGATGAACCATGCTCTTCCAGGCCTCGAAATTGCGCGGGGCCGGCCAATCCCCCAGCCGGTCACTGGAGAGGCCAAAAAGTTGGAGGTCCCCGGTTTTGAGATCCCACTCGAACGTCATGTCGCTGGCGTTCTCAGTCGCGATGCGGAAGCGTTCCTCGGAAGTACGCAGCGCTTGCTCGCTCTGCTTGCGCTTGGAGATATCGCGCATGACGGCGGCCATGCAGAGCAGTTCACCCGTTTCCGGTTTCCGCAATACGAAGGCACTGAGCAGCACGTCGATGGGAGCCCCAGTCTTCCAATGCTTTAACTGCGTCTCGCACGTGTAGGGCTGCTCCCGAGCGATCCTGCTCTGCAGTTGAGTCCACGCCGACTCCGGATGAAAACTGGATATGTTCACGCCCAGCGCCTCTCGCGGGTTATCGAGCCCGATCAGTGCGGCGCCGCCTTGGTTGAGGTACTGCACTTTTCTGTCCGGCGACGCGATCACAATGAAGTCATCGCTGCTTTCCACCAGCAACGCCAGTTTTCTCTGCTCCTCTTCAGCCTGTTTGCGCGCGCTGATGTCCAGAAAGGTAACCACCGCGCCGACAACCTCACGGTCTTTCACTACTGGGTAGGACCAATACTCGGCCGCGAAACTGGTCCCATCCGCGCGCCACAGCACCTCGTCGTCGACGTGAGTGCCTTCTCCCTTGCGGAAGGCTCGGAAGATCCGGCACTCGCTTACCGGATATGGCCCGCCATCGGCCCGACTGTGATGCAACACCTGGTGCATATTCCGGCCCAGCAGCTCGTCCGGCTTCGAATAACCCAGCACGCGCAGGCAAGCTCGATTGGCAAAGGTGCAGTTCCCTGTTAAGTCGATGCCGTAAATGGCTTCGGCCGTGGAATCCAGCAGCAAACGTACCCGCTCTTCACTCTCGATCAGCGCCTTTTCCACGCGCTGGCGCACGATGAACAGCGCCAGGCTGCCGGCAGTGGAGCTGAGCGCCCGAATCGCGTCCTCCGTCAGCGGCCGTCGCGCGAAGGCAGCGATCACGCCCTCCACCCGGTCGTCCACCACCAGCGGATAGCCGGCGAAAGCGACCATGCCTTCCCGTTTGGCCCATTCCTTTTCGCTGATCCACGAGTCTTCTTGGACCGTATTGGAGAGCTGTGGCTTCCCGTCCTCGGCGATGTGCCCGATCTTATGACGGCCAACCGGAACGCGCCCGTGCGGTCCATCCAGGTGCGTATACATTCCCGCACTCGCTTTCAGCTCCAGGATGTTCTGGTCCTTGTTCAGGGTCCAAATGCGGACGAAGGCTGCATCGAGCGACTGGACAACGATCTCCGCCGACCGCTGCAGGCTTTCTTCGAAGGCATTCTCGCGCGTCAACGCCACGGCAATTCTCGACGCCAGAGACGCCAGTTGATCGCGCTCAGCTAGTTCCTGGTCAGACGCCCCCACGCGAGCCCGTTGTTCCTGTTCGAGCGCCTCCCGAACAAGCGGGCCGTTCGCCCTTTTCTGACCGATTAGAGGCTCCGCTGCGGGCCATGCCATAAAAACCGCCGCTGCACCCGCGGCCACGCCCAGCACCGTAGCAATCAACTCCAGCGCAATGTGCGGCCAGCCACTTCCAACCCCCTGCAGATGCGGGACTCCAAAACTCGCTGCCAGCAGCCCAACACACCAGACCGCAAGCGTCAAGTTTCCTGGGCGGGCAGAATGCACGCGGGAGACGCTCATCAATTCACTTATCGGGAAGGTATGAGCCTTTATTACTTAAGTATTGTCTCCAACCGCCTTGCGAGGCATCCTCCTGACGACCCGCTCCCGCCCACAGATGAGCGCGCTGCCAACCCCCCGCCTACATGCCGTGTAGATCCAGGAGCTAGAATGTACTAAGGTCAATTGACCGAAGCGTGAACTGGAGGAGAGCGATGCCTGAAGAAATGACTCGCAGGGAAACATTGAGAAGAAGTCTGGCCGCGGCGAGCGTGCTCGCCTTCATACCCGATTGGGCCATGCCGGCCCGCGCCGCCGACGAAGTCGACGTACCCTTTACCGACCTACCCAAGGGCTTCAACCCGGGGGCCAATCCGAACGCGCCCACGCGCGTCTATGACATCCGCACCATCGACGGGCCCTTCACGCCCAAGGACAAATTCTTTACCCTCCAGCACATGAACCAGCCGGAGATCGACCCCGCCGCATATCGGCTGAAGCTCACCGGTCTGGTCAACAAGCCCATCGAATTCACGCTCGATGAACTGCGCGCCATGCGCCCCGTCGAAATCGCCGCTGGGTACGAATGCTCCGGCAACAGCCCGCGCTCGGTGGAGGGTCTGTGCTCCTGCGGCCAGTTCAAAGGCGTGCGCCTGCGCGACGTGTTGAACAAGGCCGGCGTCAACTCCAAGGCGCGGGAAGTAGTCTTCTTCGGCACCGATCGCGGCCCACAGGAAATCGTGTTCCGCCAGCAGACCTTTAAGCTCGACCAGCAGTTTGGCCGCAGCATCACGCTCGAAAACGCGATGAAGCCAGAGCCAATGCTCGCTTACGCGCTCAACGGCGACCCCCTGACGCGCGGCCAGGGCTTCCCGGTCCGCCTCCTCATGCCGGGCTGGTACGGTGTCTGCAACGTGAAGTGGCTGTCGGAAATTCACCTGCAAGAAGATCGCTATCTAGGAAACTACCAGGCGCGCTGGTACCGCTCGCTGGTTGGCGTCGGCGGCACGGGCGAGGACGCCGACTCCCAAACCCAGTGGGTGGAGAACGAGATCACCCGCATCCATCTGAAATCGGCTATCGCGCGAGTACGCAAAAAGGCCGGCTCTTATGAGATTCTCGGCTTCGTGTTGAACGATGGAACGCCCCTGAAATCAGTGGAGGTCAAGATTGACGACGGCGCCTGGCAGAAAGCCACGCTCGCTTCCACCAACACGCAGTTCTCCTGGAAGCTCTTCACTTATCGCTGGGAAGGCGCCACGCCCGGCGAACACACGCTGGTTTCGCGCGTCACCGACGCCGAAGGTATGGTCCAGCCGACGGCCGAAGAACTAAAGAGGAAGAAAACCTTCCTCCAGGACAACTCGCAATTCCCGCGCAAAGTCATGATCTCTTGAAGAGGCGCAAGACCCCAGGACCGCGCGGCCCATCCTATCCAGGCTTGCGTGCCAGCGAGACGGCGATGCTGCGCGGCGCAATGCTGGCGACTGTCACGCCCGGCGGCAAGCTGATGTCGCCGGAACGAACTCGAATCAATTCCGTGCCTGGCTTGGCCCCGGCCAGATCAAGACGCACCACCGGCCGGCTGTCGCTGATCGAATCCATGATCCAGGTATTGCCGCGCAATTGCACGTCCAGGTGATCTGTGGAATACGTAGCGATCTCCAACCCGTCCGGCACGTTGCTGAACTCCACCGGCATGGTGAGCGTTCGCACCGCGGTCCCAACCAACAGGAATGACATGGCCCAGATCGTCGCCGCCAGACCGAAGGACGCCAGTTTATACCGCAGATTGGAAAAGAACAGACGCCGCACGCGGTTCTCCAGGCCCTGTTCGACACGCCTCGGGCTTCCCTCCAGGGCCTGCGCGAGCTTTGCGGAAGTAGTCAGATGCTGCAGGGACCGGCCTTCCATCAGCATCACTTCACCGCGCTCTTCCGACGTCACTACCACCGCTGCATCGCAACGCTCAGCCAGCCCGATCGCCGCGCGGTGGCGTGTGCCGAAGTAAAAGGGCAAGTCCCGCCGATTCGTGAGCGGGAGGTAGACTCCCGCCCGAGCGATGATCAGGCCTTCGATGATTACCGCTCCATCGTGTAACGGCGAATCTTTTTGAAATATGGATTGAATCAGTTCCGAAGAGATGTTGGCTCCCAGCAGCACTCCACCGTTGAGCAACTCCGTAATCGAATCCTTACGCACCGCCACCATGATCGACCCGATCCGCGAAGCGGCCAGCGCGAATGCAGTATCGGCCATGAGTGCCGAGGCTTGGCTGGGGGACGGCCTCCGGCCAGGCCATAACCCGCTCTCCATGCGCATCACGGCATAGCGAACCTCGGCCTGAAATGCCAAAACCAGAACAACCAGCGCGATGACCGCCGCGCCTTCCAACACCCAACTGGTGATGATCACTTCGAAATGCCGCGCCAGCAGAGAACCGGCGTGTAGCGCTAGTAACAGCAGGACAATGCGCAACGCCCGCGCTCGCCGCGCCCATGACAAAGCCAGATAGATTGCCGCGGTGAGCGCCAGCAAATCGATAATGGCTTGCCATCGCAGGAGTTGATGCACCTGAATTCCTCAACTCTGCATCAGCATTTTGCAGGCCAGACTACCGCGCTTGGGCCCGATCCCTCACGATCATTGCCGCAGCGCGGGTTCCGGCGCCGGCGCCGACGCCAGGAGCTTTTCCAACTCATCGCGCTCCAGCGTCTCTTTCCGGATCAGCTCGCGAGTTACCAGCGTCAAGGTAGCGTGCCGCTCCGTAAGAATGGACTTCACGTGTTCATACAGCCGGTCCATGATCTCCCGAATCTCCGCATCGATCTGCTCGGCCGTATGCTCGCTGTAGTTTCTCTCCTCGGAACCAAACGGGGTCCGAAGAAAGCGCGGGTCGCGCGGCAACCCATAAGTCGCGGCCCCCAAATGCTTGCTCATCCCATAGCGCGTCACCATCTGCCTGGCCAGTTCGGTGGCTCGCTGCAGATCGTCGCTCGCTCCGGTCGACGTCACGCCCTGGTAGACGATGTCTTCGGCGGCGCGCCCGCCCAGCATAACCGAGATTCGATCCTCCAGCTCCAGCTCGGTCATCAAATAGCGATCCTTGCCAGGCAGTTGCAACGTGTGGCCCAGCGCGCCAATGGAACGTGGAATGATGGAAACCCGCCGCACCGGATCCGCGT
>DATJWJ010000187.1:0-2821 GCA_035501355.1 Bryobacteraceae bacterium | reverse complement strand
TGAAACCGAACACCGCCGCCTGCGCCTCCGCTACGCTCAGCATGGCTTCGCTCCGTCTCCGGCGGCTCATCGGCCGCTTGGAACTTGGCAAGCCAAGACCCGAGGCTCAGAACCTCGGAGTAGACAAAACATCATAGGAGGGAATATGGCGGACGAAAACTACGGCGATAAGGCGGTGTGGTTCTTGGCGGGGATCGCGATCGGAGCAACCATCGCGCTGCTCTACGCTCCAGCTTCAGGCGAAGTGACGCGGCGCAGGATCGTCAGAAGAACCCAAGAAAGCCGGGAAGCGATGATGGAATCCGGCAAGGAGATGCTGGAGCGCGGCAAGGAGATGTACGAGCGCGGCCGCAAACTGGCGGACGACGCCGCGGAAATGTTCGAACGAGGCCGCAAAATCGTGGAAGGTACTGCAGCCAATCTGAAAGGATGACGATTCTCCCATGAGCACCACGATTCTCGAGCCGGTGCGCTCGCTTCCGGCTTTTTCGAACGAACCGGTGGTCGATTTCTCCAAACCGGCCAACCGGGAGGCAATGGAAAAAGCGCTGCGCGATGTGCATGCCCAGTTGGGACGCGAGTACGAGCTGTTGGTCGCGGGCCAGCGCCACAAGACTTCCGACAAATTGAAATCGCTCAACCCGTCGCGGCCGAGCGAGGTGGTTGGTATCCACAATAAAGCCACGGCGGACCTGGCGCGGGAAGCCGTGGAGTCGGCTTACGATTATTTTCCGCAATGGAGCGCCGTGCCCGCCGAAACGCGCGCCGAAACATTATTGCGGGCCGCCGCGCTGATCCGCAAACGCAAGTTCGAGTTCGACGCGTGGCTAGTGTACGAAGCGGGGAAGACCTGGCCGGAGGCCGAAGCCGACGTCTGCGAAGCCATCGACTTCTGCGAATATTACGCACGCCAGATGCTGCGCCTGGCTAAACCCGATCCGCTGCTGCAGCTTCCGGGCGAGAAGGACGAGCTGTTCTATCTGCCGCTGGGCGTGGGCGTCATCGTTCCGCCTTGGAATTTTCCGCTGGCCATTATGGTGGGCATGACCACGGCGGCGCTGGTGGCGGGCAACACGGTAGTCATCAAGCCATCCAGCGATACGCCGACCATTGCGGCCAAGTTTGCCGAGGTGCTTCTCGATGCGGGCTTCCCGCCCAAGGCGCTGTCGATGCTGGTGGGCAGCGGCTCGGTGGTGGGCGACGTGATAGTGGCGCATCCGAAAACGCGCTTCATCGCGTTCACCGGCTCGCGCGATGTGGGATTGCACATCAACGAGCTGGCAGCCAAGCCGCAAAAGGGCCAGATCTGGATCAAACGCGTGATCGCCGAGATGGGCGGCAAGGACGCCATCGTCGTGGATCGCGAGGCGGACTTGAAAAGCGCGGTCAAAGGCGTGCTGTGGTCGGCTTTCGGATACCAGGGACAGAAGTGCTCGGCCTGCTCGCGGGCGATTGTCGATGAAGCAGTGTACGACCAGTTCCTGGATCAGTTGAAGGCCGAGGTGGCTGGCCTGAAGGTCGGCCCGTCGGATGAGCCGGACAACTACATGGGTCCGGTGATTAACGAAGGCGCTCAGCGTTCCATTTTGGATTACGTGGAGATCGGCAAAAAGGAAGGACGCGTGATCGCCGGGGGATCGGCTGCGGCGGGCGATGGTTACTTCGTGCAACCGACTGTAATCGCCGATGTGGACTCCAAAGCGCGCGTTTTTCAGGAGGAGATTTTCGGCCCGGTGCTGGCGGTGGCGAAGGCTCGGGATTTCGATCACGCGCTCGAGCTGGCCAACGATTCCGAGTACGGGCTGACGGGCGCGGTTTTCACTAAGAACCCGGAGAAGATTCGAAAGGCTCGCGAGCGGTTTTTCGTGGGCAATCTGTATATCAACCGCAAGTGCACGGGCGCCATGGTGGGCGCGCATCCCTTCGGGGGATTTAATATGTCAGGCACCGATTCCAAGGCGGGCGGTCCGGACTACTTGCTGCAGTTCCTGCAAGCCAAGGCGATCGGCGAGAAGGTCGGTTGATCGCGCAGGTGTGTTAGGATCGGTCTGATACGATCCGAGAGCCCCGATGAGAAGGGGACCAAGAAGTCACAACTCCAGGGTCGAATCCGAACGACGCGGCGTAGGGCACTCCTTCCGGGGCGCCCTACTCGTTTTTTGGGGCCCTTAGCCGCGGGTTTCCGGCTGAAGCGGATTGGGGTAGGCGTTCGGATCCGGGTTCGGGCTGTGCACGCACTGGAAATCTTTTTCGATCAGGATCGAGAGCTGTTTGCCGTTCGCGACAACCTGTTCGGCTTGAATGCCCACCTCATCGGTTGTGATCCACTGATTGGCTTTGGCGGCGGGGAGTTGAATGCGCAGAGAATTGTTTTGATAGACTGCGCGAGGCGCGGGCACGCTCGATAGCGACTCCAGCGCGAACGAGAGGCTGACTCCGGGCGCGAACTCCACCACCTCCTCCAGCCAGCCCGTCTTGCTGAACTGCCCAACCTCGGCCTGATTCAAGCGCAATCTGAGATCGTTGCCATGAATTCGCAGTTTCATTCAATTCTCGAAGCTCCTGAATAGATATTAAAACGGCCCTCGCGCACAAAGCCGAGCAGGGTCATGTTGAATCGGCACGCGGTCTCCACCGCCAGGCTGGAAGGAGCGCCCACGGCTGCGAGAATCGGGACGCCCGCCATGAGCGCCTTCTGCACCAGCTCGAAACTGGCGCGGCCGCTCACCAGGAGCAGCTTGTCATCGAGCGGGATGTGGCCGCGAAGCACTTCGGCGCCTATTACTTTGTCCACGGCGTTGTGCCGGCCGACGTCCTCGCG
>DATJWJ010000186.1:0-61525 GCA_035501355.1 Bryobacteraceae bacterium | reverse complement strand
GACGCCGTACAGGAACGTGACCGGAAAGAAGTCCACCACGTCGACTAAGGTCGCTGCCAGCACCGCCAGGTTCACTTCGGCCCCGCCTTCCTCCGCCGCGCGCTCCGGTGACGAGCCCATTTCCAGGTGCCGGTAGATATTTTCGAGCGATATCACGGAATTGTCGATGACCCGCGAGAACGCCAGCGCCAGCCCGCCCAGAATCATGGTATTGACCGTGCTGCCCATCAGGTACAGGATCACGAACGTGGCCAACGCCGAAATCGGAATCGAAAGCAGCACCGCAAACGTCGCTCGCATGCTCCCCAGGAAAACCAAAATCATCAGGCTGGTGAGCACTAGCCCAATGATGCCTTCGTGCAAAACCGTGTCCAGCGCTTCCTTGACGAAGACCGACTGATCGAAGACCACGCTGGCTACTAATTGGCGCGGGATATCGAATAAATGCCCGATCAGCTTGCGAACGCCATCCACCACCTCGATGGTGTTGCTGTCGCCGCCCTGTTTCATGATCGGGATGGAGGCGGACTTTTGACCGTCCACACGAACGATGTTGTACTGCAACTGGCTGGAGTCTTTCGCTTCGCCGACGTCGGAGACAGGAACCCAGCGCTGGCCCACCGTTTTCACCGGAACCGAGTCCAGCTCTTCCACCTGATTCACCAGGCTGTTGGAATAGACGTAGTAATCGTCGCCTCCAACCTTCACGTCCCCCGCCGGAAGAATGAGGTTGTTGTTGTTCACCGCGTCGACGACATCCATGACGCTGAGCTGTCGCGACATCAGCTTGTAGGGATCGACGTACACCATCGCCTGGCGATATTTGCCGCCGAAAACGCCGGGAATCTCGGCCCCTTTCACCACCGCGATTTGATTGCGGATCTGAAACTGCGCCAGGTCGTGGAGCTGCGTCTCGTTCAGGCCTTCGCCCTTCACCGTGACGAGGCAAACCGGGAGGCTGGAGGTATCGAACTTCATGACCACCGGTGGCAGCGTGCCGGGCGGCAGGCGCTTCAGATCGGCCAGCGCGAGATTGGACAGTTGCGTGACATCGGCGTCGGCGTTGGTGCCCGGCTGGAAATAAACTTTGATGATGCTGACACCGAGCAGCGAGCGCGACTCGGTGTGATCGACCCCGCTGGCTAGCGTGAACCAGCGCTCCAGCGGGTTGGTGATATCGGTTTCGATGTCTTCCGGCGGCATGCCGGAGTAAAACGTCGCCACCACCACCTCGGGAAGGTTGATCACCGGAAACAGATCCACCGGCATCCGAGCCAGGCTGGTGATGCCGATGACCGTCAGCACCAGGCAGACTACGATGATGAAGTACGGATTGCGAATCGAGAAGCGCGGCATCAGCGTGCCTCTACAGGCTGTTGCCTCCGCCGGTAAACCAAAAGATAGGCGGCCGGAACGATAAACACGGTTAACAGCACCGATACCGTAAGCCCGCCGATGATGGCCCGCGCCAGCGGCGCATATTGTTCGCTGCCCGTTCCCAGCTTGAGCGCCATGGGCACCATACCGATGATGGTGGCGAAGGACGTCATCAGGATCGGCCGCAGGCGAACCCGGCAGGACACGATTACGGCGTCTTCCACGGACCGTCCCTGCTCCTCCAGCCGATGTGCGAATTCCACGATCAGAATGCTATTCGAGGCCGCGATTCCCACCAGCATCAAAATGCCCATCAGCGACATGACATTCAGCGTGGTGTGAGTGAGCGGAAGCACGATCAACACACCGATGAACCCCATCGGAATCGCCAGCATGATCAGAAACGGATCGATGAAGGACCGGAATTGCGCCACCAGGATCAAGAACAACAGCAGCACCGAAAGCGACAGCCCGATGGCGAAGCTGTGGAACGAATCGTTCATCCCCTGCACCATGCCGCGTAAATTAATGCGGACGTTACTCGGATACTTCTGCTCGTCCAGGAGATGCTGAATTCGGGTGGTGACCTTGCCCAGATCCTCTCCGGAAGGAGTGACGTACACGTCGGCGACGCGCTGGATCTGATAGTGGTCGATTTCCGTGGGGGACTGAACAAAATCGAGGCTGGCCACATTGCCCAGCACGGTGGTGGCGCGCGCGCTGGATCGCGCCATGCCATCCGCGTGCACGCCATCGATCTGGCCGCTCTGGGGCGTTCCGCGCAGTGGGATCTGCTGCAGATCGACGAAGTTGTGAATCGCCGGCTTACCATGCTCGTAATACTGGACGGTAAGAAAATAATCGTTCCCGGTCTGATGGTCCACCCAGTAATTCGGCGCGATCATGGTGTTGGAATTCAGCGCCGTGATGACGTTATCCACGATCTCTTTTTGGGAAAGGCCCAGCTCGGCGGCATGCACTCGATCGATCTTCAGCCGGACGGCGGGATAGTTCATGTCCTGCGGAACGTACACTTCGCCGATATCCGGCAGCTTGCGGATGCGCGCCGACAGATCCTGAGCGATGTTGTACGTGCGGTCCAGATCGCGGCTGCTGACCTGTACATCGATGGGAGCGGGCATGCCCATGTTGAGAATCGCGTCCACCATCGAGCCGCTGGAGAAAAACGTGCGCAACTCCGGATAGCGGCTGGCGATTTCCCGGCGCATGCGGTCGATGTACTCGAAGCTGCCGGTTTTGTGGGAATCCTTCAGCTCCACTTGGATGGTCGCGGTATACGGGCCGGCGTTGGTCGTATATAGGGCTGAAAAATCCGGCACGATTCCAATGTTGGAGACGATCATCTGGTAGTCCGCCGGATCAACCACGTGCCGGACCAGGTCCTCGATTTTGGCAACGTATTGGTCGGTGGACTCAATGCGCGCACCGGTAGGGACCTTCAGGTTGATCGTAAATTGACCCGCGTCGGTGCGCGGGAAGAATGCTACGCCCAGCTTTGGATAGATGGCCAGGCTGGCCGCGAACATCCCCAACAGAACCACGATGGTGATCACCGGATAGCGCAGCGCGCCGCGCACCATGCGCTCATAAAAATCCAGCAGCGCGCTGAAGCCCCGGTTGAACCAGGCATTGAAGCCGCCGCTGCGCACCTCGTCCTGGGCGTGATGAACGCTCTTGAGAAAGCGGGCGCAGAACAGCGGAATCACGGTCATCGCCACGAAATAGGAAGCGAACAGCGAAATGACCACCGCCAGGGCCAGCGCTGAGAACAAAAATTTGCTCACCCCATACAGGAACGTGACCGGGAAGAACACCACCACCGTGGTAAGCGTGGCGGCCAGAACCGCCAGACTCACTTCCGCGCCGCCCTGTTCAGCGGCCACCTCCGGCGACGCGCCCATCTCCAGATGCCGGTAGATGTTTTCGAGCGCGATTACCGAGTTGTCGATCACGCGCGAGAACGCCAGCGCCAGCCCCCCCAGGATCATCGTGTTCACCGTGCTCCCGAGCAGATACAAAACCACGAACGTGCTCAAGGCGGAGAGCGGAATCGAAAGGAATACCGCGACCGTGGCGCGCAGGCTCCCCAAGAAGATCAGAATCATGAGGCTGGTCAGCGCCAGCCCGATCAAGCCTTCGTGCAACAACGTGTTGATCGCTTCCTTGACGAAGGCCGACTGATCGAATACCACCGTGGCCTGCAATTGCTTCGGAATGTCGAACAGGCGGCCGATCATGTCACGAATGCCGTTCACCACTTGGATCGTATTGGTATCGCCACCCTGCTTCATGATCGGAAGATAGGCGGAGCGCTGGCCGTCGACTCGAACGATGTTGTATTGAATCTGGTTGGCGTCCTTGGCCTCGCCGATATCTCCCACCGAAACCCAGCTCTGTCCTACAGTGCGAATGGGAACGTCATTCAGCTCTTCGACCTTCTTGACCAGGCTGTTGGAGTACACGTAGTAGTCGTACGGGCCCATCTTGACGTCGCCCGCCGGCAGAATCAGGTTGCTTCTGTTTACCGCGTCCACCACGTCCATCGGACTTAGCTGCCGCGATTGCAGCTTGTAGGGATCCACATAGATCATCACCTGCCGGTATTTCCCGCCGAACGGAGGTGGAATGGTGGCGCCCTGCACTACCGCGATCTGATTGCGGATGGTGAATTGGCCGATGTCGTGAAGCTGCGTCTCGGTGAGCCCCTGCCCCTTGAGCGTCACCAGGCAAACCGGCAGACTGGAGGCGTCGAACTTCAGCACCACCGGAGGCAAGGTTCCCGGCGGCAGGCGCTTCAGATCCGCCAGAGCCAGATTGGACAACTCTGTTACGTCGGCGTCCGCATTCGTGCCGGGCTGGAAGAAGGCCTTGATGATGCTGACACCCAGCATGGAGCGGGATTCCATGTGATCCATGCCGCTGGCCATGGTGAAGAACCGCTCCAGCGGATTGGTGATGTCGGTCTCGATGTCTTCGGGCGGCATACCGGAGTAAAACGTAGCCACCACCACTTCAGGAATGTTGATGGAGGGGAACAGGTCCACCGGCATCCGCGCCAGGCTGGTTACTCCGATGACCATCAGCGCCAGGCAGATTACGACGATGAAGTACGGATTGCGAATGGAAAAACGGGACACGCTTGGATCCTCGCTCGCCTACTGCTTGTCTTCCTGGCCTTGATAGTCGACCAAATCGATCACCTTCGGCCGCACTTCTTGCCCCGCCTTCAGCCCGCTATGATCGCTGACAATCACCATTTCGCCCTCCTCGAGTCCTGAGAGCACTTCAGCGGAAGTGGCGGTCTGAATCCCCAGCACCACTCGGCGTACTTCGATCTTTCCGGACGGATTCACCACATAAACGCTGGTCTGGCCGCCCGCATGGTCCACGGCCTGCAGTGGAACCGCCAGCGCGTCCGGTTTGTTCTCAAGTGTTATGGTGGCTTCAGCGTACAGTCCGGGAATCAGCACGTGGCTCGGATTCGCTACGTCCACTTCGGTGTGCATGGTGCGAGTGTCTTCCTTGACGTCCACGGAGAAGCGCGCCACTTTCCCCGGAAGAGTGCGGTTGAGGGAAGGCACCGATACCTGCACCGGATCCCCGATGCGAATGTAACGAACATAGGATTCCGGCACCGGGATAACCAGGCGGAACAGATCGTCCTGCGACAGCCGCACCAGCGGCATCGCTTGCGTGCTGGAACTAGTGCCGGCCTGCACCAGCGTTCCCAGATTCGCGAACCGCTGCGTGACCACGCCTGAAAATGGCGCGGTGATTTTCGAATAATCGAACAGAACCTGGTCGTGCTGCCGCTTGGCTTGAGCCTGCACTAGTTGGCTTTGCGCCGCGTCTACGCTCGCCTGGGAGGCTTCCACCTGGGCTTGAGCCGCCAGATCCTTGCTTTCCGCGTCGTCCACTTCCTGTTGAGCCACCAGGCCGGGCTTGCTTTTAGCCACGCCATTGAGGCGATCGTACTGCAGATGCAAAACTTTGCCTTGCGCCTGCACGCGGCCGAGCTCATGTTGGGCGCGGGTGATCTGATCGGACGCGGCCTTGATGGCAGCGTCGTCCTGCTGCAGCTGCGATTCCAGTTCTGGAATCTCCAGCACCGCCATCACGTCGCCCGCCTTGACGCGGCTGCCGTAATCGACGCTTAACTTGCGCACGTAACCGGATTCCTTCGCATACACGTCGATTTCCTGGAATGGCACCAGCTCGGAAGAAAGCGTGAGCGTGCGGCCGAGTGCCTGTCGAGCCACCTTGGCCACCCCCACCTCCACTCCCTGGGGAGCGGCGCCCACTGTGCTGGCGCTGACCTTCTCATTCCTGCCGCAGGAAGCCAAAAGAACGGCCACTGCAGCGATTCCTGCGCACCCAAGCAACCGAAGTTTCGTCTTCACAGGCATTCCTTGGAGGATCGCTCCAACAGGTGAGCGAGACCTTGCGTGGAGAACTTCGGCGAGCGGCAAAACTCTATCAATTCTTGTTCTTCACTCTCAATCTTCGCGGCTTGCAGCGGAATTTCGCCGACCAGCTCCAAGGGAATGGTTTGAACCCCATGCCGGTCGCCATGCAGCAAGGCTCCCGGACAGATTTTCAAGCCGCCGATTTCCACCGGCTCGCCAAAATCCACCAGGTGCGCGTAGGCGTGCGAAACCGCAACGCCACCGGAAAACAAATGAAAGCCCATCGCCTTGACAGCCGGCAAATCCCGCACCGATCCGTTGGTGACGTAGCCAATGCAGTTCAAAGCCAAGCCGATGGTCGCATGAATCTCTCCCACAAAAGCTCCAAAACCGGGCGCGTGATCGACATCCTGCAAAACCAACACCCTCGGCGCCGGCATCGACGCAACGTAGTTCCAGAAATCCATACGGTCGTAGTAACAGCGTCCCGACATAGGGGGGCTGGAACTCCGGATTCGTCCCGTCACCGCGTAGCCCAGCATCGGTGCAAAATTTGGAAAGCGGCACCGCACCGATCCTGATATAAAGCCCTCGTTCCGCAGCCTGACGTTGAATCGTTCGATGGCATTTGAGACAGTGCAGGTATCCAAGGCGCGGATCCTCTCAAGATCGGCGCTTATATTCATCTGCTTAGTAACCATGAGAAAGGACTGGCTCGGTAGGCACTGACAATTTCTTAACCGTTGCTGTTCCTACTCTACGACAGTCTACCCCCGCCCACCCAATACCAAGCAGTTGGTATTTCCCGCGCCAAATCCCGGTAGCGTCTTTTCTTGAGGATACTCAATCGGTTAGGCTGGAATCAGGATATCGTCTTGGGCGCTGCCAAACCTACCAGCGGAGGCCGGGGACACGAGCGCCTGTTGCTTGGCAGCCGCGTCGCGCTAGCAGTCGGTTTTGGCAGTCTCCTGATTATCATGGCGCTGGCCGGATTGGACGCGCTGCGGGTGCTGCAGAACTTCAGAGCCAGCGAAGCCCGCATTCGCCGTCAATATCTTTTTCGAAACCACGTTCTGAACGATATCCGCTCGCAGGTCTATCTCTCAGGCACGTACGTCCGGGATTACCTGCTGGAGCCGGAAACCGAACGTGCCGATGCCTACCGAAGCAGCCTGCAGCAGGTGCGGCGGCAAATGGAGGCCGCGCTACAGGCCTACGCCGGTCAGCTCCACCCGGAAGAGGCCCAACATTACGCAGCCCTCAAGAACGAGTTGGCCGAATATTGGAATATCCTGGACCCCATCTTTAAGTGGAATGCGGCCGAGCGTCGCAAGTTGGGCTATGGCTTCCTGCGCGACCAAGTATTTCCCCGGCGTCAGAACATGCTGGCCATGGCCGACCGCGCCGCGGCGCTCAACGAGCAACAGCTAAACGCCGCCAACGATCAGGTGGTGGGCCTCCTGGCCGAATTTGAAACTCGCGTCGGCGTGACCCTGGCCATCGCGCTCGCTCTGGGATTGGGCATGGCCGCCTTCAGCATACAGCGGATCTTGAAACTGGAGGATCAGGCGCACGCGCAATATCTGGAAGTCGCCGCGGCCCGCAGCCACCTCAAAGACCTTTCCACGCGCTTGGTTCAGGCCCAGGAAACCGAGCGCCGCGCATTATCCCGGGAACTGCACGATGAAGTGGGCCAGTCGCTGTCGGCCGTGCTGATCGAATTGCGGAACCTGTCGGCCGGTCTGGGCGCCCGCGCCGACCAGCAAACGCTCAGGCAAGTGGAAGTAATCAAGGGCCTGGTGGAGAGCACCGTGCGCGTGGTCCGCAACATGGCCCTGCTTCTGCGCCCTTCCATGCTGGACGATCTGGGCTTGGTGCCGGCCTTGCGCTGGCAGGCCCGCGAGGTCTCCAAGCGAACGTCCATGGAAGTAAGCGTGGCCGCCGAAGGGCTTTCCGACGATTATCCGGACGCCTACAAGACCTGTATTTACCGCGTCGTTCAGGAGGCGCTGAACAACTGCTCGCGTCACTCTGAGGCCAACACGGTCCGCATCCGCGTCCAGGAGGAGCCCGGGCGCCTGACTCTCTCCGTCCAGGATGACGGGAAGGGTTTCGATTTCAATGAGAACAAGGGGATGGGCCTGCTTGGCATCCAGGAACGCGTCGCCAGTTTGGGCGGCGCCTGTCAGGTACACTCGGTGCCCGGCGGAGGAACTTTGCTGAACGTGGAGTTGCCGTTCCCTAAAGGCGAGACGAATGGAAACACTAACGCGCGACAGGAAGATCCGTATCCTGTTGGCTGACGACCACACCGTGGTCCGCCGAGGTTTACGGCTGCTGCTGGAAGGCCAGCCGGATTTCAGCGTCGTGGCCGAAGCCGCCGACGGCAAACAAGCCGTGGATGCGGCCGAGGCCTCCCGGCCCGATGTCGCGCTGCTCGATATCGCCATGCCCAACCTAAACGGCATCGAGGCCGCCCAGCGCATTCTCGCGGTTGCGCCCAACACGTCCATCGTCGTCCTGAGCATGCATGCCGACGAGAGCTACGTCTTGCGAGCACTCAAAGCCGGCGCCAAGGGGTATTTGTTGAAGGATTCCGCCGAGGGCGATCTCATCGAAGCCATCAAATCCGTCACTCGCGGCAAGACCTTCTTCAGCCCGGAGATCACCAAAATGCTGGCTGAAGACTATGTGCGCGAAATCCGCACGCGCGGCATCGAGGACAGTTATGAACTGCTCACCCCGCGCGAGCGGGAGATCCTGCAATTGCTGGCCGAAGGGAAGTCTAACAAGGATATCGCCGGCTTGCTAAACCTCAGTCTCTACACCGTGGAGACGCATCGCCGAAACCTGCAGGATAAGCTGAACCTGCACAGTTTCGCCGAATTGATCCTGTACGCCGTCAGAAAAGGCGTGATTTCCTGAACCGTCTCTATGGCTGCGCTGAACCTTTCCACACATCTCCGCGTAGCGCATTATCGAAATCGATGGCGTGATTTGGCTGAAATGTCTCCATGGCAAGTTCCAGCGCCACCAGATCCTTGGCGGCAGTCACGCGAGCCTCGATTTCGGCGTATTGCGCGGTGATCAGATCCCGCTGGGCCAGAATCACGGCGTACGGAGTCGCCAGCCCGTTCTGCAATCTCACTGCTTGACCAGTAAAGGCAAGCTGGCTGGTCTCCACAGCGCGATGAGCGGCTTCAATCTGGGCCTTGTTCTGCACCAGCGCCCTCACGGCCGACCGGACGGCGACGCCAACCTGGCTCTGTGTCTGGGCGAAGGTGGTTTGAGTTTGCTGCAATTCCAAGTGCGCCCGCGTATCGTCAGCTTGCGCGGCACGGTTGAACACACTGAAAGTCAGAGAGAATCCCGCCGAGTATTCCGGATATAAGAAATGTGCCAGTTGCCGGAATACCGGGTTGGTACCCGGCGCCAGCGAGAAGCCGTTGTATTGGGCAAAGACACTGAACACGGGAAGAAGATTATTGTGCGTGAACTTAGTGGAGATGCGTTCATTTTCCAACTGCAAGAGCCCCTCGCGAATCACGGCCCGATTTTGCAGCGCGGATGCCATCGCAACCTCCATTGGCGGAATCTGAATGGCGTCGGCTTGGGGAAGTTCGTCGGTGGGAAGAATAGTCGCCTTGTCCAAGTCCGAATTGAAGACCTTGCTGATGGTGGCTTTGATCTTGGCCTCCTCGAGCTCGAGGTTCGTCTGTGCAATCACCAGGTCCCGGCGGCTGGCAGCCAACTGCGACTCAGCCTGTACCAGATCGAGCTGCGCCAGAGCCCCGGCCTCAACCTGTCTTTGATTGTCGCCGTACAGTTTCTCGGACGCCGCAACCGACTGCTGCGCCACCTTCACCTGATCGGTCATCGCCACGAAATCCCAGTAGAGACTCGCGGCTGCCGACAGGTTATCGTCCAATTGCTGCCGGAATATCTCGGCTGCGATTTTGCGGTTGTTCTTGGCGAAGGTGATGAAGCGCTGCGTGAGCGCAAAACCGAACCCGTTTAGCAGCGGCTGATAAACGGAGGCCGAGAAAAATCCCGTGAATGCGGGATTGTCGATCAGCCCTCGTTGAGTCGAGCTCTGCCGCTGCAGGTTGAACGCCAGGCCGTAACTCGTACCAAAGGGCAGTTGTTGCTGGAACAGGGTCTGCAGATCGGTGGACGGCGTGATCACGGTGGGAACTCCCGATACCACCGAGGTATTCAACGGGCTCGCCACGCGGTCGAAACTGAAGTTGGTGGACAAAGTGGGATCGAAATTCCCGCGCGGGCCGATCACCACCGATTTGGAGAAACCGGTAATCGCCGCGGCGCCAGTACCTCCAATCAAAAGCGGGGCATTGCTGCTCACGCCCGCGCCAATCGCCCCGCTGAAAAGTCCGGAAGGCACCGGCGCGCCCGGCAATCCGCGCGCCGCTTGCCCGGACTTGGTTCGCAGCAGGTCCGTCTGCGCGATTAAGTAATTGAAGCGATCCGCCTCCAGCGCCAGACTGTTCTCCGCCACTAGCCTCAAAAAATCGTTGAGCGAAAGCTCTAGCTTTCCCTCGCGCAGCAGCTCGGTCAATCGCGGGCTGTTGCTCAGATTGGGCTGGGGCAGATACGCCGGGACGTACGGTTTCCAGATTTTTGGAAACACCGATGTACCACGACTCAGAAAGTCGCCGTCAATCAGGTCGTTCGATTGGGCCAACAGCGGCACGCTCAGCAGAATCGCGAGCATCGCGACCGGGATCGCACCACGCACCGGCAATCTCAGGTTTCCCTTCATAGCGCCGGTTAGGGTTTGGTCTCCGGCACACCGGTATAACGCGGATAACGCAACGAAGGTGTGGGCTGCTTGGTCACATCGCCGCTGAGCGCTTCCTCCAACTCGATGCCGTTGCTCTCCAGCGTGGCGCCCATGGACCGATCCATCTCGACCAGCGCTTTAGCGTAAGTGCCCACGGCCGCGATGTCGGCCTGCAGCGCCGTCATGACATCCCGGTCGCGCAAGATCACGTTATAAGCCGTCGACAGCCCCACCTGCAGCTTCTTGCGCTCGGCATCCGCGGTCTGATTAGC
This sequence comes from Bryobacteraceae bacterium, assembly GCA_035501355.1. Classification (GTDB taxonomy): domain Bacteria; phylum Acidobacteriota; class Terriglobia; order Bryobacterales; family Bryobacteraceae; genus Palsa-89. The sequence continues at coordinate 50,648 of DATJWJ010000186.1, read as the reverse complement.
CAGCTTCACTGCTTCGTGCGAGGACTCCACCTGCGCCCGCCCTTGGATCAGACCGATAATCGCCTGCCGAACCTCCAAACTCACCTGCTGCCGCGTGTTTTGAAGGTTTACTTGTAACTGCCTCCGCTCCAAACGTGCGCGCAGATTGTCAGCCTGGGCCGATCGGTTCCGGATCGGTACCACCGCGCTCACCCCGCCGGCGTATTCCGGATACTGCAACACAAAGTCCTGCTGCAACGACTCGGCTGTGCCTGCCGTCGCCAACAGAGTATTTCCAGCCAGACCCGCCCCCGCGTACAGACCGAATACGCTTAAGCTAGGCAGCAAGCCGTTCTTCGTGAAACCAACGCTGATTTCTTGGTTCTTGAGGTCCTGCGCGGGCGCCAACAAGTCGGGGCGCTGCCGGAATGCCGTTTCGAGCGCCGGTTGCAGTTGGGGAACATCGCGTTCACTCGGTTCGGGAAGCTGATCGGTAGTCACGATCTCGGCTGCATCCAGTTGTGCATCGGTGGTCTTGCTCAGCATATTTTTGAGCTGCGCTTGCTGAAACTGAAAATTAGTTTGGGCGATGATCAGATCGCGGTCCCCGGTGGCCAGAGACGCGCTGGCCGTGGCGACATCCAGAGCCGCCGCTGTCCCCAATTCCTGCATGGTTTGGGTCTGGCGAAACAGCGTCCGTGCCGCCTCCCGGCTGCGCTCGGCCGCTGCTACCGCTTGCCGGGCCGCCGCCAGATCCCAGTATGCGTCGGTCACCTGCACCACCACGGCGGTCACCTGCTGGCGGAACAGTTCCTCCGACGTCCGGATGTCATTCTGCGCCACCATCATGAAACGTTTGTTCGGCAGGAACCCAAAACCATTGAGCAGCGGCTGGTTGAAACCGCCGGAAAAACGCGTAATTACCGCCGGATTGTAGATCAGATGCTGTTGCGTGGAGCTTTGCCGGATGGCATTCATGGAGAAGAGAAAGCTGGTCCCATCCGGCAGCAACTGCGTGTACGTTCCGGTCAGCGCGGTCGAATACGTCGTGACCTGCGGCACGCCCGCAACCGTGGTGGTGTTCAGAGGAGATACTGTGCGATCCCAGCTCCCATTCAGGGTCACGGATGGATCGAACGAGCCAAGTTGCGGCACCTGGACCGCTCCGCCGCCACCGCTGATTCCGCCCGCGCTGCCCACCCCGTTGGCGCCCTGGAATTGATTCACTCCCACACCAATCGCGCCTACGCTTAACCCGGCCGGCAAGAGCGCGCCAGGGATACCGCGCGCGGCCTGTCCCGATTGTGTTCGCAAAACGTCCACCTGAGCGATCGGCCGCAGAAAACGTTGCACCGCGATGTTCAAATTGTTCTCCAGCGCCAGAGCCAGCGCATCGGAGACGGACAACTCCATCTTTCCGTCGTGAATCAGGTCGCGCAGGCGCGGAGAATTTTCCAGCATCAGCGGAGGGATCGGCTGCGCTTTGTAAGGCGCGATCAGGTTCGGAAACTGGCTCGGGCCCTTCTCAAAGTTGGGAAGCAGCGCCTGCGCGCCGGTTTGGGCATTCAGCGGGGAAGGCGCCAGGCAAACCGCGCCGAGCAAAACAGAAAGCAGAACCAGTCGCGGAGATAAGGTTCTCCCGCCCGCATAAACAAAAGCCATCTCATCAATATAGCCGAGCGACCTAACGAATGCTACGGAGGATTACTTCTTGATCACGCTCGCCGATTGACGAGTGCTGGTCCAATACGACCACGCCAGCCGGACATTGCGCAGAACGTCGTTCTCGTTCAGCGGCTTGCGCAGCACGTCATAGCCGCCATTGGTAACCACTTCGTTCCACAGATATTCGTCGGTCACTCTCGAAATCAGCAGCACGCACGCGCCACCCGACGCCGCCGCAAGCGAAGAGACCGCATAGCGCCAGTCCGCCCCGTCAATGTCGCGATCGATCAGGATAATCTGAGGCTTGGTTCGCTTCAACCACTCGCGAGCTTCATCGCTCGAGGAAGCGAACGATATGGTCCAGCGATTCCGGCGCGAAATCTCATCCAGCAATTGCCGGTCCAGGTCGGTTCCCGGCACTGAGAGAATTGTAATCCCAGAGTTGACGCCATTCCCTCCGGTGGCGCGTGTCAGCCCGCCGGTACGGTTGTTTTTCTTTCGAAAGACACTGGAAATGGTTTTGATGATAGAACTGATAGCGTCGCGCATCGCGGCATCCGATGGACCGGAGACATTGCTCTGACACGAGCGTAGCCGAGTCGTCACGCTGCCGGGAATACCGGAACCTCGGTATTCAGTTCGGGGCCAAGTTGGTAGCGCATCGCGCCTGCTAGCTTTGCGCAGCACCGGGAACTGATCTCTGCCGAAAAAGAGGGTGGGCGCCCCCGTCGGGGTTACGGGTAAGTGGGGGCGCCCTGGGGTGTTTGTTGGGGATTAGAAGTTAACTTTAGTCTAAGCGCCCGACGAACATTTCGAAATACCAACTGCCCGGTAGGCGCCGTAAGAAAACGCAGGTAGAAGCGTTCCGTGAAGCCGGTGGTCAGGCGTTACCCAGTCGTTACAAGCGAGGTTTCGCGCACATCGATCCTTTTCAAAAAGACGGGCTTAGGCCACCCGGGAGTTGATACAATCCTCACTATGATGAAACTTGTCCGCATCTCGCTTGGCATTTTCCTTCTCTTCGCTATGGGGCGCTCGCAACCGGCCACCGCTGCGCACGCTAAACAAGGTGGATCGGATTCTGGCGCCGTCGAGCGGGGCCGCTACATAGTGGAGGACATGGTCCAGTGTGCGCGCTGCCACACGCCCGGGAACCAGAATGACGAGGGAGAGCGGAGTAACTGGTTAAAGGGTGGGCCGCTACAGATCCGGCCCACTTATCCGGTGGCGAACTGGGCCCTGGTAACTCCGCGTCTGGCGGGAGGCCCTCCGGGAACGGATGCCGATTTCATTCGGTTGATGACCACCGGAATCGCGCGCACCGGCCAGCCGCCCAAGCCTCCCATGTTACGGCCGCACATGACCCGCGCCGACGCCGAAGCGGTGCTGGCCTATCTGAAATCGCTCAAGTATTGAGCGCCGCTCGATCTTGCCATCGACAATCGGCGCAATTCTATTGCGCAGATTTGGCGGAAGCTAGTGGGAGTCGAACCCACCAGCGATACTAAGTACCGCACGCTGGTTTTGAAGACCAGGCCCAGCACCGGCCAAGACTAGCTCCCAGGCGTGATTCTAGCATCCGGACGCGTCAGTTCGTTTAGCAAGCCGTTGCGCTACTGAGCGCCCGCTGTCGCCGTCGGTTGTGTTCCGGCCAAGCCCAGCTCGGTCGCGCGCTGCTGCATGGCTTCGATACAGAACGCGATGTGTTGGTCGAGCTCCACACCCAGGCCCGCGGCGCCCTGCAGAATGTCGTCGCGGTTCACCGCGCGGGCAAACGCTTTGTCCTTCAGCTTCCTGCGCACCGACGGCACGTCCACCTCATAAATGCTGCGGTTCGGCTTAACGTAGGAGCACGCGGTCAGAAATCCCGCCAGTTCGTCGCAGGCAAACAGCGTCTTTTCCAGCGGCGATTCCCGCCTCACGCCGGTGAAATCCGCATGCGACAGGATGGCGCGCCGAATCTCCGCATCCACGCCGCGCTCAGCCAATATCGGCTCGCCTTTGGTGGGATGATCCGGTAACTGCGGATGAATCTCCCAGTCGAAATCGTGCAGCAAAGCCGTGACCGACCATTTGGTCTCGTCTTCGCCCAGCTTTCGCGCGTACGCCGTCACGCACGCCTCCACCGCCAGCGCGTGACGCCGCAGGCTATCCGACTTGGTGAATTCGCACAATAGCTCCCAGGCTTGCTCTCGCTCCATCTCGACCATGGTAGCGAAACCGCCGTGATATAGTGTGAACAGAACCCTCCTCAGTGGGCCTGTGGCGCAGTTGGGAGCGCGCTTCCATGGCATGGAAGAGGTCGTGAGTTCGAATCTCACCAGGTCCACCAATTTCTCACTTATGGATGGCCCCCACAGAGAATGGTACCCCTCTAGTACCCGCAGCGCGTAACGCATCACCCCCGTCCGAAATCTATGCGGGATACTGGCAGTCATAGATCGAATTCTCCGGAGGCCCAATGTCCAACGACTACCGCGATTCGCGCCGGACGCGTCTCCACGCCGGCCTTCTCGTGCTCTTGCTGCTTAGCTTGGCTGCGGCGCTGGCCGGCAACGTATATCAATTTGTGAAAAGCCGGCATACGGCCCGCGATGTCGCTCTGATCCAGCATAGTCTGCAAGCCCAGATTACCCGGCTCAGCGACGCGACCTCAGGCGCCTTCGACGTGACCCAGCACCGCTTCGAGGATCTGAAAAAGCTCCAGGACGCCACGCTGGACGCGTTAATCGATGCCCGCACCGACTTCAGACGAAACAGTTCCCAGGTGGCCTCGCGTCTGGAGCAACGAAACCAGGAACTTGCCCGGAAGAACCGGGAATTGACGGCCCAGTTAGTGGCCCTGAAACAGGACATTAACGCCAGCCTTCAAAACACCACTGCCAGGCTGCAAAGCACCAGTTCCAGACTCGACACAGCCAACGCTAAGCTGCAGCATGTTTCCACCGAGACCGAGAACAACCGCGCAGATCTGAAACGCGTGACAGGCGACCTCAGCCGGATGACGGCCAACCTCGCCAGCAACGCCAAGCCGGCCGCCGCACCAACAACGCTGCCCCAACCAGCCGTCCCGCGCCCACAACCAGCCGCAGTGCAGCCCCCCGCCGAAGCCTCGGGCCAGCCGCCCGCCAAGAAGTATTTTCCATTTGAACTGCTCAAGACCAAAGTACCCACCACAATAGGGCAAATTCAAGTTGCCATCCTCAGTACAGACCCAAAAAACAACCGCTACACCATGGACCTTTACGCTGCCCACAAAATCGAACGAAGAATGAACTGCGCCGTCAACCAAGCCGTGCAATTCTACGTTTCCGGCAGCCCACTCCCGTACGAAATCGTCGTCAACCAGGTCGAGAAGGACGAAGTCATTGGATATGTCTCTGCGCCACATGTTTCACGGCCCAGAATTCAGACGGCGGCCGCGACTATCCGCGGCAAGGCTTCCCCCGTCGCACGCCAATAGGTTAAATCTCGTCACGGTGACGCTTTTCAGTAAGTAGTTTTGCCGAGTCTTTTTTTCCGCGGCCTTGGCAGTCAGCTTTCTCATGTCCCATAAACTGAGTCAATTACGCTCCGGTCCAAGAATTGCCCTTAACGCCAGCGGGAAGGAGCATAACAGATGAAAAAAGTCATTCTAGGTCTGTTACTAACTAGCGCATTCGCTTTCGCCGAAAGTTACACGGTGACAAGGACTGACACGCCCCAACAGGAGCATCGCATGGCCTGGTATACCAAGGAGGCATTGGCCACGCAGTCTCCCAGGATCCACTTGGGCAAGGTAAAACATCATGAAGTGGTCCGGACGGGCGATCAGATCAACATAAACAAGACGACCATTACGGCCTTCGTTTCGTCCCACAAGTAACCACCGCCAATACATAATGGCGCGCCACGGCTGGCGATCTACTCGGGGATTTTCCCAAATGGTGAAAATCCCCGGGCCGCCAGCTAATCCACGTTACGCCGCTCGCTACAACGTTTAAATCTTGGCCGAAACCTCCAAAGCCATATGGCTGCGAAGCTCAAGAGTAAAGTGGGAATAGTGCCAGGTTCCGGCACCGTGCTTGTGCCCCCCACAAAATGGTTGTCCGCGATCAATCCGTCCACCGAGTTAACCGTATAACCCTCTGGTAAATCGAACACCAGACCCGATAAGGGCAACCCAAAGGTGTCCAATGCGGTGAAGTCAACGCCGGTCGAGCCGCCGTTGCAATCTACAGAACAAAGAATCCAGCCCGATCCCGCGCTCACGCCCGCAAAAAGCGTGACCGTAATCGCCTGCCCTACCGGAAGACTGAATTGCGGCGTGGTAAGAACTGTCCCGGCCAGAAGGCTGGCGCTGTCAGTAGGCCCGGAGAAATCGCCATACGTGCTGGATGTGTTTGTTATGACCCCAGCGTTACTTGAGAGATTCAGTTGCGAATACTCTTCCGAAGTAAACACATTTCCGTTCCCATCGTCGAACGTCACGCCCCAATCCGCGCTGGCCGAAGAACCGATCTTCGCCGATCCGCTGAGTGCGCTATCCAAAGACGCGCTCACCTCATCCAGGTGCGTGAAAAAATTCATCGCGGCCAAAACATCGGTCGTGCCTCCGGGCCCGGAGATCACTAAGTCGCTGAAGACGATCATGGCGGTCGCGCTGGCGCCGGTTCCGAAGTTACCGGGACCGGTAATCGGGTTTATTTGCGCGAAGCCCGTCGCCGCAACCCCGACGTCGCCTGGGCCCGCAGTCGAATCCGCGGTCCAGGAAAAGGAAGGAGTGCCAGAGCCGCTGTGCGTTTCCGAACAGGTGACGGCAGAAGCATCTTCATTGCCCGTATTGGTCGTACCGCACTGGTAGACTGGATCCGCATATAACGCTCCCGCCAGAAAAAGCCAGGCTAGCGGCACAAATATGTTGGCTCGTACGATTGATTGCTTCATCTAAAAACTCCTTGACGTGAGTCCGGCTGCGGACCATCGCCTTGTTACCCTAATCGCGAAAAATTGGGATAAACCGGCTCACGTTCGCTTACTTAGGAAGCTGCTTTCGTACCAGTACTCGCTCGCCGTGAACTGTGCGTTAGACTGTTATGAACATGCGGACGCTGGACGATTCCGCCGCGCCCCAATCCAACGGCAATGTGGAAGCCCTCGAGGCTTGGGTGACAGCCCTGTATACGGAACTGCGCCGGCTGGCGGCGCACTACCTGGAACGGGAGCGCGCGAATCATACCTTGCAGGCCACCGCCCTGGTTCATGAAGCCTACTTGCGTCTGCTCGAGCAGCGCCAGGTTCAGTGGGAAAACAGAAGCCAGGTGATCGGCATCGCCGCGCAATTGATGCGCCGTATCCTGCTGGATTACAGCCGCGGCAAGAGAAGCGCAAAGCGTGGCGGTAACCTCCGCAAGATCTACTTACAGGAAGCTACTCTGCTCGCCAAGGACCGCGGCGCCGACGTCATTGCCGTAGACCAGGCGCTGACACGTCTGGCGGCCATCGATCCGGAGCATGCCCGCATCGTGGAGTTGCGCTTCTTCGGCGGCCTGAACGTCGAGGAGACCGCGGAAGCGCTGGCTATTTCCCCGGCCACCGTCAAACGCCATTGGAGTGTCGCCAAGGCCTGGCTGGCGCGGGAGCTCAAGACTGCGTAGCAATCCGCCATGGACCTGTGGCATCAGGCAAGCGACATTTTGGCTTTGGCCCTCGAGCATGCCCCCGCCGAAAGGATCGATTTTGTACGGCAGGCTTGCGGCGGCGATGACGCGCTCCGCGCCGAAGTAGAATCGCTGCTCTTCTATCACGATCAGGCCGACACTCTGCTCGAAACGCCGGCCGCCTTCCATCTCTTGCAGGCCTCACCCGGCAGCATGTTGGGCCGGCGCGTAGGATCCTACCGTCTCACGCGCGAGATCGGTCAAGGCGGCATGTCCGTGCTTTATCTGGGCGAGCGCGATGACGGCCAGTTTCGTAAGCAAACCGCCGTCAAGATGCTGAAGGCTGGTGTCCACAGCGACGAGATCCTCCAGCGTTTCGCCAACGAGCGCCAAACCCTCGCGGCTCTCGATCACCCCAACATCGTCAAACTTCTGGATGGCGGAAGCACTCCGGAGGGCTGGCCCTACCTGGTCATGGAATACGTCCAGGGCCTGCCGATCGATGAGTATTGCCGCTCGCGCGGACTCACCGTCAAGCAGCGCCTGGATCTGTTTCTCCAGGTTTGCGCGGCGGTCCAGTATGCGCATCGCAACCAGGTGATTCATCGCGACCTGAAGCCCGGCAATATCCTGATCACCGGCGACGGCGTTCCCCGGCTCCTCGACTTCGGAATCGCCAAGCTGCTGAACCCGGAATTGCAGCACAGCCCTCTGGCCACCAGTACCGGCTGGCGCGCCATGACGCTCGAATACGCGAGCCCGGAGCAAGTGCGTGACGAGCCACTGAGCCCTGCCTCGGACATCTATTCGCTCGGGGTTTTGCTTTTTGAACTGCTGGTTGGGCAGCGGCCATTTGATAGCGAGCACCACTCCCGTCAGGAGCTCGAGCAGGTGATCTGTGAGCAGGAACCTGAGCGGCCCAGCCATTTGGCGCGCCGCCTGAAGGGCCGTTTGCACACCCCAACCTCGTTCCCCAATCGCGATCTGGACAACATCGTTTTAAGAGCTCTGCGCAAGCGTCCCGAAGAACGATATGCTTCGGCGGCGGAGTTCGCGGAGGATGTAGAGCGCTACTTGGCGGGTAGGCCGGTTCTGGCACGAAGGCCCGGGCCGGTGTATCGCAGCGTCCGTTTTGCTCGCCGGCATAAAGAGGCAATGGCGACCGCGATCACCATCCTGGTGCTGGCCGCGGTGGCTGCAGCATGGTGGTTGCACGGCGTGCGAAACAACACCACAGCAACTTCGCATCTTCCGGCGCCCGTCCCCGTGCGACGCTCGGTCGCGGTGTGGGGTTTCCAAAACCTCTCCGGACGGCCGGATACGGCTTGGCTTTCTACGGCCCTTTCCCAGGCACTGGCCGCTGAACTTGCCGCCGGCGAGGAGCTTCGCATCGTTCCCGCCGCGACCGTCGCGCGCACCAAGTCCGACCTCGCGTTGCCGGATGCCGAAACAATTCCGCGCCCCGCCCTGGACCGCCTTCGAAAAAATCTGGGCAGCGACTACATCGTCCTCGGTTCTTACCGCGATTTGGGCCCCTCCCAGGAAGGCCAGACTCGCGTGGATGTCCACATCGAAAGCACGGCCACCGCCGAGACCACCGCCGCCGTCTCGGACACCGGCAACGATGCCCAGGTGCTGGATCTTGCGTTGCGCACCGGCGCGCGCCTCAGAGAGCGCTTCGGCAAATCCGCCATTTCCGCCACCGAAGCCCAACAGATCCGCGCTGCCTTTCCCGCCAACCCGACCGCACTGCGTCTGTATTCGCAAGCTCTGGCGCGCCGCGACGCTTTCGATGCCCTGGGCGCGCGCGACTTGCTCCTGCGGGCCGCCGCGCTGGATCCTTCCGCCCCCTTGATCCACTCGGCCCTGGCATCCACATGGAGAACGCTCGGTTATGGCGCAAAGGCGGCTGTGGAGGCTCGCCGAGCCTTGGACCTGGCCGGCGGATTATCGCGTCAGGACCATCTCTTGGTCGAGGCCGGATTGTACGAGGCCGCAAGCAATTGGCCGCAGGCCGTGAAGACCTACCAGGTGCTCGCCAGCTTGTTCCCAGACAGCCCGGATTATGCGCTCAGCTTGGCGGGCGCCCAGAGTTTGGGCGGCCAGGGAAAGGATGCTCTGGAAACTCTCGGCTCGCTGTCACGCTCCGGACTCGTCGCGCCAGAGGACCCGCGCATCGATCTCGCCTCCGCCACCGCGGGCGCCGTATTGGGCGACAGCAAGCTTCGCCGGGATGCGGCCACCCGCGCAGCCCTAAAGGCCGATCGCCAGGGCGCCCGGCTGCTGGCCGCTCAGGCCCGCGTGCTCGAATGCCGTGCCCTTGCCAATCTCGGCGAAAATGACCGCGCCGATGCGGAGTGCCAGGCCGCGCATCGCAGCTTCGCCGAAGCGGGCGATCGAAGTGGAATTGCGCGCTCCCTGCATGCCATGGCCGAAGTGCCTCTCAATCAAGGCGACCTGGTGCGCGCCGGCAGCTTGTATCACCAGGCGCTCGCGCTCATGCGCGAGATCGGAGATCGCCAGGGCACGGCCACCGAACTCGTGAACCTCGGCTTGGTCCTGGGAAAACAGGGAGACTACGCTGCCGCGCACCAAATGTACGCTGAGTCGCTCGAGAACTACAAGCTGGCCGGCGACCAGAACGGTATCGCCGTCGTCACCGGCAACTTGGGCAACCTCTTTCGCGCCGAAGGCAAGCTTCCGCAAGCGCTCGCAAATTATCAACGCGTGCTCGCCCTTTCCAATCAATTGGGCCATCGCAGTTCAGCGGCGCTGGCTTTATCGGCCATCGGAGACGTGCTGGTGGACGACGGCGATCTTCCTTCCGCCGCCCAGATGTACCAGCAGTCGCTCGCCATCGAGAAAGAAATCGGCGAGAAAAGCTACGCCGCCGAACGCACCGCGAGCATCGGCCAGCTGTTAGCCGAGCAGGGTCAAACCGATCAAGCTATCCAGCTCCTGCATGCAGCCCTTCAATCGCAGGAGCAACTCGGCAAGCGAGGCAGCGCCGCCGAAGCCCGCCTGGCCTTGAGCGAGCTCGAATGCGATCTCGGCCGTCCTGCCCAGGCCGAAGCGTTCATCCGTTCCGCGCTGGCGACATTTCACCAGCAGCGTCAAAGAGACAAAGAGATCTCCGCCCGCGCCTTGCTATCGCGCGCTCTGCTGGCGCAAGCCAGAATGGATGACGCCGCCGCAGCCATGCACGACGCCTTGACGCTGGCAGAACAAGGTTCGAATTTCACCACGCGGCAGTTCCTTGCTTTGGATAACGCCAGGCTCCTCAGCGCCACGAATCATCTCGCTCGCGCCGAGCAAGTCGCTCGTCAGGTATTGGCGGAGGCCGGACCATCGATGGTGCGCTTGCGCCTGGAGGCCGAACTCATCCTGGCCCAAATCGCGCTGAAGCGCAATGCGCCGGCCGGCCGCAAAAGGCTGGAAAACGTCGCGCAAGCGGCCCGATCCAAGGGCTTTGAGAGGATCGCCCGCAAGGCTTCGGCCGACAGCGTCACTTCCCCGCCAGGCTAAAAATCAAGAACTGCTGCCGTGGCAGAAAATCCAGCTGCTCAGCCAACGCGTAGCCAGCCGCGGCCATCTCCGCTTTCACCTTTTGCGGCGGAAAGCGAAATTCTTTCGGTGGCCCATCCGGGGCGTCCGGTCTGAAGTCGATGATCGCTACTCTCCCGCCCGGCTTTAGCGATTTCCCCAGCCTTCTGAAGTACGCCTCCCGATTCCCGATGTGATGATACGTGTCCACGATCAGCACCACGTCGACCGGCTCCGGCAAATTCGCATTGTCCTCCGACGCCTGCACCGCAACCACATTCTTCAAACCATCTTTCGCCAGGCGCTCGCGAATGTAGTTGACCATGGAGGGCTCGATGTCGACTCCGTACACTTTGGGCGCCGCGGACGACCGTGCCAGCCGGACCGTGAAATAACCCGTGCCGGCGCCGAGATCCGCCACCACCTGCCCCGGTTTCAACTTGAGCGCCGCGATCACTTTGTCCGGCATCTGCCAGGCGTCCCGCGCTGGATCGTCAAAGCTCTTAGCCCATTGCTCGGGATTGTCGAAGCGATGCTGCATGTGGTCGCCATGCTGCATCTCGTGGGTGTCTTGCGGCGGTTGCGCCCAAGCCATAATACTTGCAGCCAGCAACCCTAGGAAACAACGGTTCAGTAGCATCGGTACCTCTGGCGATAATTGTTTCACAAAGTAGACCTACTTAGTTCGGCTGGCGCGGAACAAATCATCGGCGGACGCCAAAACGTCCCAGCGCAGCCGTTCCGATAGCGCAGGCGTCTTGGCAAGAAAACTTCGGACTGCCGCCGCCGCTTCTGGCGAGCGCTGATAACCAAGCACCGCCTCAGTCCAGCGCGCCGGGAAGAAAATATCGCCCGTACGCTGAATCTCCGGCAGCATCTCGAGACTCGGCCGGATGAACTTCTCGGCGGATTCCTCGCGCAGCGGATGGTTTAAATAGTGCAGCGATTCGAGCACCCACGGTTCATGCCGCCGGTTCTCCACCGTGCGCAAACGCTGGAACGCCTGCTCGCGCACCGCCGCGTCATCCGACAGCGCCGGCATGACGAACTCAAAGCGCGCCTTCCGATCTGGATTCTGGATCCGGTCCAGCTCTTCGCTCAGGATCTCATGCCAATCCGGCAACCCGCGCACGGCCAGTTCCATCGCCATGTCGATCTCATCCGTCTCGGCCAAGGTGAGCCCGGCGATTCTCTCTTCGCGGCGCCACACGCGCCTCAGCCACGCCAAGCCCTCCGGCGTAAGCGCGACACCGCGAAACGCCGCGAACCAGGCCGACTTTTCGCTTGCGTAATACGCCCGCCCGATGCCCTGACGAAGCATGCGCTCCAGCGCCGGCGCCCGGGCCGCTCGCTCGCTCTGCGGCAGGAACTGCCAGAAAGCGCGTGACAAATAGCCGAGGACACGTTGCACATTTTGCTCATCGTTTTCAAGCGGCAACGCTCGCGATGCCACATCCAGAAACTCGCCCGGCGCCACGCGGCCCTCCAACAGGTTTTCCCACAAGTCCACCCAGGCGCTGCCGCGTGTCAGTGCATCCTGGATGTTCTCGATATGCTCCATCAAATACCGCCGCGTCATGTCATCCAGCAGGAACAGGCCATAACCCAGCCCCGCGCCGTTCGGAATCAGATACAGCGGCTGCTTCATTCCCCGAGCCTTCAGCACTTCCGCCCTGCCATCCAGGGAGACATCCAGCTTTTCAATGTGGTCTGCATAGCCCAACGCCACTTGCAGCCGCTGCGGCCACACCAGCCCGCGCTTGAGCGGATCGCTCTCGGTCAACGTCAAATCGGCAATCCGGCTCGCCGCATCCAAGCGCAGCGCAGTGCGGATCTCGGGCCGTCCGCGCATCTCGATCCAAGCCCGGCTCCACGCCGCGATCGACGTCCCGCGCCCTCGTTCATCCAGAATCCGCACCAGGTCCAGCCAGGTAGCGTTTCCAAACGAATACTGGTGCAGGTAATCTCGCAACCCGTCGCGAAAACCCTCCTCGCCCGTAATCAATTCGAGCTGCCGCATCGCAATCGGCGCTTTGTCATAAATAATGTTGCCGTACAGCGTGCCCGCCTCGTTCAAATTCGCCAGCTCCTGCCGGATCGGATTCGAGCCCGCCGTCCGATCCACATCGTACGCGGCCGGATAATATTCCATCAAGAACCGCAGCGCGTGATTCACTTGCGGAAACGACGGGTTCACGATCTTGGCCGCCATGAAGTTGGCCATCACTTCCTTCATCCAGACATCGTTGAACCAGCGCATGGTCACCAGGTCGCCGAACCACATATGCGAAGTCTCATGCGAGATTACGCTAGCGCGCCCCAGCAGTTGGTTCTGCGTGGCCGATTCGTCCAGCATCAGGCTGGACGCGTTGTAGAAAATCGCCCCCGCATGCTCCATCCCGCCGAACTGGAAGGACGGAATCAGGACAAAGTCGAACTTGCCCCACGGATACGGAATGCCGGTGTAGTCCTCCAGCCAGCTCAACGCCCGCGCGTGCAGATCGAAGATCGCATCGCGATTGCGCGCCACTTTGGCCGCGTCGTTCTCGCGATGAAACATTCGAAACGTGCGGCCATCGCGCACGGCGGTCTCAATTTGAAATTTCCCGGCCGCGAAAGCAAACAGGTAAGTAGAGAGCGGCCGCGTCTCGGCAAAAACAACCATCCGATGACCCGGCGCCGACGCGGTTGGTTCATCCGTCCGATCTGACTCCGCGCCGTTCGAAACTGCCTGCCAGCTCTCGGGAATCTCCAGAGCCAGTTGATAGCGGCCCTTGAGATTCGGCTGATCGAAGCATGGAAAAGCCAGATGCGCCCGCGCCGGCACAAACAGCGTGTAAAGAAAATCGTCGTTCCGATTGAGCGACTCGTCTCCGGCGATGAACTCGATCCGAATCGCGTTCTCGCCGGCCTTGGTCGCGGAGCTCGGCACAACCAGGTGACCTTCCAGGAACGCGATCTCCACCGCCCGTCCGTTCACCCGAATCTCCAGCACATGCTCGCGCGGCTGGTCGAAATCCAGTACCACGCGGTGTGGTGCACGCAGCGAGAACCGCAGCACTTCGCTCGAGTGAATGGCATCCGTCTTGCGCTCCGGGATGTGGAACGTGAGGCCGTAGTGCACGGATTGGATGGTCTGCGCCCGCTCCAGCGCGAGACTTTCGGAAATGCCACGGCCCGGCGGAAGCGTTGATACGGACGCAGCCGCCAGCACAGCGGCCCAAGCAATGATCACGTCCACACCATACCAATCCGGAACAGGTGCAGTCCATCGTGTACGATCAAAAGCAGAGTATGCAAACCGTCGTCCAGGTGGTCTGCACGCGCGGCCGCAGCTTACGCGACGCCATCGCCAACGATCCACGGCTGACGAAACACGGTCTCGAGGTTATCCAGGAAAAGAAACCCGGCCGCTCGCCCGGCTGGACCAAGGTACGAAGCCTGGAAAGCCATCGCGGCGGCTCGATGAACGTCCAGTGGGACGGCGCCACGGCGATCCTCACGTGCCGCGTCATCAACCGCGGTTCCGGCCGCCCCAACCTCATCATCGGCGACTTCGTCGACTATCTATTGAGCCGCTATCGCCGCCGCATCAAGCTGGTAAACGTCTTGCCGGGATAAGGACGCCATATAGTACGATGGGCTCGGAGAGCAAAGGAATGAAATCTGCGGTTCTCGCCGTATTAGGATCGCTCCTGACGGTTAGTCCGCTAAGCGCCCAGACCGGTAAGGTGCGGATCCTAGTTACAGATCCTGACGGCTCCAGAATCCCAAGCGCCTCCGTTTCTCTCGCGAATAGTTGGGGGCGAACCATGCGTACGCGGTCAACCAATAAAGCCGGCGAGATTCGCTGGACCAACATCCCACTCGGAAGGTCCTACTTCTATATCGCCTCCACCGGCTTCGATAATTTGTCAATTGCCGTCAACATTTGCGACAGCCGTGAGCGGATCACACAAGTGCGAGCCTCCCTCCAGCCGGCGAACGGGATTGTCATAGTGGAAGGAGCCCGTATGATGATTGAGCCCGTCGAAATGCCAAACTGCGGGATGCTGGACCTGCCTGGGGAGCTAAAATCGCCCGGGCGCCCCGGACGGCACGCCTTCCCCTAACACGTCGTGGTCAGAAATTTCTCTACTTCCCAGACTTGCTGCGATACTACGATGAGCTCGAAATATTACCACAGCGAAAAGGGGACCCCGCATGTCAGAACTGGTGAATGAGTTCGATGCTCCTGCGGTGGACGAGAAAGCCTCCAAGGTCGGGCCGGCCGGGATCGACATCGCCTACCAGCGCCTCGGGAACCCCGATGCACCTCCGGTCCTGCTCATCATGGGGGTCGCCGCGCAATCCATTCATTGGCCGGACGCGTTTTGCCACGCGCTGGTCGAAAGCGGACTGCAAGTCATCCGCTTCGACAATCGTGACGCCGGGCTCTCCACGCACATGACCGATGCCCCGCCCCCCAACCTGCCCGCGGCGCTGGCCGGCGACCTGTCGTCGGTCTCCTACACGCTCTCCGATATGGCTGCCGACACGGTGGGGTTGCTGGACGTGCTCGGCTTTGAAAAGGCCCACATCGTCGGCGCGTCCATGGGAGGCGCCATCGCGCAAACCACGGCAATCGAGCATCCCGACCGCGTCCGATCTCTGACCTCGATAATGTCGACCACCGGCAATATGTCGGTCGGGCAGCCCTCGCCCGACGTGCTTCGCGAAGTGTTCAGCGGCCCGCGCGCAACCACCCGTGACGAAGTGATTCAGCAGATGGTCCGGGCATTCCGCGTCGTCGGCTCGCCTGGATATCCTAGCGACGAGAAGGAAATCGCCGCGCGAGCAGCCCGCGCCTATGACCGTTCTTACGATCCCATCGGCACCGCTCGCCAGGCCATCGCGACAGTCGCCTCCGGGGATCGCACCGAACGCCTGCGGCATCTTCAGGTCCCTACGCTGGTGATCCATGGCCTTGCTGACCGCATGTGCGACCCCAGCGGCGGGCGAGCCACCGCTGAAGCGATCCCCGGCGCCGAACTCGTCCTGATCGAGGGCATGGGACATGATCTGCCGCCCGGTTTGCGGTCCCAACTCGCCGCGCGCATCGCCGAGTTCGTGTGGCGCGCCGAGCGCCGTTGAACGCGCCTTAACGGACCAGTCACGATATTATCGTGAATATTTTTGTACGCCCCACAATCATTTACGCCGCCGCATGTCAGCGACCTCAACTACGCCGATATAGGCTGTCTTGATGGACATGAATGTAACTGGCTCGGCCTACAAGCAGCTTTTGTTGAAAAAGCACAATTTAGCTGGCTTCGTTTTTCAGTTTTTCAAAATTTCTTCTCGCCGCCCCCGCCCCTCCCACCATACGTCAAGCCGAAGCCGACCCACGCCACGGCCAAGCCGATTGCTATCATAGTGGTCACTCACCGCAAGGAGCGAAGAAATGAGCAGATCCGTCCTCCTTTTCTCACTGACATCTTTAGCCCTCCCACTGTTGCGCGCCCAAGACCCAGCGCCGCCCGCGCCGTCTGACACCCCCGCGCCTCCAGCCGCCTCCGGCCCTCAGCGTCCAGGCTTCCGGTCTCAATCGCAGGAGCCGCAGCCGTACGATGAAGTGATCACCAAGGACGCAAAGTCGAAAAAAGGAATCTTCACCGTTCACCAGGTCAAGGAAAAGTATTACTACGAAATCCCCAACAGCGAATTCGGCAAGGAATTCCTATTCAACACCCGCATCGCGAAAACCACCATCGGCGCCGGATACGGCGGACAGCAATTGTCCACCCGCGTGGTCTACTGGGAGCTCAATGGCAACAAGGTCAACCTGCGCAGCGTGAACTACGACATCGTCGCGGATCCCAAAAGCCCCATCGCCGAAGCGGTGAAAGCCTCCAACAATAACGCCATTCTGATGAGTTTTTCAGTCGCTGCATTCGGCGCTGACAAATCGTCGGCGGTGATCGATGTCACCCGGCTGTTTACCGGCGACATCGCCGAATTCAGCGCTCGCCAGCGCTTGAATGCAAGCTCGATAGACGGCTCGCGCTCCTACATCGAACGCGTCTCGCCCTATCCGGAAAATATCGAAGCCGAAGCCTCGCACACCTATACACGCAACCCCACGCCTCCCGGAGCCCAAAACAATACGCCATCCGGTCCCTTGGGCGGCGGAGGCATGCGCCCAGGCAGCGCCACCGTGGTCCTGCATTACAGCATGGTGAAATTGCCCGAAAAGCCCATGATGCCCCGCGTGTTCGACGATCGCGTTGGCTATTTCTCGGTGGATCAGATGGATTACAGCCGCGACGAGCAGCGCGCGCCGCACCGCGAGTACATTGCCCGCTGGCGCTTGGAAAAGAAGGACCCCACCGCGGCTTTGTCGGAACCCGTCAAGCCCATCGTCTATTACATCGATTCCGCGACGCCCACCAAGTGGGTCCCGTGGCTGGAGCGAGGCATCGAAGATTGGCAGCCTGCTTTTGAAGCAGCCGGCTTCAAGAACGCCATCATCGCTAAACCGTCGCCCAGTCCGGAACAAGACCCCGATTTCAATCCCGAGGACGTCCGCTATTCCGTGATTCGCTGGCTGCCTTCCACCGTTGAAAATGCCTCGGGGCCGCACATCAGCGATCCACGCACTGGCGAAATTCTGAATGCGGACATCCAGTTCTATCACAACATCATGAACCTGCAGCGCGACTGGTATTTCCTGCAAGTCGGCCCGCTTGATCCGCGCGCGCAGAAACTACCGCTGCCCGACGACCTGATGGGACGGCTGCTGGAGTTCGTGGTTGCACACGAGGTCGGCCACACCCTTGGCCTCGAGCACAACATGAAGGCCAGTTCCATGTACCCGGAAGAAAAAATCCGCGATCCGAAGTGGGTCAAGAAAATGAGCCACACCCCATCCATCATGGATTACGCCCGCTTCAACTACGTCGCGCAGCCGGAAGATAAGATCGACGTTGCCGATCTGGTGCCCAGGATCGGCCCTTACGACACCTTTGCGATTAGCTGGGGCTACAAGCCGATTCCAGATGCCGCTACGCCGGATGCGGAAAAGCCGACGCTCGACCAATGGGCGCGCGAGCAGGACAAAACCCCCTGGTTTCGTTTCTCCACCGCGGGCGCGGCCGGTTCCGATCCCGGCGAGCTGACCGAAGCCGTTGGCGACGCCGACGCGCTCAAATCCACCGCGCTGGGCATCAAGAACCTGCAGCGCGTGTCCAAAATGCTTCTGCCCGCAACCTCCGCCAAGACCGGCGAACCCTACCAGGATCTGGCCGAGTTGTACGCCCGCATGCTGGGCCAGTGGACGCTGGAATTGAATCATGTCGCCGCGATCGTCGGCGGATTCGATACCCAGGAGAAATATGTCGGGCAGGAGGGTGTCATATTCAGCCCGGTCGCGCGCGCGCGCCAAATCGAAGCGGTGAAATTCTTGAACGAAAATGCATTCACCACGCCCACCTGGGCGCTCGATCCGCAGATTCTGCGGCGCATTGAACCGATCGGCGCTCTGAGCCGTGTCCGCAACGCGCAGGATGCCGTGCTCACCAACCTGCTCAGCAGTTCCCGGTTTGCGCGCCTGGTGGAGCAGGAAGCTATCGACGGCAGTTCATCCTACGGGCCCGCCGAGTTTTTGGCCGACGTCCGTAAAGGCATCTGGAAGGAACTCGATGCGCCGCAGGTGAAGATCGACGCCTATCGCCGCGACTTGCAGCACGCCTACCTCGATCTGATCAACACCAAGCTGAACGCCGCTCAGCCCGCTGGTTTTGGCGGCTTCCGCTTCTCGGCTTCGAGTCCCGATGAGAAACCGCTCTATCGCGCCGAGCTGAAGAGTTTGAACGCCGCCATCGGCGCGGCCCTCGCAAAAACCCAGGACCGCGAGACCAAGGCTCACTTAGAAGCCGCACGCGATCAAATCGCCAAGATCCTCGACCCGCGGTTTGCCCCGCCCGCCAACACGAACGGGAACGCGTTCCGGATGTTTAGCGAGCAGTTTGATCCCAACGACTGCTGGCCCGATTACGCTATTCGTCCCTAACGCCGGTGCGGCCTACCCGGCCTGTCAACGCCGGCGCATCAATTTTCCGAACCATTCCGGAAAACCGGCCTACTGGGTTGTTCTATCTTTAGAACCGCAATGACGAGGACATTATGAGCGCACAGGACGCCGTGGCAACCTTGTCCGCTAAAAGGCGCTGCCGCGGCGTTCCGTTGTGCGCGATGACAATATGAGCGGCGAGGGTCTTCCTTTCGCCCTTCCGTTTTCGCGATTCGCGGCAAGCGCTCGCGAGGGCGCCAATCTGTTCGACGAGCTGCGCAAGCCCTTACTTCGGTACCTGGTTTCGCTGGGTCTTTCGGCGGACGAAGCGCAGGACGTGGTGCAGGATGCGTTCCTAAGCCTGCATCGATCGTTGACAGCCGGCGCGTCGCCGGAGAACGCCCGAGCCTGGCTCTTCCGCGTGGCCCACAACGCCGCGCGCAACCGGCAGAAGAGCTATCATCACCGATTTGCCGCTCCGCTTGAGAGCGAGGCCTTGGACTTGACCGATGGGGCGACGCCGGAGCGCGACGTCCTGAAAAAGGAGCGGTATCGAAAGCTCGGAGCGGCCATCCGATCGCTAACGGATTCCGAGCGCGAGTGCCTGCTGCTCAGAGCCGAGGGCTTGCGATATCGTGAGATCGGAGAAGTGCTGGGTCTGGCGACATCCACGGTGGCCGGCATCGTGGATCGCGCAGTGAAGAAGCTGGCGGAGAAATGTAATGTGTGAATACGAGAAGAGTTTAGTCGCCTGGATCGATGGCGAGTTGGAACCGGACGTGGCCTTGGAGCTGGAACGTCATCTCCAGATTTGCGAGAGTTGTTCTGCCAGGGCCAGCCAGTACCGAGAGGTCAGCCGCGCATTCGCCGTATACTGCGCGGCCGGGCCTGTTCTCAAAGGCAAGCCTCGATTGCGTTGGATGACAGCCGGCGCCGCCGGCTTGGCTGCGGCTACAGCGATGATCTTATGGATGCTTCGTCTACCTGTGGAGCAGTTGCCGCTCCAGGTCCCCACAACCGAGCATCCACCGGCCATCGCCTTTGAGACCGTGCCGCCGGCGCCAGTGAAGAATGTTCATCGTCAGACCATCGCTAAACGCAACCAAGTTCCAGAACCCAGCGTGACCGGTCTAGAACCCTTCGTCGAAATCGCCATACCGGCAGACGCTATCTTCGCTCCGGGCGCAGTGCCGCCCGGCGTGACTTTCACCGCTGCCCTCGGAATCGGCGATGACGGATCGCCCCGCATCCTTCGCCTACAACCAGGATTGAAATAGGAGCTGACTTAATTTATGAAACGATCGATCCTCTTAACGCTCGCTGCCGCCAGCCTCGCGCTGGCTCAACCGCAACCCAGGCAACTCAGTGTCACTACAGGCGTGGGCGGCGCATTCATGCAGATACCGGATGCCGTCGTGCAAGGCGCTCCGTATTCCGCCACCATCGTCAATGAATCCACGCAAACGCTGGCCGATGGAAACCGGATTGTCCAGCGCGCCACCGGCAGCACGGCGCGCGACTCCCAGGGCCGCACGCGCCAGGACATGGCGCTGCCTTCCATCGGAAACCTGTCGGCGGCCAACGCGCCGCATCTGGTCTTCATTCAAGACCCCGTCGCCAAGGCGGCCTACACCCTCAATCTCACCGACAAGACGGCGCACAAGATGCCCATGCCGCCCTCCGGCCCGCCCGGAGCGATCCAAGGCCAGCTGATGGCGGGCGCGTTTTCGGCGGCCATTCCACCTCGGAGCATTGCAGTCGCCGGAGTAGCCACAGCGGGAGCAGGCCCCGTGGTCATGAAGGAGCAAATTGGCCTGGAACAGGGCGACATCAAAACGGAGGATCTTGGGACGCAGACCATGCAAGGCGTCTCGGTCCAAGGCGTCCGCACCACCCGCACAATTCCGGCGGGGCAGATCGGCAATGACAGCCCGATCGAAATCGTCACCGAGGTGTGGACCTCGCCCGAGCTGAAGACCATCGTCTACAGCAAGCGCTCCGATCCTCGCACTGGAGAACAGATCTTCCAGCTCACCAACATCGTGCGTTCGGAGCCCGATCCATCCCAGTTCACGGTACCAGCCGATTTCAAGCTTGCGGACGGCCCCGGGGGCAAGGGAGACGTGATCTTTTACCGGCCGAACGAATAGCGACAGCCGCGGTTCGCGGTATCATTTTAGTTGCTCCAACCACCTTTAACCGGGCTGCGAGTGCTCGATTTTTCGCATGCTCTCGCGGGCCCTTATTGCAGCCTTTTGCTGGCCCACTACGGCGCCAGCGTCTACAAGGTGGAAGCGCCCGATTCCGGCGATATCGGACGCGGCTGGGGTCCTCCTTTCGTCGGCGACACCGCTGCTTTTTTTCTGGGATTGAATTGCGGCAAGCGCAGCATCTCCATCGATTTGAAAAACCCGGAAGGCGTCGAGCTGTGTCTCAAAATGATGGAGAAGGTCGACGTCGTTTTGGAGAACTTCCGGCCGGGTTTGTTCGCGCGCCTGGGCCTGGGCTACGAACAGGCTCGCGCCCGTAATCCCAAGCTGATCTACTGCTCCATTTCCGGATACGGTCAGGATGGGCCCTCGCGCGATTATCCCGCCATGGATCTCATCGTCCAGGCATCCAGCGGGTTGATCAGCATAACCGGCACGATGGACGGCGAGCAGGTGCGCTGCGGGCACTCGGTGGCTGACGTTTCGGCGGGAATGTTCGCGATGATCGGCATTTTGATGGCCCTGAACTCACGCAATCAAACCGGCATGGGCCAGTTCATCGATGTCTCGATGTTCGACTCGATGATTTCGGCCATGGCTTCGGTTTTTGCGAACTACCTGGGAGCCGGTGTCGTGCCGCGGCCGTGGGGCACAGCTTTCTCCACTATCGTTCCTTACCGGACGTTTCCTACCCAGGATCGCGAGCTTGCCATCGCCGTGGCCAGCGATAAATTGTGGACGATTTTCTGCGAAACGATGGGGCATCCAGAGTTGATCGATCATCCCGATTACTCCACCAACGCGCTTCGCGTTAAGAATCGAGGCGTGCTGGAACCGATGCTCGCGGCGATCTTCAAACAGGACACCGCGGAACATTGGTTCAAGAAACTGAACGGTGCTGGAGTTCCCTGCTCGCCGGTGCGAACCATCGATGAAGTAGTGAACGATCCCCAGTCCGCTGTGCGCGGAATGTTCCCCCAGTTGGCTCACGTGGAGCGATCGCTGGTAACAGGGCTGCCTGTAAAGCTCTCAGCCACTCCCGGCCAGGTGCGCAGCGGGCCGCCCAGTATTGGACAGCACAGCCGCGAGATTCTGAAGGAACTATTGAACCTCAATCCGGCCAAGCTGGACGAGCTGGAATCGGCCGGAGTGATCCGGCCGCTCTTGCAACAAACTACTGCGTCCTGACTTCAGACGAATCCGAGCGCTGCTGCTTGGCGAAGAAATCGAGCATGGGCGAAAAGCTGGGCTCGGCTACACTCACGTGGCTCCCTCCTGGCACTTCCACGTAGGTGATGTTCGCGCCGGCCTTCTTGCCGGCTTCCACCATTCTGCGGGACTGGGTGACGTTCACCGTCCGGTCGTCGTCTCCGTGCACAACGTATTCGGGAATGTTCTTGATTTTCACCATTCCGTTCACATCGCCGCCGCCCGAGATCGGGCCCAACGCCGCGAAAAGATCGGGATGATCCATGGCGACGCTCCAGGTGCCGTAACCGCCCATGGAGTGGCCCATCAGATACAGGCGCTTGGGATCGATGCGATAGTCGCGCTCAACTTCTTTCATGACGTCCAGGACATCCTGCTCGGCCGGGCCCCGGTACATAGAAGCATTGTCGCGGCCCTTGGGACAGGCCACGATGAATCCCAGGCGTTCGGCTTCGCGCTTGAGCGTTTCCTTATAGCCGTCGAACATGCTGTTCTCATCGCCGCCCATGCCATGCAGCGCCACCAGCAACGGCGTTGGCTTGGAGCCGTCGTAGGCGCTCGGGATGAAGATGCGATACGGCTGGAGCGTGTTATCCACCGGGGAGCGGTAGGCCTTGTGTAAATCGCCGTGCTTGGCGGCGAACGGATCGCGGCCTTGATCCACCGCATCGACAATGGCGGTGGCATCGGCGAATTGCTGGCGGAAATTGTAGCGAGTGGGATTGACCTCGCCTTGGTCGGCCCTTTCGTAGAGCGCCAGCGCATACTCGGCGGTGGCTAGCGCGGGAGATCCCTGCTTGGCTTTCGCCAGCCGGTCCTTCAGGCGCTGCGCGTCAGCCGAGAGAGCCTCGATATGTATCGGGAGGCTTTTCACGAAAGCGCTGCGCGCGCCATCCACGGGAGTTTCGCCGGGCGATTCCAGCCGCACTTCGAGATTGAAATCGCCGGAGGCAGCGCGCGGAAGAGTGATCTGCGTTGTAAAAGGCAGCGCGGCCGGATCGAGCTTTAGCCCGGATTCTAGAGTCGTCGCTTCGCCACTGTTGGCTTTGGCGGGCACCAGCGCCACCGCGGCCGTAACTTTGAGTCCCTGTTCGCGGCCGTCGGTGTAGAGCGGAGTGAGCGTCACGCTGACTGCTTTTCCGGGCGCCACGATGGCATGGTCCAGCCGGCCCTGGAGCGACACGGCAAGTTCATAGGCGGGCGTCCAAGCGATGTTGCGCATCACCGCCAGACCTTGATTGTAGTCGCGCATCGCTTCGCCGTACTGGCGGGCCTGCGCGGCGTGCTGGGCCTCCTGGCCAAGCCGGTCGGCTTCTTCGCGCTGTTCGCCGCTGAGCGGCAGGCTGGCTTTTTGGGTGTTGTAGCCGACCGAAGTGCGCAGCACCAGGCCGGCATCCTGGGCATTGAGTACCAATCCCCCGGCGAGGATCAACGGGAATGTGAAACCAATCAGCGAACGTGGCATAGGTTGATTTTAACAGCAGCGCAAGCCGCGTAAGTCGGCATTGGCTTCGACCGATAATTAGTGACCCTCGTATAAGTACTTACCTTAACTGTTACGTTGTTCGACGCGCCGAAATTGAACGCGAATCACGCGAGTCATACGAACGAGTTTTGCGCAGAACACAAAGTTTTGCGCGTGGAAAACCCACCGTTCAGCAGAGCGAGAACATGTTTCGAATTTTCATTACAGGACTATTGTGTAGTTGCGCCCTCGTCATGTACGCGGGCCCATCGGAGCAGAGGAGCACCGTTGCTTCCATAGAAGAACTCCGGCGCAGCGCCAAAGCCGACTTCCAGCGCGCCTTGGGTATCGTTCGAGATCAACCGCTTTCGGAGGCGGAATTGCGCGTGTCCATGGGCAGTCTGTTTGCGTTGCAAGGTTCATTTTCGGACGCGGAGGCCAACCTGAAGAGCGCTATCGCCACTTTTACGAAATACGCCGGGCCAAACGATTTGCGCACGGCCAAAGCCTGGAACGGTCTGGGATGGTTGTACACCGCGCGGGGCTCAATGCAAAGCGCGGACGAGGCTTTGCGCAAAGCCGACAGCATCGCCTACAGTGCGGTGCCGTCCGGCAGCGTGGACCGCATTCCCTTCCTTGACTACCGCGCGGAGTGGCTCATGCAGGTCGGAAAATACACCGATGCGGAAAGGCTATGGCGCGAGGCCGCTGCCATCGGGGCACAGCGCTTGGGGAAAGAGAGCCCCAGCTATGACGTAGTCTGGCTGCATATGGGCCACTTGTATACTTCGATCGGCGAATACAAAGAGGCGCAAGACGCGCTGGAGCGCTTTCTCTCGATCGAAGCAAAAGTGATGCCGCGAGGCTCACTGGCGCAGGGTGTCGCGCTGGGCGAACTCGGAAATACGTATGCGCACTTGAAGGATCATTCGGAGCAGGCGGAGCCGACATTGCTGCGATCGATGGACATGCTGCGGACTATTCCAGGCAATGTTCCCTTGGCGAATGCGCTGGTGGGCAGCTACCTGGGAGACTACTACATGTCGCAACGCCGCTGGTCGGACGCGGCCAATCAGTACCAGCTAGTCTTGGAGACACGGCAGGAATTGATTCCCAATACCGCGCTGGTAGCGAACTCGATGGGATCTCTCGCGAAAGCGCTGGAGAAACTAAATCGCAAGCACGAGGCCAAGCGTTACAAAAAACAGGCCCAGGCGATTTTGTCGCAGCAATACAATCCACTCTATAGCGGCAACACGGTGGACGTGAAGTCCTTTCGCGCGCGATGATTCCGCATTCGCGCGGCGACGATGGCCTGGGCGCTACCGGGAATGTCGCGGTACCGCACCTCTTCGAACCAGACTGACAACCGGCTTACGATGTACTGCTCGGAATGCCAGGTGGTTTGATACCAGTCGGGCACGATTCCCTGCAGCTTTTGCGAGCGGCGGTGAACGAAACCCGCGGTCTGTAGCGTCGCGAGACCATGCGGATCCAGAGCTTTCTCAGCGCCTGACCCATGCACCGAGATGAGAAGGGACCCGTCCGGCGTCAACAAACGGACGAGTTCGGCCAGCCACTGGTCTTGCGCGGCTTCATTCAGATGCGTAAATACTGACAGGCAATAGATGGCGTCGAAGTAGCAGTCCGGGTATGGCAAGGGAGGAAGGGGGCCATTGCAAACAAAGCGAGCGGTGGGGAGGTTCCGGCTGCACCAATCGATGGCCTGCCGATCCACATCGGCGCCGTGAAATTCAACGCCTGGAAAAGCGGGTAGAAGCCAGCGCAGGGTGCGGCCGCAGCCGCAGCCGAAATCCAATATGCGGCGGCAAAGTGAAAGATTCACGCCCATGGATCGGGAGTGCTCTTCGATCAGGCGCGCGCAACCTTCTCCGATGGTCAGGAAAGCGTCCTGGCCGAGCAGCTCGCTGACGCGGTAACGAAGCAGCGCGGGAGGCAAAGGCAGTCCGGAGGCATCCTGAGCGTGAGTCCGGTCGGCATACCAGCAGCGCAGGCGTAGCTGGAAACGGAACAACCGATGATAGAGGGCGCGCGCGGCCAGGAGCAATTGAGCGGGAAGGACGGATCGCGGCTGGGTGGAGCTTGTCAGCAACTCTCTTTACCTTACACCCCGGCGTTTCCGAGGACATTTGGTAAACTTGTGGCTCGGCCGCGATGCCCGGCGAGGCGCGCTCCATGATTTCCCTAAATACCGAGGCCTGGTTTGTGCTGGCGGGGATATTGATTGCGTTCGTGCGCGCCACGCGAGCGCCGGGTTCGAGCAAAGCTTGGAATGTAAACCGATTGGATGCGTTGGCTCTCACAGTGCTGGCGCTCATCACCGTTTCGCTGTTTGGCTGGATGGCGCGCTCCTACTTTCTGGCGGACGATTTCATATTGCTGGTGCAAGCGCACGCTCCCTTGAGCTGGGGATCAATTTTCGCGACGCGTGGAGGCGATGGCTCGTTCCGGCCGTTAGGCTATCTGTCGTACGTGGCCAGCGCGAAATGGGCGGGAACGGATCCGGCGGCATGGCACTGGCTCGGTTTTGGATTGCATATAGCCAACACGATACTGCTGTATGCAGCGGCCGCCCTGCTCGGTTACTCGCGCTTTCTGGCGTGGCTGGCCGCGGCTCTTTTCGCGATGCACGGCACGCACCCGGAGGCGGTGGTGTGGATGGCCGGACGATTCGATCTGTTATCGACATCTTTCTTTCTGGCGGCACTGGTATGTTTCTTGGAATCGCTCAAGGCCGACAGCGGGCGAAAGACCTGGCTGGTGGTTGCTGTGATAGCCATGACAGCCGGGCTGCTTTCGAAAGAGTCGGCGTACTCGTTCGCCCTGGTGGCGGCGCTGCTGGTAATGTGCAGTGGAGCCGCGCGGCGCCGCGAGGCTTGGGTGGCGGTGCTTATATTCGTGGCAGTCACGGCTGCGCTGTTCATCTATCGCTGGAATCTGCTGGGCGGTATCGGCGGCTACCCCCAGATGAATCTGCTGCTTTCATTGAAGGGCCTGCTGTTCCGGATGTGGGCCATCCTTTTCTTCCCGGTCAACTGGACACTTCCGGCCGGGCGATGGGTGGAGTTGCTGCTGGCCGCATATAGCATCGCTCTGGTAAGACTATTTTTTGCTCGCGCGCAGTTGCTGAGAATAGCATTCGCGGCCGGTTTCGTCATACTCACCGCGGCTCCCGCCGTTTCGCAATTGCTGATCGGAACAGATCTGGAGAAAGCGCGCGTGCTGTACCTGCCGTCGGCTGGATTCTGTCTGCTGCTGGCCGCGTTGGGCGCAGGGCTGCGTTTACCGTCGCGGGCGGCGGTAGCGGCGATACTGCTGGTGTTTCATGGCGCGATGCTAGAGCACAACTTGCAAGGCTGGCAAAGGGCCTCTGAAGTGGTGGAGTCGGCTTGCAGCCAGGCGGCGAAATGCGGCCTTGCCTCAGGTGCGCGGCCGTTGGTGACTGGTTTGCCGCGCACTCTGCGTGGCGTCTACACATTCGCTAATGGATTCCCGGAGTGCGTGGCAATGCAAATGGGGGATGGCGCGGTTCGAGCCTCGAGCAACGGCGCCTGTAAGTTTACCTGGGATGCTGCGAGCGCTTCCTTGAAGGCAGTACAATGATTTCCAATGCGCTCGCGCAGGGGTAAGCGCGAGAAGATTCTTGTTCAATTCAGATGGAGAGGTGCGTATGCAAGTGGATCAAGAGAAGCTGAATCAATTCCTGGGCCAGGTAATCGGGGAACTGGGAGCGGCCATGAACGCGGCGCTGGTGCTGATCGGAGAGAAGTTGGGCTTGTACAAAGCCATGGCGGGAGCGGGGCCCATTACAGCCGCGGAACTAGCCAAGAAAACCAGCACTGACGAACGTTATGTGCAGGAGTGGCTTTCCGCTCAGGCGGCCGGCGGCTATGTGACTTACGATGGGGCAACGCGGACGTTTACGTTGCCTGACGAGCAGGCCTTCGCTTTGGCGGTGGAAGACAGCCCGGCGTACCTACCCGGCGCATTTCACATCGTCAGCGCGATCATGAAAGACGAGCCGAAACTGCTGGAGGCGTTTCGCACCGGCGATGGGGTGGGCTGGGACGAGCATGATACCTGCTTGTTCGAGGGGACCGAGAAATTTTTCCGGCCCAACTATGCCGCCAATCTGGTGACCTCCTGGATTCCGGCGCTGGACGGAGTGGAGCAAAAGCTCAAGCAGGGTGGACGCGTGGCGGACGTGGGCTGCGGGCATGGGGCATCCACCATCCTGATGGCGAAAGCCTATCCGCAAACGCAGTTCGTGGGTTTCGATTATCATGGGCCGTCGGTGGGCTGGGCGCGGCGGGCGGCAGCCAGGGCGGGAGTGAAGAATGCCAGCTTCGAAGTCGCCACCGCGAAGGACTTCCACGGCGCCAAGTACGATTTTGTGGCGTTCTTCGATTGCCTGCACGATATGGGCGATCCGGAAGGCGCGGCGCGGCACGTTCGGGAAATGCTGAATCCGGATGGAGCGTGGATGATCGTGGAGCCCTTCGCGCACGATCAGTTGGAAAAGAATCTCAATCCGGTGGGCCGGGTATACTACGCCGCCTCGACCATGATTTGCACGCCGGCGTCGCGCGCGCAGGAGGTGGGGCTGTGTTTGGGGGCGCAGGCCGGCGAGGCGCGGATGCGAAAGGTGGTTACGGGCGCCGGATTTCAAAGATTCCGGCGCGCCGCGGAGACGCCTTTCAACTTAATCTACGAGGCGAAACCCTAGTCGCAGACGCGGCTACCACATCTTACCGCCAGGCATCCAGTCGCGCGAAATGTAGTCGACGAAGAACTGGCCCAGTAGCAGGATCATCCAGAAGAATCCGCCGGCGGCGAACAGCTTGGTGAGCGGGCTCTCGGCCTTGAGGTTCATGAAGAAAAAGATCACCAGCGACATCTTGAAGAAGGCGATCAGCAGCGCGATCACGATGTTCCACTGGCCCAAATCGATTTGGGCAATGTAGTAAGTGGCGAACGTAAAGAACGTGAGGGTCGCCCAGACGATGACGTAGGTTCGAACGCTTGGTACTGAATGCATATCAGATAAGCTTCCTCGCGTTTCCGATCAGATAGAGCAACGGGAACAGGAAAATCCAGACGATGTCGACGAAGTGCCAATACAGGCCGCTGATTTCAACCGGTGTAAAGTAATTCGTGCTGAAGATACCGCGGCGCGCCATCATGAGGATGGTGGTCATCAGGCCGACGCCCACCAACATGTGCAAGGCGTGGAAGCCGGTCATGAAGAAATAGAAGCAAAACAGAATCTGCGCCTGATGCGAGTATTGCGCCTGGTGCGGAAACTCCGGAGTGTTGCTGTAATCCCAGTGCCCGCTGAAAAGCGGCACTTTCATATCCACCCAGTGCTCGTGATACTCAAAGCCCTTGATCACCAGGAACGCGATACCGAAGATCATGGTAAGGATCAGGAACATCTGGAGAGCTTGCTGCTTCCCGAGGCGCGCGGACCTTACCGCCAGAGCCATGGTCAAGCTGCTGACGATCAGCACGGCGGTATTGGCCGCGCCGAAGGCAGGGTTCATGTGCATGCTGGTGCTGGCGAATGCTTCGGGGTACATGGAGCGGTACACCGTATAGGCGCCGAACATGCCGCCGAAGAACATGATTTCAGTCAACAGGAAAACCCACATGCCCAGCGTGGCGGAGTCAAACTGCTGCTCCATGTTGTCGAAATGATGGCGGAGATAGGGCGAGTGCTCAGCGTGCTCGGCAACCGCGCTGTGCGGTTCAGTCATGATGATGGGCCTCCTCAGGAGCGCTCTCGCTGCCGTAGGCGTAAGCGTCCTCGGTCACAATTGGGGTCTGTTCGAAATTAAATGTGGGCGGCGGCGAAGTGGTTTGCCATTCCAGGCCCTTGGCGTTCCAGGGATTATTGCCGGCCTTGGGACCGTACTTCATCGACCACAGGAAATAGATGAGCGGAATCACGTAGCCCAGGCCCAGCACGGAAGCTCCGGCGGTGGACATGACGTTGAGCACCTGGAACTCGGGCGCGTAGGCATGATAGCGGCGCGGCTGGCCCAGGTAGCCGGTGATGAACTGCGGGAAGAACGTGAGATTGAATCCGGCGAATACCAGCAGACACGCGAACTTGGCCCACCCTTCCGGATACATTCGGCCGGTGATCTTCGGCCACCAGAAGTGCATGCCGCCCAGGTAGGCCAGCACCATGCCGCCCACCATGACGTAGTGGAAGTGGGCCACGACGAAGTAAGTATCCGTCACGTGCACGTCCACTCCTAAGGTAGCAAGGAACAAGCCGGTCAAACCCCCGATGGTGAACAGCCCGATGAAGCCGAAAGCATAGAGCATGGGCGTGTCGTAGCTGATGGAGCCGCGGAACATGGTGGCGGTCCAGTTAAACACCTTGATGGCGGAGGGAACCGCGACCAGCATGGTCAGGAGCGAGAAATACAGGCTGGCATACATCGACATGCCGGTGACGAACATGTGGTGGCCCCAGACCAGGAAGCCGATGATGGCGATGCCGAGGCTCGATGCGGCGATGAATGAATAGCCGAAGATGCTCTTGCGCGAGAAGCAGGTTACCAATTCGCTGATGACGCCCATGCCGGGCAGAATCATGATGTAAACGGCGGGGTGCGAATAGAACCAGAACATGTGCTGGAACAGGATGGGATCGCCACCGATGGCCGGGTCGAAAATTCCGATGTGGAAGGCGCGCTCGAGGCCGACCAAAGCCAGTGTGATGGCGACCACGGGCGTTCCCAGAACCTGGATGAGCGAGGTGGCGTAGTTGGCCCACACGAACAGCGGCAAGCGGCCCCAGGTCATGCCGGGCGCACGCATCTTGTGGACGGTGACGATAAAGTTCAACCCGGTGAGAATGGAGGAGAAGCCGGCGATGAAAACGCCGACGGCGGCGGTAATCACGAAGGTGTTCGAATAGGTGCTGCTGAAAGGCGTGTAGAAGGTCCAGCCGGTGTCCACGCCGCCCAGGACGATGGCGGAAAGAGCAAAAATGGCGCCCGCGATGTAGATATACCAGCTCAGCAGGTTGATGCGCGGGAAGGCCAGGTCCTTGGCGCCGATCTGCATGGGCAAGAAAAAGTTTCCGAGCGTGGCTGGAATGGATGGTATGAGAAAGAAGAACACCATGACGATGCCGTGCATGGTGAAGAACTTGTTGTAGGTGTCGGAATTGACCAGATCGCCTTGGGGCGTGAGAAGCTCGATGCGGATGAGCGAGGCGAAGATACCGCCAATGAAGAACATGACGGTGATCGAGATGATGTAAAGGACGGCGATGCGCTTATGGTCTTTGGTAAAGAGCCAGGACTTCCAGCCGTACTCCGAATTTAGATAATTCGGAGTTTCTGCTACTTCTGGTGTTTGTAGTGCGGTACTCATTGTCTTCCACCCGTACTGGCCGGCGCGCCAGGGTTCGCCAGAGACTTGATATAGACGATCATCTGCAGCAACTGCTCTTCGCTAACCTGACCCTGGAAGGTCGGCATCACATCCGGCCGATAGCCGGCCGTGACTTTCGCATTGGGATTCAAAATGGATTCGCGAATGAAGGAATCGTCGGCCAAAACCGTACGCCCATCACTCAACTGGACACGCGAGCCGTAGAGGCCGCGCAGATTAGGCCCGCGGCCCTGCTGCTCGGTCTGGTGGCAAGTGGAACAGCCGTACTGCTCGAAGAGCCGTTCGCCCTGCTGCGCCATGGAACCTTCCGTTCCCCCGCTGGCCACCCAATTCTCATAGTCGCTGTCGTTCATGACGGTGACCCATCCGATCATGCCGGAGTGCTCGGTTCCGCAATATTCGGCGCAAAAGATGTGATAGCGGCCGGGCTTGGTGGCGGTGAACCACATGGTGTCGTAGCGGCCGGGCACGACGTCATGTTTGATGCGGAAGGCGGGGATGAAGAAACTGTGGATCACGTCTTCAGAGGCCAGGGTGAGCTTCACCGGCCGGCCGATGGGTACGTGCAGTTCGTTAATCTCGCGCGTGCCTTCCGGATACTGGATCTTCCACATCCACTGCTTGCCGACGACGTACACGTCCATGGCGTTGGAAGGCGGCGAGGCATTGGCGAAAAAGATCTCCGCGCCCCACCAGAAAAAGCTGAGCATCACGATGAAGGGGATGATGGACCAGGTTATTTCGAGCACCAGCGAGCCGTGAATCTGCCGCGGAGTTTCGTTGGGCGATTTCCGGCGGTACTTGATGGCGAAGAAAAAGACCACGGCGAAGATCAGGCCGGTCATCACGATGGTGACGACGCTCAGGTAGGCGTACAGATAGTCGACCTGGCGGGCTATGGAAGAGGCCGCTTCGGGAAAGAGCGGTACCTGCATTAGACTGGCCTCCCGTGGTTGTCATGCCGTTCGCGCCGCAGGAAGAAAAAGATCATGCCGCCCAAAGCGAGCACGCTGGCCGTGGCAAGCACGCGCGTGACGTTGGCGATCACCAGGCCATATTTGCCGGTCATGGGGTCATAGTGGAAGCAGAATAGCAGCACCTGATCGGCGAAGTTACCAATCTTGTCTTGGGAGGCTTCCACCAGGCCCAGGCGCAGGTCCTTGGACTTGTAGTCGATTCCGTAGAAGTAGCGGGAGATCTTTCCTTCCGGCGTGATGATCATGATGCCGCTGGCGTGGGCGTACTGTTTGGTGATCGGATCGTACTTATAGTGAAAGCCGGCGGTGTCGGCGAGCTTCTTGATGTTGTCTTCCTGGCCGGTCAAGAAGTGCCAGCCTTGGGTGGCGCCTTGACGCTGATACTTTTCGACGTAGTTAGCTTTCTTGGCGGCGGCCAGCTGCCAAGTCTCGTGGGGATTGAAGCTGACGGTCACGACGTCGAAATCGGTTCCAAGGTTGAGCGAGATCTGCTCCATGCTATGGGTGAGGCCATTGAGGACCATGTCGCAGAGCATGGGGCACTCGTAGTACACCAGCGCCAGCACCACCGGCTTTTGGCGGAAATACTGGCCCAGGCGCACGGTTTGGCCGGTCTCATCGCGAAAGGTCAACTCGAGCGGGAGCTGCGCGTTCAGATTCTGATCGATTCCCACGCCGCGCACCATGGCGGGCAGGCCATACTGCTGGGCCGCGCCGGTAGCCGAGAAAACGGCGGCTAGAATGGATGCGGCGATACAAATTCTCTTACCGGACATTGATGCTTCCTTGCAATTTTGACTGTGGAGTAGGCTGGGCGGCCACCGGCGCCTTGCGGCCGGCCAGGATGTCGTCCAGATAATTGTGCGTCGGCAGGCCCTTTTGAGCGAGCATGTCGATGGCGCGATCGATTGGAATGCGCACGATGCCTTGTTTCGGATCGAGTACCGCGTAGCTGTTCAGAATATGGTCTTCGTGCGCACGGATGGACTGCAATTCTTCCGAAGGGTGGGCGTCGATGCGCGGCGACGGCGGGATCACCTGCTGGCTGGCCTTGGCTTTTTCATCGGGATGATAGGTGTTTTTGAAGAACTGGAAGATGCCGACCGCCAGCAGCGAGACCAGGAACGCGCCGATGATCAACGCGCTCAACGCCGCGAAGATGAGCGGTACGCTGACCTCTTTGGTCTCGTGTCCGGTTCCGTTGGTGGGATGTTCGTTCTGGTGATCCATAACTAATGTGCACGTACCTGGACGCGCGAGTAAGTATTGCGCGGGTCGCTAGGGACCAGCAGCGGGCGCGCTTTCAGGTTGCCGACGAAAGCCCACAGCCAGACTCCGCCCAGACCGATCAGAACCGCAAGGTCGGTCCAATAAACTTCCAGCCCATGCTGCCGGAAGGCCGGCTCGACGATCCAGAATACGTCCACGATGCGGACAATGATGATCCAAATGGCGAGCGTGCGGAGGAAGTTAGCATTGCGTTTGATGAAGCGCATTAGCAGCAGGAAAAAAGGAATGCAGAAATGGAAAATGGAGATGAACCAGGCCAAGTATCCCCAGCCGCCGCTGAAACGCCGGATGTACCAGGGAATTTCATCCGGCAGGTTCTCGGCCCAGATGATCAGGAGCTGCGCAAAGGACATGTAGGCCCATACCATGGTGAAAGCGAGCAGCAGGTTGCCCAAGTCATGATAATGCGCCGGCTTCAGGAAGCCGATGAAGGGCTCGCGCCTGGAGAGCAGCACCAGGAGCGAGATCATGAAAGCGAATGTCAGCACCACTTGGCCGACGGTGAACATCCACGGGTAGATGGTGGAATACCAGTCGGGTTCGAGCGACATGATCCAGTCGATGAAGGCGTAGGTGGTGGAGACCACGAAAATGAGCAATGCCGGGGCGCTGGCGCCTTTGATTTTTTTGAACAATGCGGGATCGCCGGTGCGATCATGCTCGTTGGCCATCCGGAGAATGCGGTAGCCGAAGAAGAACCAGATCAGGAAGTAGAGGACCGTCCGCGCGATGAAGAACGGCACGTTCATGTAGACGGCTTTGTGGCCGACCGCGAAGTCGTGCGCCCGCACCTCGGGATTGG
This sequence comes from Bryobacteraceae bacterium, assembly GCA_035501355.1. Classification (GTDB taxonomy): domain Bacteria; phylum Acidobacteriota; class Terriglobia; order Bryobacterales; family Bryobacteraceae; genus Palsa-89. The sequence continues at coordinate 16,385 of DATJWJ010000186.1, read as the reverse complement.
TCCAGGAATAGAGCATTTTCACCGCGAACAGAACCGGTATCGCCGCGAGCGCGACAAGCGGCAAAGTCCGAACACCGGCTTCGATAAAGCGCCGGATGGCGACGCCCCAATTTCCGCCGACCACGTTATGGAGGAAAAAGATCCCAAGGCATCCTAGCGCCAGGCCGGCCCAGAAGATGAATCCAAACAGGTAGGATTGCCAGAAATGCGTGGCGTTCTGGACGAGGCCAAGCACGCTGACGGCCAGGGCGATCACGCCAACGATGAGCGCATTGCGTTGAAAGCGGTCCATTTGAGGACGATAAGCTTCGTTGGGGGTCATCGGTTGGCTCCTGGAGTGCCGGGGGCGGGTGGGGGAAGCACGGGTGCCGGGACGGGGACGTCGCCGGGCTCACCGGAATTTCGCAGCGCCGGTTCCACCGGCAGATTCTGGCGTTGATCGGCGGGCACATCGCTGAGTTGGGCCGACTCGCTCAACTGCAGAGCGCGGATATAAGCGATGACGCGCCAGCGGTCGTCGGTGGTCACGCGGTAGGCGTAACTGGCCATGGCGCCGAATCCGTTGCTGATGACATCGTAGAAATGGCCGACCGGTGCCTGCATGAGCCGCTGGCTGTAATAGGAGGGCGGCTGGCGGAAGCCGCGCATTACCACCATGCCGTTGCCGTCGCCCAAGCGGCCGTGGCAGGGGGTGCAATAAACATTGAAGCGGGCCTGGCCGCGCTCGATATCGGCTTTCGTAATGGGAATCGGAAACTCGGTGATGTCCTCGCCCGCTATCTTGCCGGTGTAGCGCGCCTCGTCGATCCGAAGCTGGCCGCGCGCGATGGTTCCCTCCACTTCCGGACGCGCGGAGCGATGGTCGCTGAAAAAGTCGCTGGCGGCCAATGGCTTGTAGCGAGGCTGATCCTGCATGTCGCGGCGGCACGCCGTCAGAGCCAGCAGCAGGAGCGAACCACCCGCGATAAGAATCCTATTTCTCAACTTCAGCCACCTCTTCCGGGTTCAGTTGCTCCAGGAACGCGCGCGTTTGAAGGCGGTCGAATTTCGGATCGTCGGCTTCGATGCACAGGAAAAACCGGTCGATGGAGGCGCGTTCGGCAAACGATTGCAGATTGAAAACCGGGTGATACGGCATGGGCAGCTTGTTCATCGCCAACATGCCGACCACGGAACTCAATGCGGCCAGGAGCACGGTGCATTCAAACGTGATGGGAATGTACATAGGCCAGCTCACGAACGGGCGGCCACCGACGTTGTGCGGATAGGCGACCGCGGCGATCCACCAGAGCAACGTAAAGCCCCCGACGCAGCCCGCCAACCCGCCCACGAGGACGACCAACGAAACCCAGTGGCGTGTAAAGCCGATGGCCTCCGCCAGGCCTTCGATGGGCATGGGCGAATATGCATCCATCTTGCGATAGCCGGCGCCGTAAGCCTTTTCGGCCGCCTCAAGCAACTGCTCGGGCTCTTCAAAACGAGCCATGATACCGTGCAAACCGTGCCTGTCCCAGAAGGTTTCGCTCATGGTTCAATCTCCCCCGCCCGGTTGCGGCGCTAGACCCTCGTCCTCTAAAGTATGCGGGGCCAGATGATGCAAAACTTCACGCACTTCGAAGATGGAAATGGAGGGCAATACGCGAACGAACAGCGTCATCAACAACAGGAAGAATCCGATGGTTCCCGTCAGCACGGCCCAATCCCACATGGTGGGGTAGTACATGCCCCAGGAGGACGGCAAGAAATCGCGGTGCAAGCTGGTGATCACGATGATAAACCGCTCCAGCCACATGCCGATGTTCACGACGATGGAAACGATGAACAGCCGGGGAACGTTTTGCCGCACCTTGCGGGACCACAGTGACTGCGGGATCAGAATATTGCAGAGGATCAGCATCCAGAAGAAGAATCGATACGGGCCGGTGGCGCGGTTCATGTACATGAACATTTCGTGCGGATTGCCGCTGTACCAGGACATGAACGCTTCCATCATGTAGCCATAGGCCACGATCAGCCCGGTGCCGAGCATAAGCTTGCCCATGGCATCCAGGTGGCGCATGGTGATGAGGTCTTCCAGATGGAACCACTTGCGCGTCGGGATGGCCAGCGTCAACACCATGGCGAATCCGGAATAAATCGCGCCCGCGACGAAATAAGGCGGGAAGATGGTGGTGTGCCAGCCCGGCAGAAGGCTGATGGAGAAGTCGAAGCTGACGACCGTGTGAACCGAGACCACCAGCGGCGTGGCCAAACCGCCCAACAGCAAATAAGCCATTTGATAGCGCGACCAGTGCTTGGCCGAACCGCGCCAGCCCATGGCGAGCATTCCGAAGGTGAGCTGTTGCCATTTTTTCTTGGCGCGATCGCGCATGCTGGCCAGGTCGGGAATCAAACCGATGAACCAGAAAATCAGGGAGACGGTCAGGTAGGTAGTGACCGCGAACACGTCCCACACCAGCGGGCTGCGGGGCTGCGGCCACAACCACATCGAGCTGGGATAGGGGATCAGCCAGTAACCGAGCCACGGACGCCCCATGTGCAGGATGGGGAACATACCGGCCTGGGCGACGGCAAACAGCGTCATGGCTTCCGAAAAACGGTTGATGGACGTTCGCCAGTCCTGTTTGAGGAGCAGGAGAATGGCCGAGATCAGCGTGCCGGCGTGGCCGATACCGATCCACCACACGAAGTTGACAATCGCGTAGCCCCAGGCGATGGGGATGACGATGCCCCAAACTCCGACGCCTTTGTAGAACAGCCAGAAGGACCCGGCCACCAGGCCCTGCAGCATCATGAACGCGATCAGCAGCGTGATCCACCACTGGCGCGGGGTCTTCTGGATGGGCTGCAGGACGACGCCCGCGATCTTATCGGTGACGGTGGCGTTGTTGAAGCCCGGCGCGATGATCTTATCGGGGCCGGGGTCGATCGCTCTTTGCTCTAATTCCTCGATCTTCACGGGGCTATCCTTTCTCCAGCTCCGGATTCGGATTCCGCAGACGACCGAGATAGGTGGTGCGGGGCCGGGTATTCAAGTCTTCAAGCAAGCTGTAGTTACGGGCTTGGGCCTTGAGCTGCGCGACACGGCTCTTGGGATCGTTGATATCTCCGAACGCGATGGCCTGGGTGGGACAGGCCTGCACGCAAGCCGGAACAATCTCGCCGTCTTTGATGCGCCGGTTTTCCTTCTCGGATAGAATTTTGGCGGCATTGATGCGCTGGACGCAATAGGTGCATTTTTCCATCACGCCGCGGCTGCGCACGGTGACGTTGGGATTGCGAAGGCCGTACAGGCTTTCCGTATTCCAATCCGAATACAGCAGGAAGTTGAAGCGGCGAACTTTGTAGGGGCAGTTGTTGGAACAGTAGCGGGTTCCCACGCAGCGGTTGTAAACCATCTGGTTCAAGCCGTCGCCGCTATGCACGGTGGCCGCAACCGGACACACCAGCTCGCAAGGCGCGTTCTCGCACTGCATGCAGGGAACTGGCTGGTAGTACAGCTCGGGGTTGTCCCAAGTGCCCTTGAAGTAGCGGTCCACGCGAATCCAATGCATGTGGCGGCCGCGGGCAACTTCGAGCTTGCCGACCACTGCGATATTGTTCTCGGCCTGGCAAGCGGCCACGCAGGAGCTGCAACCGACGCAAGCGTTAAGGTCGATGGTCATGCCCCACTTGTAGCCTTGGTAGCGGTAATCGGGATACAGGGTCAGGTACTGCGGCAGCGGCTTGTCCTGCTCGGTGATCTCGACGAATTGCGGTTTCTTCTTGTACTCGTCGAGCGTGGTCGCGCGAACCGGCGCGGTTGCCTCCATGGTCTGGGTGTGCTGCGTGGTGGCGAAGTTGTGGCCGCTGCCTACTTTTCGCATCTCCAGGCCGAAACCGGAATCCGGGTCGGTGGATGTGCGGAGCAAATAGGCGTTGAAGCCGACTTCGTTGCCCACCTGGCCGGCGTGCGTGCGGCCGAAGCCGAGATGGATGGTCACGGCGTTGTCGGCATGTCCGGGCATGATCCACACCGGGCCGGTGACGGTGCGGCCTTGATATTTCAGTTCGACCACGTCCTCGGTATTGAGGTTGGCTTGCTGGGACAGCGCGGGGCTGATCCACACAGCGTTGTCCCAAGTCATCTTGTTTGCAGGCTTGGGGAGTTCCTGCATCCAGCCGTTGTTCGAAAACGAGCCGTCCCAGATGGTTGGGTCGGGGCGGAACATGACTTCGAGACCCGAGCCGGTTTTAGGCGGCGTGGCCGGCGGCGTCTTGGGCGTGACGTTGATGGCTGCCAGCGCGGTGTTGGGAACCACGCCGTCGTGCAGCGCCTTGGACCAGAAAATGTCGAAGTTTGCAGCGTTGCTCTGAGTCCGCCAATAGGCGCGCACGATATCGTAGGGTAGTTTGCCGGGATCGCCCGCCAGAGTGGAGATTACTTCGTGCCCGGTCTTACCGCCGTACAAAGGTGCGATGAGCGGCTGCACGAAGCTGACCGTCCCGTCGAAACCGCGCACGTCGCTCCAGGATTCCAGATAGTGGGCCGAGGGAACGTACCAATGGCATTGATCCGCGGTCTCGTCAGAGAACAGGCCGACGTAGGCGCTCAACGCGACTTTCTTTAGCGCAGCGCCGAAATTCAGGTCGACCGGCGCGCTATATACCGGATTGCATTCCAGGATGAGCAGCGTGTCAACCTTACCGGCGTTCATGTCGGCGACCAGTTCTCGCAGAGAATCGATTTGGTCGGTCGGATTGGCCTCGATGGGGTCGGTGTAGGTTACCGTTTTGCCGACGTTGCCGAGCGCGGAGTTCATGGCATGCGCCAAAGCATGGACCGTGGGGGACTGACGATCGCCCGCTATTACGACGCAGCCGCCTTTGTGGGCCGCGAGGTCCTTGGCGATGGCGGCGGCTTCTTTGAGCTTCCCGGTGGAGGATGCGCCGCTCACGCCGAGCGCCGCAGCCAAGTCCCACGCCGCTGCTTCCACCTCGCTAGCGCGCATCACGAAATGATGATCCGCCATGCTTCCCGTGGGGGTTGGCGCCGGCTCGATTACGTACAAGCGGTTCTGCGTGGTCTGTTCCGGGGGCGTTCCCTGCGCCTGCACTTGCGGCGGCAAATTAACCGGCCCGGTGTTTTCCGGCGCATATGAAGCCGATTGATTGGGACGCGCCGGGATGGGGCCGGCCTGATAGCCCTCCTGCCAATCTTCCTTGGGCTGCGGCGTGTGCGTGACGTTGGTCAGGACGCGGCGCTTGTCGGCGAATTGGCGGGCGTAAAGCAGGTTGCCTGGACCGCAAGCCAGGAAATCCGCGTCGAGCGAAACAATGACGTCGGCCTGATCGAGATGGTAGATCGTGTTTACAGGCTTGCCAAACGCGAGCACGCCGCCGCGGTAGGCATTGTGGCGCCCGCACGGTTCGTAGGAATGCCACTTGGCCGAGGGCATTTCCTTGAGAATGCCATGGATCTGCGAGGCCAGCGTGGGCGAAGTGACCGTCTCGGTCAGGATGCGCAATCCGTCGCCGTTCTTGGTCAGAGCCTGTTCGCGCACCACGGCCAGCGCGGATTGAAAAGAAATCCAACTACCGATCTGTCCCTTATGGATGACGGCCTGGCCGCGATCGGGATCGTACATGGTTAGGATCGAGGCCTGATGGAAATAATCGGAGGCGCCCAAGCTTCCGGGATGATCGGGATTGCCGTCGACTTTGGTCGGCCGGCCCAGATGGCTGGTGACCAGCAGGCCGGTTCCCACGCCGCCCATCTGCATCGCGGTGGCGTAATACAGCGGAATGCCCGGAACAAAATCTTCCGGCTGCCGCACGTAGGGAACGATGGTTTCCTTGGGCTGCTTGGTGCAGGCGGTGACGCCGGCGAACGCCAGCGAGGCGCCCATCAGCTTGAGGAAATTGCGGCGATTGGCGGGATTGAGCCACTCCGGAGATCGCCCCGCGAATTCGTCTTCCAAATAAGCGCGGAACTCCTCGGTGTCAGCCAGTTCTTCCAGGCTTTTCCAGTACTGCGGACCCTGTGCTGATTCCAGCCGAGCCCGGATCTTGTTTAGGTCAAGAGCGGGTTTATCGTTCATCGGTGGCACGTATAACAGTCGGTCAAACTTTGAATTTTATACTCGGCCACCAGCTTCTGGCCCAGTTCTTCCTGGTTGGAGGGCGCCTCGTAGGCCATATTGAAAACCTGGTCGCGTGGGCGCACGTATTTTTCAGGATTGCGGTGACAATTGATGCACCAGTTCATGTAGAGCGTGTTTTCCTTGTACATGAGCGGCATCTGGTCGACGCGGCCGTGGCAGGTGGCGCAGCCGATGCCCTTGTTGATATGGATGCTGTGATTGAAATAGACAAAATCCGGGAGATCGTGAATGCGCGTCCACTCCAGCGATTCGCCGCTGCGGAAGCTGGCTCGCACCGGCTCCAGCATTTCGGCGTTGGTCCAGATCTGCGAATGACAGGTCATGCAGATCTCGGTTGCGGGGAGACCGGCGAAGGACGAAGTTTCCACCGAGGTATGGCAGTAGCGGCAATCGATGCCATCGTCCGTCACGTGATGCTTGTGGCTGAACGGGACCGGTTGTTCTTTGACGACCTTAACGTCGGTGATGTAGGAGCCGCGGTCCATCGAGTACGCGAAGGCAAGCAGCAAGCCCGCTCCGAGAACGACCGAGACGATGCTGATATTGGCGAGTGAGTTGGTACTACGGTGAAAGAGCTGTGCCATCCAGGTTAGTCCTGTATGAACGTTCTATCGTATACCAGATTGCGATGGGATTGCAAAAAATATTCTCTGGCAGGTTTTAGATGGTAATTTGTATTACGTTAGAAACGATTGGCGGGATTCGAAGTTGGCATTTAGCGCCGGGGCGAACTTCCGGGATCAGAAGGAGACAGCGATGCGTCAGCGTTGACGCAAAGCTCAGTGAGTTGGTTGTAGTTATCGCGTTGTTGGCCTAACCCAAACCGACGGCGCGCTCTTTGCGTGAGAGAGGCTACGCTGCGAAGCGTTTTCCGACCGCGCGGCGCGCGCGCAGCAAGCGGATGCGGACCGCTGTTTCAGTCCAGCCGTTGGAGCGGGCGATCTCTTGAACCTTATAGCCTTCCAAGTAATGACGTTGAAGAACCAGGCGCTCATTCTTCTTGCAAGTTTGGAGAATCCGGCGGACATCGATGGCGGCGAGATTGATTCTGGGCGGAGTAGGAAGTTCCGGCAGCGCCTGCAAGAATGGCTCGCGCCGCATGAAACTGCGGTGCAGGTTCAGCGCGATGCTGTTCATCCAGGTCAGAATCATCTTCGAGTCTCGCAATTGACCGAGCCGTTCCCAGCCCTTCACCCAGGCCGCCTGCGCGGTTTCCTGGGCGGAATCGTATGTCAGGCCGCGCGATACCAGAAACCGAACCGTCAAGCTGTAGCCTCTCTGATATGCGTTCCCGTACTCTTCCGTTGTCATTTCATCTCCTTGCTTGGATTGGCCAAAAGCATTGGCCGGATGCAAACGCGACTTCGACGAGGCAGTTTTTGGGCCATGCAGCACGCGGCGTCAAGCGACGCTCTAAGTCCTGTGTAACGTTTAACAAAGGCCTAGCGTGCTGGATCTGAAGGTCTATTTTGGACGCCATGTTTGCGGCAAGAATTTCTAGCCGGTGCAAAAATTTCCGACTGGTGTACGGCTTGCCGCGGCGGGCGGGATTTAGCATTGCTAGAATTGAAGCCGCGAGGACATATGTCGAAAGCGGCAGTAGATTCCAAGGCCGAGCCGTCGGAGCAAGTTGCTAACCAAGCGCCACCGCTGACTGATTACAATCTGTTTGCCACTGACCGCGCGCTGTCGGAGGCGATCGAGCGGGAGGGGGCGGCCTGGATGCGGCCGCTGCTGGAGGACTTCGGCCGCCGAGCCGGCTCCGAGGAAGCCATTCGCTGGGGATTCCAGGCCAACGAGAACCCGCCGGTACTGCGCACGCACGACCGCTTTGGGAGCCGCATCGACGAAGTGGAGTTTCATCCGGCCTGGCACGAATTGATGCGGCTGTCCATCGAGAATGGCTTGGCGGCCCTGCCCTGGGCCGAGTCGAAAAAGGGCGCGCACGTTGCTCGTACGGCGCTCATGTTTATGGCGGCGCAAAACGAGGCTGGACATACCTGCCCGGTTTCGATGACGTGTTCGGCGGTTCCGGTGCTGCGCGAACAACCGGATGTTGCACGAGAGTGGACGCCGCGCATTCTGCGAGCGAGCTACGATCCGCGCTACCGGCCTGCCTCTGAGAAATCCGGCGTGCTGATCGGGATGGCCATGACGGAGAAGCAAGGCGGCTCGGATGTGCGCGCGAATACGACGCTGGCCCGTCCGGCCGGAGCGGGGGAATATCTGCTGACCGGACACAAATGGTTTTGCTCGGCTCCAATGTCGGATGCGTTTCTGGTGCTGGCGCAGGCGCCGGGAGGCTTGACATGTTTTCTGCTGCCGCGCTGGACTGCGGATGGAGAGCGCAACCGGTTTCACATCCAGCGCTTGAAGTCGAAGCTCGGCAATCGCTCCAATGCGTCGGGCGAAGTGGAATTCGACGGCGCCTGGGCCGAGCGCGTGGGTGAGGAAGGCCGCGGGGTTTCTACCATTATCGAAATGGTTCAGCACACGCGCTTGGACTGCGTGATGGGTACGGCGGCGCTGATGCGCCAGGCGCTGGTGCAGGCCGTCCATCATGCCCGGCATCGCAGCGCTTTCGGGCGCCTGCTGATCGATCAGCCGCTGATGCAAAACGTGCTGGCGGATCTCGCGCTGGAGTCCGAGGCCGCTACTTTGTTGATGCTGCGCCTGGCGCGAGCTTTCGACGCGCGCGATTCCGACCCCCAGGAATATGGCATGGCGCGGCTGGCCACGGCAGCCGCCAAATACTGGGTTTCCAAATCCGGTCCCGCGCACATTGGCGAGGCGCTGGAATGCCTGGGCGGGAATGGCTACGTGGAAGAATGCGTCCTTCCGCGGCTGTATCGTGAGGCGCCGGTAAACTCCGTTTGGGAAGGCTCGGGCAATGTGATCTGCCTGGACATTCTGCGCGCGATGCGCAAGGAGCCGGAAGCTGTAGCGAGCCTGGTGGACGAGATTTCGCTGGCGCGCGGCGTCGACCGCCGCTTCGATGCGTTCGCCGATAAGGTGGAAAACGATTTGCGGCAGGCGGCCACCGAAGTTGAAGCTCGACGCTTGGCGGAGCGGCTGGCTCTGGCGCTGGAAGCCTCGCTGCTGATCCGGCACAGCGTGGCGGCCGTGGCCGATGCGTTTTGCGCCACGCGATTGGCCGGCGACGGCGGACGGGCGTTCGGGACGCTGCCCGCGCAAGTGGATTTTCGCGCCATCCTGGAGCGCGCCTACTGAGAAAGTCGCGCAGAACGGAGCGCGGCGCGAAGCAGTTCCTAACACGGATGGCGGTGCGCGCCGCACCCTTTGCGCTTCTACTGAGGAAGTCGCGCAAAACGGAGCGCGGCGCGAAGCAGTTCTTGACACGGATGGCGGTGCGCGCCGCTCCCTTTGCGCTACTAACGCTGGGCGCTCAGCGGCGAACTTCCAGCATCATGTAATCCTCGTCGACGTAGGCGTCGTCGATCTTGAGCGCGTGACGTTCCCGGCCGAAGACTTTGAACCCCGCGGAGGAATAGAGGCGGTGCGCGGCGGTTTGGTGCACGCCTACGGTCAGTATCACCTGCTCCAGTCCCGCCAGCCGTGACGCGCGCCGCACAAGTTCAGCGAGCATGTCACGCGCGATTCCCGCGGAACGATGCTCGCGCTTCACATATACACCCCAGACGCGTCCCTTATGCGAGCCCTTGCGGTTGGTGTTGCGCGCAAAGCCGATGGTTCCGACGAGCACTCCGTCGACGAAAGCGCCCAGCACAAAGTTTCCGGTGCCGGATGCAAGGCGTTTTCCAATTGCCTCCACCGGCAGAGCGCGATGTTCCTCCGGTGAGGCGCCAAAAGCTCGAGGCTCGCTCTCCAGCGCTTCCAAGCGGATATGCCAGAAAGCCTCCGCATCGGATAGACCCAGCTCGCGAATTTCGATGGCCATCTTCGCTTCATGGTAGCTGGCCGGCGCTGGCGCGCGGGAGCTACGAATGGCCTTATGATGTTGTTATGCAGTGCAAGCTTTATGCCGGCGTCTTAGCGGCTGCGATCGCTTTGTCCGGCCAGCCGCGGCCCGATCCGGATGCGGCCGAGCAGAAGAAGGTAATCGCCGATGCCACCGAATATGCGTTGAATCATGAGCAGAACCTGCCCAACTTCATTTGCACACAGACCACGCAACGTTTCGTCGACTACACCGGCAAGAGCGGATTTCGCTCCGTGGACCTGATCGTCGAGCGGCTTACCTACTTCGAGCATCACGAAGAATATAAAGTTTTCATGGTGAACGGCGCGGCTTCGAATCTGTCGCATCTGGAGCTGGGTGGCGCCACGTCGGAAGGCGAATTCGGCTCGGTGATGAAGGGTATCTTTTGGCCGCAGGCCAACGCGCGGTTCACCTGGGAGAGGTTCTACACGCTGCGAGGCCGCAGGATGCACGTGTACTCATACAGCGTCGCGGCTTCGGGTTCCGACTACCACATCGTGGTTCCGGGGAGGAAGCTCGACCTGGTGACTTCGTATCACGGCTTGATCTTCATCGACGACCAGAAACATTTCGTGCACCGCATCACGCTGCATGCTGACGGAATTCCGGCCGACTTTCCGGTTCAGGAAGTCGGGCTGGTATTGGACTACGACTACACACGCATCGGCGATTCGGACTATCTTCTGCCCCTGGAGTTCGAGCTTCGCTCGCGCGAGGGGAAGCAGTTGATCAAAAACGACGTGACTTACGACGGCTATCGCAAGTTCAACGCCGATACGAACATCACTTTTGATTCGGCTGAGCCGGGGCCGGCGAGCAAGACCGGGCACAGATAGCGAGTTTCGTTCGAGCAATCGGGACAGACCAGGCAGGCATTGCCAGCCGTTTATATCGACACCGATGGCTCTAGATCCGCTTTGAAGCTTGCGAAATGAAATGGCCATCTCCCGAACGCGCTGCGCAAGCCGGCATCGGCATATTGTTTATTGCCATCCTGAGGACCGTTGCAGAATACTATCGGCTGCGGTGGTCACTCGGACCAGAAGCGGGACTTAAAGCTTTTGAGCCGTTCATCCCCGGTCTCCTACTGGCCGTTATAGGGGCCATGACCGCCGTGGCACTCTATTTTGCGCGGCGCTTTCGCCTGGTCGTGTGGGCCGCCGGAATTGTAATCGGGGGACTCATTCTGTACAAGGCGATTTTCATACCGATTTGAGCCGTCAACCGCTAGATAAACGCCATGGTCTTGATCCCGGAAATGTCGAAACGCTTGCGGCAGCGCATGTTCTTGCACATCACCTTGTCGTCCAGCAGCACCATGTAACTGGCGGCTTTGGCGAACTTGGCGCGGTCGCGCTCGTCGGCCTGGCGCGGTAGCTGGTTCAATTTAGTGCGAACCAGCCAGCGCAGATCATAGTTTTCCGAAGTACGGCAGAAGGGACAATGCAAGCTGGCTGGCTTAGTGGTCTGCGATTCTTTATAAAACGCGCGCTCGTCCATATTGGTTTCCCGGGGCCGTCTAGGCGGCCGCCAACGCCTCGGCTTTCACGAAACTCGCGTCCAACAGGCGCGCGAATTCGTCGACGTCGGCTTTACTGATGTTTAACGGCGGCGAAATACGGAGCACATTGCCGTAGGATCCGCCTCTGCCGATCAGGATGCGATTCTCGCGGGCGGCTTCCATCAATGCCAGAGTCTGCGCGACCGCGGGTTTCTTGGTTTCGCGATCCTCCACCAGCTCGATGGCCTGCAGGAGGCCCATGCCACGCACGTCGCCGATCAACTGATGTTTGGCTTGCAGTTCGACGAATTTCTCGCGCAAATAGGCGCCGACCTCGGCGGCGTTGATGGAGAGCTTGTGGTCTTCGATAAAATCGAGCACCGCCTTGGCCGCGGTGGTGGAGATGGGGTTGCCGCCGAAAGTGGAAATGGTGGCGCCTTTCACGGAGTCGGCGATTTCAGGACGCGCCACTGTCAGCCCGATGGGCGCTCCATTGGCCAGGCCTTTGGCGCTGGTAATGATGTCGGGTTGGACGCCCCACTGCTCGATGCCAAACCATTTGCCGCCGGTGCGGCCCCAAGCAGTCTGGACTTCATCGCTGATGAACACGCCGCCATACTTCTTGACGATGTCGGCGACGATCGGAAAATATTCCTTGGGAGGCGTGATGAAGCCGCCGACGCCTTGAATCGGTTCCGCGATGAAGCCGGCGATGCGGCCCGAGGTGGTGGTGCGGATTACTTCCTCCACGTCGCGCGCGCACTGCACGCCGCAGGAAGGATAAGAGAGACCGTAGGGGCAGCGGTAGCAATACGCGTTCACGGCGTGAACGATTCCGGCCTGCGTCGGCGGACCGAGCCGCCAATTGGAGTGCGCCGTCAGCCCCATGGCCATCGAAGAACGCCCGTGGTAGGAATAGCGGAGCGCGACGATTTCGGTTGATCCGGTATAACATCGGGCAGTTAAAATCGCCATTTCGTTGGCTTCGGTGCCACTGTTGGTGAAGAATGATTTCGTCAGCTTTCCCCCGGGCGTGATTTGAGCCAGCTTTTTCGCCAGCGCGGCTTGCGGCTCGGTGGCGAACAGCGTGGAGACGTGCTGCAACCGGTCGATCTGAGCGTGCAACTTGCGATTCACTTCTTCGTTACAATGGCCGACGCTGACCGTGACGATGCCCCCGAAGAAATCCAGGTATTGATTGCCGTCCGCATCCCAAACGTACTGATCCTTGGCGCGCGAGATGACCAGCGGATCCTGGTAGTAGTGGAAGACCGAAGGGAACAGATGGTCGCGATTGGCGAGGATGATCTCTTCTTTAGTCATGTTTGATTTTAGCGTGACGCGCAGGAATCGTGAGCGCGGCGCCGGTGCTGGATAGAATGGGCTTCAGGAATGCGCATCGCGCCATCACGTCCTCGCCCGGTGCTCCGTTTGGTCCGGCGAGCTTTGCTATGGGGCGCCTTGGCGCTGGCGGCGATCGCCTTGATCCGCTGGCAAGCGGTTCTCAATTGGTTCGGCAACTACCTGGTATGCTCCGATCCGCGCCAGCCAGCCGACCTGGCCGTGGTGATGGGCGGAGACTTCTGGGGGCCGCGCGTGTTGACCGGCGCCCAAATCGGCGCGCAGGGACTTGCGCCGCTGGTGCTGATCAGCGGACCGCCCTATGCCGGGCGGCCGGAAGGCGAATTAGCGGTTGAGTTTCTGGTCAAGCAAGGATACCCACGGAGCCTGTTCGCCGTTTTCGCTCACGAACAGCCGTCCACGCTGGGCGAAGTGCTGGCGCTGCGAGGGGAACTAATGCGGCGCGGCGTGAAACGCGTCATCGTGGTGACCAGTTCGTTCCATTCCCGAAGGTGCGTGATTCTCTTCCGATTGTTTTGTCCAGGTATTCGTTTCTTGTCAGTTCCGGCTCCAGATCCCGCTTATCATCCCAATGGCTGGTGGAAAGATGCAAGTTCACGCCAGCTCTTCTTTTCCGAATGGACTAAGATACCGGGTTCGGTGCTGATCGCATACGCAGCAAAGTGGATCAGCGGCTGGCGGCAAATCATGTAGCTGGAGAGGCGAATGTTCTAGCTGGCGGCCCGGATTCCGATTTGCTTCAATAGCCGCTGCAGTTTGTGCCGCCATTCCAAGCGCGATAGGGGCGCCCATCCAAACGGCCGCTCGATGCTGGCCGCAGGCTGGATACCAGCTATCCCGAAGACCCCGTTGTCCTGGATGAAAACGACCTTGAGCGGCCGCATGCGCCGCAGCGTGCGGATCAAGCGGGAAGCTCCCCTGAGGCGGGGATTGATGAGCAGCAGATCCACCTGCCGGCCGCTTTTTCTAAGCAGAGCCAGCGCCTGGCTGCAACTCAACGCCGGAAGGGACCGGTATCCCAATTCGTTGAACAGCTCGCCGAGCCACCATAGGAAGCCCATGTCCTCGTCGGCGATGAGGATGGTGGGGGCGCCGGGGGGCTCGGTCACCCTGTAAAACTCCGCACCTTCAAATCGGGCGGGCGGTCGCTGGGCCTGCGAATGCCGGCGGTGCGAAATTCATAGCGCCGGGCTTCGATGGCCACCCCGTGGCTGTCGCTGCGAATGACTCGTCCCGATAAGACCAGCTTCAGCGGGCAAACACCTTCCAGCCGAAGCGGCCAGTTAATCAGCAATTCAATGGGACTGCCGACCGCCAGCGAATCGTCAGCCTCCAGCAGCACGCCGCGGCTTGCGATGTTGATCGTTCGCGACGACCCGAAACCACCCACTCGCCCTCTGCGCAGGATGCGATAGTCGGCGTTCAAGGCGATAGGGAAGCGCTTGTGCAACCGCCTTTCAGGTGGGTAGGCCTTAGCCGGCGAGGCGGCTGGAGCCGAAGACATTCCCCCTCCTCCGAACATCCCTGTGCAGGGACCCGCCATTTATAACATGTTCTTGAGATCAAAATCAATCGCTGCACGGAAAAATCTTCCGAAAGAAGAAATTGGCAGAAAATTCCGGCGCGTCATCAACCCCAGCCGCAGCTCCATTCACGAAAACGAAACACAGCAGCCCGGATCAAACACCGATGTCTTCGTTCCAGAGCGCGGGGTGGGTGCGTATGAAATCAGCCATGAGCTGGATGCACTCGGAGTCTTGCAGCACCTCGACCTCGACTCCTTGCGATCGCAGATAGTCCTCCGCGCCCAGGAAATTTTTGTTCTCGCCCGCGATCACTCGTGGAATTTTATAAAGGACGATCGCGCCGCTGCACATGGGGCACGGAGACAGCGTGGTATAGAGCGTGCTTCGCCGATAGACGGCTGCCGGCAGACGGCCCGCGTTGCGCAGGCAATTCATCTCGCCGTGGTCGATGGGGCTACCGGTTTGCACGCGGCAGTTGTGCCCGCGGCCGATGATCTGGCTCTCGTGCACCAGCACTGATCCTATGGGGAGGCCGCCCTCAGCCAGGCTTTTGCGCGCCTGCTCGATGGCTGCGCGCAAGTAGGGATCTGGAGTCATTGTCTTCCCATGCTAATTGGTTTCGAAGCCCGCGCCGAGCGTGCTGGTTTGCGTCAATACTGGGCCCTTGGTCATTAGTTCTTCTTACTACGAGTTACTAAGTGGAAGCTCTGAGCAGCTAGAACTGCAGCCGTTGTAGGACTAGACAAAGTGTCGCACGCCAAGCGGACATTGTGGCGCATGGGCGCGGCGACTCGCTGCTAACTGGTCTGAAATCAAGGGCGTCGAGTGGTCCGAGGCATGCCTTTATGGGATGCAAAGGTTTGGCACCCATGACTCGGCAAATTTTATCCACCGCAACGCTGCTGGTTCTAGGAACCTCCGGCGTTTTCGCCCAGACCGGGCGCGGCGAATTATCAAACAATTCTTCTCAAGATACGGTGAAGGTGATTGTGCGCTTCCGTCCCAGCCCCGATCAAGCGGGCTTCAAGAGATTTGTGGCGCGCGGCGCGCAGCACCAGGGGTTCTTTTCTTCGATTCGTTCCTCGGTCTTCGCGGTGAGTGCGAAAGACCTCGATCTGCTGGCTTCCGATCCGGATGTCGAGACGATGACGCTCGATCATCCGCTTCGCGCCACGGCCTACGACGGCGCGCCGGATTACGGCTGGATGACGGCGTTGAACCTGCCGGCATCGGTGGGGACCTTGGCGCTGGACGGTTCTGGCGTTGGAGTCGCGGTGATCGACAGCGGCGTTTCGACGGTGAGTGCGGTGAATCCGGACTTGCGCGGCAACCGGGGTTCGTCCAGCCGTGTAGTCTACAACGAGAGTTTCGTTCCGGGAGACCCGAGCGCATCGGATGCTTACGGGCATGGCACTCACGTCGCGGGCCTGATTGCGGGCGACGGCTCTGCGTCGAGCGGCTGGCAGAGCGACTACGTCGTGCGCGGCCTGGCGCCGAATGTGAATTTGATCAATTTGAGGGTGTTGGATGCCAATGGGCAGGGTTCGGACAGCACTGTCATCGCGGGGATCGAGCGTGCCATCCAGCTCAAATCGAAATACAACATTCGTGTGATTAACCTGTCGTTGGGCCGGCCGGTGTACGAATCGTATGCTAAGGATCCGCTGTGCCAGGCCGTGGAGCAGGCCTGGAAGGCGGGCATCGTGGTGGTGGTCGCGGCTGGCAACGACGGACGCAACAATGCGGCGGGAACGGAAGGATACGCTACCATCAACGCTCCCGGAAACGATCCGTACGTCATTACAGTCGGCGCGATGAACACGGTAGATACGTTGAAGCGATCCGACGACAAAATCACCAGCTACAGCTCCAAGGGGCCGACGCTGTTCGAT